>CALGLU010000032.1 GCA_937959275.1 uncultured Saprospiraceae bacterium | reverse complement strand
TGAGTAGATGAGTAGATGAGTAGATGAGTAGATGAGTAGATGAGTAGATGAGTAGATGAGTAGATGAGTAGATGAGTAGATGAGTAGATGAGTAGATGAGTAGATGAGTAGATGAGTAAATGGGAGAATGAGTAGATGAGGATAAGGGTGGGAAGTAGGAAGGAGGAAGGAGGAAGTAGGAAGGAGGAAGGAGGAAGTGGGAAGGAGGAAGTGGGAAGTGGGAAAGAGGAAGTGGGAAGTGGGAAGGAGGAAGTGGGAAGGGTGGAGGCTGAAGCTGTTGAGAATTAAATGGATTAGCTGCTATGAGAATTCAAGCTTGTAATAACGACCATGGCAATATCCCTTGTATCTTTACTACACAACTATGGATACACAACAAATCGCTCAAGATCTTCGAATTGCGGCAAAAACGAATCGGCCTATTGCTCCGTTATCAGCGACTTATCAGTTAACGGATGTGACAGATGCCTACGCAGTCCAGCAAATCAACACTCGGTATCGGGTGGATGCGGGTGCGAGAATTATTGGTAAAAAGATAGGCTTGACTTCATTAGCTGTGCAGCAGCAATTGGGAGTGGGACAGCCGGATTTTGGTGTTCTGTTTCACGACATGGAGGTATTGAATGGGTTGTCTGTTTCGATGTCAGCATTGATACAGCCGCGCGCTGAAGCAGAGATTGCTTTTGTGCTGGGAGAGGATTTGGATTACGAGCATCTCACGATTGTGGATATAATGGCTGCGATTGATTATGCTGTGCCGGCGATTGAGATTGTGGATAGCCGCATTGCGGATTGGGAGATTGGGATTACGGATACGGTTGCGGATAATGCGTCTGCGAGTCATTTTGTGTTGGGGCATACGCCGCGGACTTTGGACGAGTTTGATGTGGTGGGCTGCCAGATGGCGATGGTGAAGAATGGTGAAGCAGTGAGTGAAGGGACTGGTGGGGCTTGTATGGGTTCGCCATTGAATGCGGTGCATTGGTTGGCTAAGCAGATGTTTGAGCTAGATACGCCTTTGGAGGCTGGGGAGGTGATATTATCGGGGGCTTTGGGTCCTGTGGTAAAAGTTGTTGCAGGTGATGAGCTGTCAGTTGTGATTGAGGGTTTGGGGCAAGTTGGTGTCTTGTTTATTGAGTAAGCTAGTGGTCTGTCAAGATAATATTGACTAGTGCTTTTGGCATATTTTGTCTACATATGTGGCTTAAATCACCACTCTTGAAATCACATCACCTGTTTCAAAAAAGGAAACAATATTTTCATGGACTTCGATTAGCATATCTTTACGGCCTTTTTTGGAATTGGTGCCGATGTGCGGTGTCAAAATAACATTGTCTAATTCTCTGTATCGTTGAGGAATGTGGGGCTCGTCCCAAAACACATCGAGAGCCGCGCCTGCTATTTTTTGCTGACTCAATACATCATATAGATCATCTGGATGCGTCACACCACCTCGTGCAGTATTAATGAGATAGGCGCTTGGCTTCATTATCGACAAGAGTTCTTTATCGATCATATGTTTCGTATCGGCATTGAGTGGCATATGTAGAGAGACAACGTCTGATTCAGCAAATAAAGCTTTAGGTGTTTTGTATTGAATATTAAGTTGACCTTCTACTGCTGGATCCAGCTGTGTTCGTTTGTTGTATACTACATGCATGCCTAATGCTTGTGCGAGTGTTGCCACAGCAGCACCGATCCTCCCCCAGCCCATGATGCCGATGGTGAGTCCTTCGATGGATACACCTGACATGAGCGGTAAGCTCCAGCTCTCGTATTCTTGAGCTTTGACGGCTACATCTAGGATACAAATTTTTCTGGTTAGGGCGAGTAATAAGCCGATGGCTAGTTGAGCAGTGGGTGCAGTGACGCTGTGCGGGGTATTGGAGACAGCGATACCTTTTTGATTGGCATAGGCGACATCAATATTATCGTAACCGACAGCTAAATTAGAGATCACTTTTAAGTGTGTGCCTTTATCGATCAGGTCTTTATCGACTTGAATGCCCAACACCATCAAGCCATCTACATCGTGTATCAGGTTGGCTGTTTCTTCCAGCAAATCACCTTTGCCTGGGATGCATATAAATTCAAGAGAATCCGAGAAGTGCTGTGTTGTCGATTCTTTTAATGGCCATGTGATCAAGACTTTGGGCTTATTCATCTTTTCGCTTTTGTAATTACGTCAACTAATGTCATGAAAATCATTCGGTATCAAACTATTGTTGCTTGATAAATTTTTCATTTGATTTGAGTTTAGCAATATGCTTAGCGGACTTTGGACTACATTGTTGATTCTATCTTATCTTAGTTATTATGATTGGTGATAATTTTACTGCACTAAAAACAATAGATATGCATACGGGTGGTGAGCCTGTACGTATCATTCTTGAAGGCTATCCAAAATTTGAACAGCAACCAATCTTAGCAGTGAGGCGGGCGTTGCAAAAGTCGTATGATCATTTGCGCAAAGCTTTGATGTGGGAGCCACGGGGTCATGCAGATATGTATGGCTTGCTTAGAGTACAAGCTGAGCGGGAGGATTCTGCGTTTGGGGTGATTTTTATGCATAATGAGGGATACAGTACGATGTGCGGGCATGCGACGATTGCGATTGGTAAAGCGGCTGTCGATTTGGGTTGGGTAGAAAAAACACTGCCGATGACTCGATTTAAAATAGATGCGCCTTGCGGTCAATTGGATGTGAGTTGTGTAATTGAAAACGGAGAAGTTACCAAGGTCAGCTTTTTAAATGTCCCCTCTTTTTATGTGGGCAATTTTGAAACTAATTTTGATCGTTATGGAAAAATAAACTATGATTTGGCATATGGGGGTGCCTTCTATGCCTATGCGGATGTGGATCAGTTTGGGCTGCAGTGTTTGCCTTCAGACGGGCAAGCCTTAGTCGCATTGGGTAGAAAACTAAAAGCCCACGTGCAAGCGAAGAACCAACAGATCAAACATCCCCGTGAGGCAGATTTAAGCTTTTTATACGGCTGTATCTTTCGAGAAGACTCAGACAACGATGCTGTGCACAGTCGAAATGTCTGTATTTTCGCAGATGGTGAATTAGATCGATCTGCCACCGGATCTGGCGTATCTGGTAGAGCTGCTATTCTTCATGCTAAAGGACTACTCGATCCAAATCAAGCCATACGGATTGAGAGTCTATTGGAGAGCTACATGGATGTTGAAATACAGTCGGTCGTTAATTTTGAAGGGAAAGAAGCAATCATTCCTAAAGTGAGTGGCATTGCTTATTACACAGGCAAACATGAATTTTGGCTTGATGATCATGATCCACTTAAAGGAGGTTTTTTAATTAGGTAGTTGGCATAGGTGACATATATTTTTGCACCACATAGACACATAGAGAACATAGATTTTCATAAGTACCCAAATACAACTTAGACACAAAGAAGAATTTTGAAATTAAAATTGACATTGTAATTGATATTGATATTGATATTGATATTGAAAAAAGAGATTGCACCTTTCGATACAATCTCTTTGTAGATTTTAAGAATATGTCATTCAAACTTTACACAGAGCTCGATTTAGTTTTCTTCACATCCTTCAATAAATGCTTCAAATGCTGCACCGCCCATCACCTCAAAATCTGGATGAAGGATTATAGATTGTCCAGCATCATAAATAACTTCATTGCCCTGCACCCTTTGTACTGATTCGATGAGATTAGAAACTTGATAATGAACATCAGAGGCGTCGCCAACTAGATTCATTACCTCTTCGCAAACAATACATTCATGCTCACAGACTTCGGTTTTAAACCCAAGGTCAAGACCAATGGTAATTTTAGAATAAGAGGGATCAATTGTAGGTGAATTTGAACCAGTGCCATACTCGATCACAATTTGATCAACACATTGATCGAAGACAACCATGATACTTTCATCTTCATGAGAGACAGCCGAATTTGTAGTTCCTTCTGCACAATTACCCATAATCGCTACACTGCCTTCTAGAGATGTAATTGTTGGTAATATTTCAATTGGATCATCACCTAAATAACCAACTACACAAACTGCCTCATGCTGCATAGATCCTGAATCTTTATAGTCTAAATCGACAATATCAAACATAACTGAACTTGCTATTTCTGACAGCGTATATTTTATTAATACAACATCATCTACATCGTGTGGATCTATACCGACCTTGAGGCCAAATCCTTCTTGCTCTGTATCAACAAGAATATTATCCATATCCATAATATTGATATCGAAGGTTTGCTCAAGCACAGTATAAGTTCCTGATACAGAATTATCAACCCATTCATTCGTACATCCAAATACAAGTTTGTATTCGAAGCATTCTTCGCATTCATCTGGCACCCCATTCCCATCAAGATCAATATTGTCATTCCCTCCAGGGCAAATATCATCTGCATTACAAACGCCGTCTGCGTCATCATCATCTCCATCCACAGAACCAATACAGTCTCCATCACAAGCATCTGGCAAGCCATCACCATCAGAATCAACCGTATCATCTCCTGATAAACAAATGTCACAATCGTCACAAATGCCATCACCATCTACATCTCCAATTAATCCACATGGCTCACATACCCCAGGACAAGTCTCAGTCGTAAAGCCATAATTTTTACCAACTACGATTTTAGAATAGGTCGGATTTGATGTCGGAGAATGTGGTCCTGTACCGTATTTAATAACAATTTGATCTACACACTCTTTAAAGTTAACTAGAATGCTTTCATCCTGATGTGACACAGCCGAGTTTGCAGTCGCATAGGCACAATTTCCATCGACAACAACACTACCATCTAGAGAAATGATTGTGGGATAAATAGGTACTAATCCCCCATCTAAAAATCCACATATACAGACTTGCTCTTGCTGCATGCTACCACTGTCCTTAAAATCAAGATCAACGATATCAAAAATCACATTATTCGAAACTTCAGATAGATTATATGTGATTGGTAATATATCATGGACATCGTGAGGATCTATGCCAATATCAATCCCTGCCATAGACTCTTCAGAGTCGACAAAAATGTTATCTGGATCAGTAATCTCAATATCGAAGGTCTGATAATCCGCTGTATAGGATCCAGACATTGCATTTGCAACCCAATCATATCCATGCTCACTAAAATCCAATGTTGCACTCTCACACAATCCGCACATAGAGCCGGGCGTCATATCTTCACAATACTTCACATCACTAATCGCTCCACCTGCACATGGAAACTCAACTTCCATTCTATACACTCCGCCAATATCGATTGTTTCGACATGGAAACTATTTTCTCCAAATTGTGGGAGGTCAATGACTTCAATAACTTCATTATCCATATTATATAATGTGATCGTATTATGACCACATTCCATATCTATAAAATCAATACTTCTAATCAGCACTGCACAATCAAATTCAAATATTAAAGTCCCTTCTGTCTCATTTGGAATATGTCGGTCTTTCGAGATAATAAGTGCATTCCCTTGAAATTCAGCATTACAGAAACCCAAGCCTATTCCTGGTCCTCCATACATTTCATTTGGAGTTCCGATATCATAATCATTCCCTGTAGGATTACCTGTATCAAAGATCATTGCCGGAAAGTCATGATTATCATGCGTTGAAATATGAACCCCAGGATACTGACTCGATATAATAGTTGCTGCAGGATATAGATCAAAGTCAAGTCGCTTACATGTATTACTTATAGTAATGACTTCAATACAAGTTGCTGTTCGACCACAAGCGTCAGTCACTGTGTGCGTGTATGTATATGTCGTACCATCACACGTAGGATCACCATTTACAACAGGACCAGTTTTAGTGACTGTTGCATCTACTCCACAACTTGTCGTATACGATACAAATGGTACTCTGATTTCTGATTCACAGCTTACAGTAGAATTTCCTGGACACATAATGATTGGTCCATCTCCAGCATCAATTGTAAACACCTGCACACAGGTACTAGATCCAAGACAGGCATCAGTGACTATATACGTATAGGTATACGTTGTGCCGGGGCAATTAGGAGATCCCACAACTACAGGTCCAGTAATCTCTATAGTCGACTCAACACCACAACTCGTAGTCACTTGTATATCATCCAAAATAATATCTTCCTCACAGGATATAAATTTGTCGTCAGGACATTCCGTGATGCTTGGTGCATCTCCTGCATTAATCGTAAAGGTTTGAATACAAGTCGATACTCTTCCGCATGCATCAGTCACTGTATACGTATATTCATACACTGTACCTGGACAATCTGGTACCCCGGTAACATTAGTCATCTCTACTGTAAAGCTGGCATCTACGCCACAAGTCGTTGTATATATTGGCATACTTGTCACTATATCAATAGCACAGTCTACAATTTGGTCGGCGGGACATTCGATCATTGGTGGTGGACCATTTTGAATAGTAAATACTTGAGGACACGTTGATGATAATCCGCATTCATCAGTTATGATATAGGTGTATTCATAGGTTGTACCATCACAATTTGGATCACCGACCACTAAGGGCCCAGCAATTTCTACGCTTGCATTGACACCACAATATGTTGTATATACAGGCATGCCAGTCATAATATCATTTTCGCAGGCCACAGCTTGATCTGGTGGACAGACTGTTATGACTGGAGGCGTGGCATCTTGGACGGTAAACGTCTGCACACAAACAGACTCTCGATTGCAAGCATCTGTTATGGTGAATGTATATTCATGTACAACGCCTATACAATCAGCCACTTGTGAGATCGCAGGACCACTTAAATCAACCGTTGCATCTACACCACAAGTTGTATCATAAGTAACATCGCCCACTATGATGTCATCAACACACAGGACAATTTCATCATCAGGACATTCCAATACAGGAGGAGCTCCTATTCCAATTGTGTACACTTGAGTACAAGTGACGATTCTTCCACAAACATCGGTCACAGTATAAGTATACGTATGTGTTGTGCCAGGGCAATCGGGATCACCGTCAACAACAGGGCCCGTGACTTCAAGCATCCCATCTCCACAACTTGTTGTAAAACTTGGATTTTCTGCTATTGCCTCATCGCTGCACACGATCATTTTATCTATCGGACAAACTAATACAGGATCATCATTGACAATTGTTAATACCTGATCGCAGGTAACTGATCTGCCACAAACGTCAGTGACTGTATAGGTGTATGTATAGGTCGTAGCTGAGCAATCTGGGTCACCGTTTATAATGGGTCCTGTGATATCAAGAACTCCATCTCCACAACTTGTAGTAAAGCTTGGATTTTCTGGAGCAACTTCATCGCTACATTCTATGACTTTATCCATTGGACACTGTAAGACAGGGTCATCATTCATTATCGTTAGTACTTGATCACAGCTCACTGATCGACCACAAATGTCAGTTACCGTATACGTATATGTATACGTCGTCCCTGGACAGTCTGGATCGCCGTCTATGACCGGACCTGTGGTGATCACTTGAGATGTACCACAACTCACCGTGAAGTTTGGATTTGCAGGTGCGACTTCATCACTACATTCGATAGTTCTATCATCTGGACAATCCAAAGTTGGTCCATCATTTTCAATCACGAACACTTGGATACATGTATCAATATTCGCACAGAGATCAGAGACAATATAGGTAAAGGTGAACGTTGCGCCTGGACAGTTAGGATCACCTGTAATAACTGGTCCAGAAATATCAATTGTATGATCAGCTAAAGAGCATATTGTATCAATAGCGATTGGCCCAGGTATTGCATCTTCTGAACATACAATGTCTACGCTTTCTGGGCAAGTAATGAATGGACATCTGGCTGGACCAGCAGCACAACTTAAACTAGGTGCTACTCTATTGTCGATCCCTGCGGAACCACATAAGATAAATTGTGCATAATCATCTAGATCAAAAAGGCTGGATTGGTAAGGCATTGCTCCCACAAACCTAAACCCGATTTCAGTTCCTTCTATACTGACAAAGTCATACTCCATCGATTCCTGAATAGCAATGAATATATCTGCACCGCCATTGGCGACTGTAGCTACAAAAATACTTAGGGGTAATGATGTAATTATTGGTGTTGCACTTTCATCATGCAGCTCAGCGTTAACTAAAGTATTTCCTTGAAAAAAGAGAGTCACATTATCTCTACCATAAAATAAACCATCGCCATGCAAATCAAATGACACAGAAAAATCCTCACCGATAAAGGGGTTATTTTCAATAGCAAAATACAATCTAGATTCGTCAAAGTTGGCATACAGGTTTACTCCAGATTGACTACCAATACCAACATAGTCTCCAAAATTTGTATTGCCTGGAATACTCTCTTTATAGTCTATTTTTGAACTTACACTATACAATACTTCAGGATCAAATCCATCAACAAGATTATCTCCGTCTGAATCACAACTTAATGGATCTGCTGAAAGAAAAACCCCTGCATAAGATTCCTCTAAATCAGATAGTCCATCATTATCGGTATCTACTAATCTAAAATTAGAACCAAAGCGCACTTCATCCAATGGGACATTGCTGTCATCATCAGCGAAACCGTCACCATCAGCATCCTCAAAACTCATTGCTAAACCCCAGACTCCACATTCAATTAATTTGAACCAGTCAGCTTTAGAAAGCGATTGTAATATTTTAGCGTTTAAATCAAAATTAGGTCCTGAATTTGGTACAAACTCTCCGTTGGCGAAAGCAATGGCTGGATGATTATGAGGATACATTGCAAATCCAGCAGAATTCATTAAGCCATCCATTGTATGATTAAACTCATGGACAGTTGTCCAAGTGTCATCTTCCAATGATCCTAGCCATCCGAATTGACCAAAACCTGCCTTACCTAGTAATTGGTAAGCACCACTAGTCCAACCAAAGTTTCCTATACCTGTCCCAGTGACTAAGACGGCATCAAATTGGTCATTGACAACTCCTTCATTGAGAAGCAAGGTCTCAACTTTTGCAGGATCCAATTGGTCGCCAATACCAAACACATCAACATTTGCAGCAATCTCAATGATATCCCATTTAAGATTTAAGCTCTGTTTTGAGTGCCTCCAAAAAAATAAGGAAACCTCTTCAGTGACAGCTTGAATTTCTACGAGTGGCGCATTAAGTAAATTTCCATTTTGGTTTCGCAGAACAACTAATGCATTCGTTAATTCAACATATTCATTTTGAGCAGGAATGAAATTATCAGGTGAATAATTAATAAATTCTACACCATCTAAGTATAGATCAAATCCAAAATCCCATGTATCAAATTCAAATTCCACAAAATTAATTGTTGCCAAACTTGGATTACCGACTTGTGTTCTTTGCCAAAATGCACAGGGATCAGAATCATCCAAAGGTACTTCATAACTATTCCATTGGTCAACAATTAATGTTCCCGTACGCTCATATTCGAAATAATCTGAATCCGTTGTGTGTAGTCTAAAGATGACATCCTTCTGGAATCCGTTCGCATTGCTGTTTAAAGCATACACATCAAAAGCAAGAGACATATTAGTTAAATCCCAACTTGCATCTTTTGTATCAGGATAAAATAAACCAGTTTGAAAACCACTGTTTGAGTTAAATTCAATTGAATAATTCCCTACTTGAACAAAGTTGCTATTATCTGACACATTGTTTGTCAATCCGCTTGCATCAAAGACACCCCAATCGGCGGCATTGTTTTCAGATAATTCTTGTCCAGATAAAGAAATATTAATTGTAAAGAAGAAAAATAAAGCATATGCTAAATTGTCCATAATTTAAGCGTTTAAGCGTGTTCGAAATAAAATAGTTTAACACCTATAGCATTAACACCTATAGCAATACTATAACTAAATGTTGAGGACAAGAATTCTTTGGAAGTTTTGTCCGAGTATACAATATGAATGTAATTAATTTTATAGAAAAAAATAAATTTTTTGAGGAAATATAATTGTAATTATATTTTATGAGTCCCCGCAATTATACCTAAGTGTATTATAGCTGCACGCTACTTTTGATATTGGGTTAAAATAACTCAAAATGAATATCTTAAAATTTATCGAGAATTTCCCTGACGAGACAAGTTGTAGACAGCATTTTAAGAAT
>CALGLU010000031.1 GCA_937959275.1 uncultured Saprospiraceae bacterium | reverse complement strand
TAGAAAACTTAAAGGAAAAAATAACAGCATACATCTACTATCACAATTTACACAACAAGAAAACTACCAAATGGAAATTTAAAGGCTTCACTAAAAATAAAAAATTAAGGTGTTGTAAACTTGCTTCTTGATGCACTAGTTATCAAGGAATAAGTCAATCCTTTGCCACAAATGATCCTGCTTATGTCAAAAACGTAACGCTAGGTCAAGCAGCCATGGAATCTATGAAATATGATTCTTGTATCACCTATTATCAAACAGCATTTAAACTTAAACAAACAAGTTATCTCAGCACTATGCGTGCGGCGGCATGCGGCTATAGCGCGATGGATGTCAATTACCTGGATCAAGAATTGGGTAAGGCTTTTGAGCTGAACTGGGGCGGAGCAAAGCAGGTTTTTGAAAACTATCCAGAATTTGCATATTTGAAAGGGACCGTATTTGAGGATATGGTGATCAATGCACATGAAGATGCTGCCGTTGCTTCAGGAGTAGATCTTGAGCTTATGGAAGAGTTTGAAACCATCAGATATGAAGATCAGCGGTACAGGCAGGAGATGCGCGAAGTCGGTGAAGCATATGGCAGACAATCTCCCCAGATGGACTCCTTATGGGTTTTACAAAATGAGGCTGACGCCATCAACACTGATCGGATTATTGAAGTGATCGAAGAGCGAGGTTATCCAGGCAAATCGGTGGTCGGCCCAGGGCTGGCATCAACAGCCTTCCTTGTTATCCAACATGCTGATCTTGAGATTCAAGAAAAGTACTTGAAAACAATTACTGATGCTGCAGATGCAGGTGAAGTGAATTGGAGTTCAGTTGCCTTATTAGTCGATCGAATCAATATGCGCAATGAACGACCACAAATTTATGGCAGCCAAGTCTCATCTGATAAAGAGACAGGTCAAAGTTTCTTTTTTGAAATTGCAGAGCCGTATAAGGTTGATAGTGTGCGAGCGACAGTCGGTTTAGGGCCTTTGAGTGAGTATGCTAAGTTTTTTGATTTTGAATGGGATCCGGAGAAGCATGTGGAGCGGTATGGTAAGAAATAGTTAAGACTCTTTTAGGAGAACGTCGTAGGTGTGACATGATGATGGCTCTGTAAGTTATCACGGGCAATTGTATTTAGGAAAAAAAACCGTAAAATACTGTGAAGCAAATACGGCTACAAATCTTTTAACGACGGTTGAGTACTATGGAAGGTGTTTAGAATATGTAATCAATGGCACTGGTCTTTCTAGGAATCTGTTTTAAGAAATGGTAAAACTAAAAGAGAATGATTTTTTTGGATTGGAGTGGGAAATCCTAATGAATTTAGCCATGATGAATTTCAATTGCAAAACGTTCTGAAAAAGGAAGTACATGCCAAAAACTATTATTAGATTTAGGGGATAGTTACGACAAAACACTTGAAGATAGAGTAGTTGAAGTCCGAAGAATTTTACCGTTAAAGCACAGACTTAAAGAGACAATTTGAAAATTGAGATGCCACATATAGTACAAGAGTAGAACAGTTTACTGCCAAGATTAGTCAGACTTCGAATGAACGCATGCAATCATTATCCGATAAGTTATTCAACTTAAATTAAATAATATATGAAATCTATATCAATCAAAGATGAAACTTCTTCAGGAAAAATCCTCAGAAAAATCTCATTGCAATTTGAAGCAGAATACATAACTGTAAAGGAATTAATCGCGACTAGAATTCAAGTTGAGGTTGAGAATTATGATAATAACCTTGAAAGCTATGCAAGTGGATTAGTAATGCCTACTAACCTTGAAGGAAGATTAAATGAAAAGCAACCACCGAAAATTGACATTGAAAAACAGATCTATACCGCATTGGATGCATTTAAAAAAAATGGGTTTTTCATATTAGTAGATGATGAACAAGTAGAGGAATTAAATCAGAAAATATTAGTTGATGAATCTACTCTTGTTTCTTTTATAAAACTAACACCTCTTGTAGGAGGCTAAATTTAGTAGAATGCTTAGTTTAAATAATAATGATGATAAAGATGAATGTTTTGAAATAGAGCTCATCAAAGCAATTAGCAAGCAGACTAACTATGTTCAAAGTCCTAAGGACATTAAGAAAATTGAGGAGTATAAGACTCTCAGGGCCTCTTCCGAAGAAGAAGTAAAAAGTATAATATTTCAGCTAATTGATCACTATACTGAAGTAATACTTAAAAAAGCTAAGTTAACAACACATAAACTATACGATGGAAAGAAATATCTATCCTATGCATCTAATATTGCAGCAGCAATTATTGCTGGTTTAATGGAAAGAAAATTAAATTTCAGTGAGGAAGAGTGGATTAAACTTTTTGATAAATATGAATATCTTATCTCGGAAAGAAAAAAGATTCCAGGTGGATTTTTTAGCATATGTAGTTTACCTATAAATGACTCTATAAAACAAATAGAATACCACTTAGAAAATAATCCAAAGTCGTCAACTCTGGTGAATTATATAAATAGTACACTTCAATGGAAAATTTATATTGACGAAGAGACTAGATGTTATTATAGTAATGATCTTAAAAAGGCTGAAAGCAAGTTAAAGCTTCTAATCAAAGAGGATAATGGAACTATAGTATTTGGATTAAACACTAACGATATAGGGACAGCATTAGATGAAATCATAAGAGATATCAAAATTAGGGAAATTGATATATATGATATATTACACTTAGCTTCAGATATTTCTGGATCAAAGCCAGATGCAAAATTTGTTCAGGCTTTAAATCAAAAATTAGATTTAGTCGGTTTAGAGAAGTATAGAAAAATTGTTCATAAGCTACTTAAGCTACCATTGACGCAGCAATATTATACTTTTATCCACAAGAGTGAATGGCAAGGACAAATTCATGAATATTCAGAAATAGTATTTCTAGCTGAGGAAAATAGAAATTTTATAAAAGGCTTAGTTTGGACTTGCAATAGATTCTCAGATAAGGAGACAATTTCAATCTTGATACAACTGGCTGAAAAATGTTATAATAAGATTCCTGGAAAAGGTCCAGCTGCTGCAGCAATTGGTAACGCCTGTGTTTATATTTTAGGGAATATGAAAGGAAAGGATGGTCTTGGCGCCTTGTCAAGATTTAAACTTAAAGTCAGACAAAATAATGTCAAAAAAACCATAGATAACTTATTATTTACTGGTGCTGAAAAATACAATATTTCTGTTGAAGAACTTAAAGAGATGGCAGTCCCTGATTTTGGGTTAGTCTCTGGGTCAAAGAGCATAATCTTTGAAGAGTACACACTTGCCATAGATGTCAATGGGCCAAAAGTAACGAACAGTTGGCTAAAATCTGACGGCTCAAAAATTAAAAGTGTTCCTTCTATAGTCAAAAAGACGCCTTCTCTAACCAAGAGGTTAAAGGAGGTGCGTAAAGAACTCAAAGAATTACAAAAAGTGTACTCTGCTCAAAAACAAAGAATAGACAATCAGTTTATTTTAGACCGCAAGTGGGATTACTTAACATTTAAGAAATACTATTTGAATCATGGTTTGGTATACCCGATTACTTCAAAGCTCATTTGGTCTTTTACTTCAGCATATAAAAATTGTAGCGCAATACTTATCAATGGAGAATGGAAAACCAATAATGATAAAGTTATTGATTGGATAGATGATACAACCATTGTTAGTTTGTGGCATCCAATCCATGAAGATGAAACAACTATAAGTTCTTGGAGACAGAAAATTCTAGAGCAAGAATTAAAGCAGCCAATAAAACAAGCATATCGAGAGATTTACCTCTTGACCGACGCTGAAATAAATACTAGAATATATTCTAATAGAATGGCTGCTCATATACTTAAGCAACATCAATTTAATTCTCTGGCTAGTATTCGTAACTGGAAGTATTCCTTAATAGGAGCTTATGATGACGGGATACATAGCCAAGTATGCTCTAAATATTTACAGAAGCAAAAATTAACAGTTGAATTTTGGATTGATGAAATAGTTGAAGATGATGCATTCAATGAAGCCGGAATATGGCATTATGTAGCTACAGACCAAGTTAAGTTTAAGGATCAACATGGCGATACAATTAATTTGGTAAATATTCCAAAGATTGTATTTACAGAAGTAATGAGGGATGTAGATTTATTTGTTGGTGTGAGTAGTGTTGGTAATGACCCTCAATGGATAGACAATAATGGTGAACGGCAGGCCAATAGAGATTACTGGCAATCGTATTCATTTGGTGATTTAAGTGAAATAGCCAAAACAAGGAAAGAGATCTTAGCACGCCTCTTACCAAGGTTGAAAAAAATCAGAGATATTGCTCGTATTGAAGGTAAATTTCTCATTGTAAAAGGTAAAATTAGAAATTACAAGATTCACATAGGAAGTGGTAATATTTTAATGGAACCGAATGATCAATATTTATGTATAGTCCCTTCATGGTCTGCAAAAACAACTCAAAATCTTTTCATCCCTTTTGAGGGCGACAGAGGGTTATCAATTGTACTAAGTAAGGCTTTATTACTAGCAAGTGACGACAAAATTGAAGATCCTCTTATTATAAGTCAAATAGGAAGAAAGTGAAAGATTGATGGATAACTAATTTATTTCTTTGTAATAAATTAGTTCGGGGTCTTCATCATCTAATCCGCCTATTTTGCCTGCGTACCTAAAATGATAACTGTTTAATTACGGGATTGAACTTGGATTAAGAAGAAAATTGAACTGAAAACGATACGTGTCATAAAATTCTGTTTAAAGTATTAACTTAAGTCCTTCATCCAGCAAACCAAGTACACTAGTGCTCTGTCAAGATATAACTGACTAGTTGAATTTTGAAAGTAGTCAATATATACTTAACAAAGCACTAGGACATTTTAGTGATTCGAAAATAATGAAAGGAAAATACACCACCTACTTGTTGATTTTTGCTTTCGGTATAGTGTGCTTAGCTTGTCAGGAAGAAGAAAAATCCAGTGATAAGTATAACATACTCTTTATTTCTATCGATGATCTTCGGACTAGCTTAGGTGCGTATGGTGATTCAATCGTTGTCTCTCCGCATATTGATCAATTAGCATCAGAAGGCTGCACCTTTAGAGAAGCTTTTTGTCAATCCGCTGTCTGTGCTCCATCTAGAGCTAGTTTGATGACTGGAGTTAGACCAGATTCGACACGCGTATGGCATCTAGGTGATAAATTTCGAAAGATCAATCCAGATGTAGTTACTATGCCACAGTACTTTTCCAAATTTGGTTACCATACAGTCAACATTGGAAAAATATTTCACAATTATATGCCAGACTCTGTTTCATGGGACGAACCTGATCTTAGACCAGCAAGATACCTTCAAAAGGATTGGATAGACAGAGATGGAGAGACGTTTTATATAAGCCCCGAAGTCAATGCATCTCAGAAAATAAAGCGAGATTCATTACTCAAGTTAAGACCTATCCGATATGCTAATGGATGGAACACAGGACCTGCCTGGGAAGCCGCCGATGTACATGACACCATGTATTATGATGGAGCACAAACCAAACTGGCCAAAAAGACACTAAGCAGATTAGCCAAATCTGATACACCCTTTTATGTGGCGCTTGGATACTTCCGCCCACATCTACCCTTTGCAGTGCCAAAAAAATATTGGGACATGTATGAGCACGAAACCTTCCCATTACCCGCTAATCCTAACATTCCCAAAGATGCGCCTTTGCAGACTATGAATTCCATGTATGAATTAAGACACTATGATGGCTTTGGGCACATAACCCATCCCACAGAATCCTACAGAATGCAAGAAGATACCATCCGCACCTTACGGCAAGGATACTATGCTAGCGTCAGCTACGTCGATGCACTGATTGGAGATCTTATGGCTCACATGAAAGAGATTGATCTCTATGATAATACGATTATTGTCGTCTGGGGAGATCATGGCTTTAAGCTGGGCGACCACAATAGCTGGGGCAAAATGACAAACTATAATATTGATCTTAAAGTGCCCATAATTATTCGCTATCCGAACCAATCGAACAGAGGCGCACAATCATATGGTATCACTGAGCTCGTTGATTTATTTCCGACGCTATGTGACATTGCCGATGTAGACATTCCAAATTATGTACAAGGAAAAAGTCTAGTCCCCTTAATTAAAAATCCTGAACGCGATTGGAAACGAGCAGCATTCAGCCAATTTCATAGACGACCAAAAGTGTCAGCAGATGGTCAACGATATATGGGCTATTCTATAAACACGTCTAATTATCATTATATTGAATGGTATGCTTGGAATCATACCACAGGCTTAAAAGGAGAATTAAAAAATGTGGAATTATATGATAGAATGAATGATCCACATGAACAAATTAATATTTCGAGCAATCCAGATTTAGCGGAAGTAACAAATGAGCTCAGCAATCAATTAACAGATGGATGGCAAGCGGCATTACCCAAATATCAAAACTGATTTTTATCAAGCATTACCTCAATTAATACATCATGAGACTTTTACTTTTAACTATATTTTTTATTTCTGGACTTAGTATTCAGGCACAGCAAACTGTGGAAAATGTGGTGTTAATAACCCTAGATGGATTAAGGTGGCAGGAGCTCTATGGTGGCGCAATGGATAGTATCATGCAGAATGAAGATCTGACGAAAGACACGGATGATGTGATGTCAAAATTCAGCGCACCCACGAAGCAAGAAGCAAGACAAAAATTAATGCCCTTCTTTTGGTCCACAATTGCTACTGAAGGACAATTGTATGGTAATCGATATGAGGGGAGCAAGGCAGTCTGTACCAATCGGTTTTGGTTTTCTTATCCTGGATACAATGAAATTCTTACCGGCTATAGTGATCCTGAGATTGATAGCAACGCCAAGGTTTACAATCCAAATAAAACAGTTCTAGAATGGCTCCATGACAAACCAGAATTTACTGGGAAAGTAGCAGCATTTGGGTCATGGGATGTCTTCCCCTATATCGTCAATGATGAAAGAAGTGGTATCCCTGTCAACGCAGGATTTAGAAAAGCACAAGATGAGTATCTCACTTACAAGGAGCAATTTCTAAACGATCTACAAGATGATATTCCGAGTCCTTGGGGCAGTGTGCGTCTAGATGCATTTACACATCACTATATGATGGAATACATAAAAAAGCATCATCCACGAGTCGTATACATATCCTATGGTGAGACGGATGACTTTGCCCACGATGGCAGATATGATCACTACCTCCGCTCAGCCCATCAGACAGATAAGTTTATACAAGACTTGTGGGACTACCTCCAAGCGGATCCGTTTTATGCAGGCAAGACGAGCATCGTGATCACGACAGATCATGGCAGAGGCACATCTCCCATGACAGAGTGGAAAGGTCATGGTACCAGAATCATAGATAGCAACGAAATTTGGATGGCAGCATTGGGACCTAATGTGCCTCGTCTTGGCGAAGTCAAAGGAGGAGAGCAATTGCTGCAGAGCCAGATTGCGAAGACCGTGGCAGCTATGTTAGGCTATGAGTATCTAGGAGGGAAATATGAAGCTGGAGATGTGATTGCCAAGATGATTGCTGAGTGAAAATAAATACAATAGCACATTAGGAAATGTTCGCAATAGCATTGACTAATTTGCAAATTATTTACTTAATACGTAGGTTTATCAAAATTACAGGTATGAATACTAAATTGACATTATCGTTAAAAAAATCAGTCATAGAAAAGGCAAAAGAATATGCGAAAGGAAATAACCAAAGTTTGTCTCAAATAGTTGAAACATATTTAGAAATGATTACTTCTGAAAATCCAAAGCTTGGAGACGATGAATTAGATTCAATTCGAGGTATAATCAAATTACCAAAGGATTTTGACTTAAAGAAAGAATCAAGAAAGGATTTAAATATTCTTCAATAACTGTATTGAATCCAGATGAATTTATTCAAAGGAAGCTTTAGAAAAAAATATGACGATCAAGGAGTTTTTTGAGAATACCGCACATCACTCCCCACAATAATTGCCAAGCACAAAAAGAAAAATGACCCAACCTTCAATGACTCAATCATGTCATTAATTAAATTAACAGATAAAATCATGATCAGGCAAACGAGTGTTGCCATAACCAATTGCTTTTTATAACCTTCCAGTTTATGATATAGATACTGCCCACGCAGTAAGGCATAGATAATCAATGACATAAAAATAATAAAGCCAATCAAGCCCTGCTCGACCAACACTAATAAATAATAATTATGAACCGTCGAGCGCTCCGGATTATCACTCACATAAGTTTTAAATAATCGAATGGTGTAGCTCTGATAATTAGAATAAAAAGTACCTGGACCAAAACCGGCAATTGGTTTGTCTTGAATCATATAATAGCCTGCCACCCAGCGATAGGCTCGCTCCATCGTAGAGATATCCTCACCCTTTGCCGTTGCATCAATTAAGTCGTCGAAGTTTTTATGCGTAATCGTTTTATTATAATCTGGTGCATACAAAATAAATTCATTGTCCTTAATTAAAGAACCTACAACAAGTAGGGATGCGATGGCTGAAAGAATAAGCGCATATTGAATGAGTCTCCATTTTATTAAAAAATAGGAGAGCGTCCCAATGATTAATGAGATCATCGCTGCTCGCGTATAGGAAAAGAATATAGACACGATGAAAAATAGACCCAAGGCATATAAAAACGATTTGAACTTGCCTTTGTATTGACTTATATAAAACGCTAAGAAAGGTGTCGTCACTAAAATCATGCAAGCATAGTTGACATGATTTCGGAAAATTGGGTAGACCGAAGGATTGACATCGGTAAAAGAAAAATCAACCTGTGCATGATTAAACCAGACATAACAACAGGCTACAAAAACGGCTAGTAGCAATACGTGTATTGTCTTGAGATAATCAGCTTTTGTCTGCAAGAAATAGTTGGACAAACAATAGAATGGAATGATGTACCACGATTTAGCGAAGGCATACTTGAGTGAAATAATAGGAACTGTTGATAGTAAAGAACTGAAAACAACCCAGGTTATATGAAGGATTAGTAAAATTGATAGAGGATGTAGGATAAATGCAGCTTTAGTTTGTTTGCTGCGTAATAGTAAGAGCAGAAAGCCTATGCCTGTAAATAAAATCATGAGCAACTCAGTCGGCAAATCTAAGCCGAGACCTCCTGGTAATTCCACTTCCGTTGTAAATGGTAGGATTGCAAATAAGCTGATGTAAACTAATTTTAAATCATGCACAAGCCAATACATAAACAGACATGCCCCCGGCACAATAAAAAATAGAAGTGAATTAAAAATACCATTCAAAATTACCGTACAACAAATGATCAGTGACAGTATGGCAAATAAAGTCAAATCACGTTGTGATATAGCTTGCAGGATTTTCATGGCTAATTGACACTCCAATCAGTGTCCTTGTATGTCGAATAGAGCAAGGCAAACAATGATGCTAATACGAAGGTTAGAAAAGCCGTGCCGATGACAAGCAGTGATCGTCTTGGTCTGGATTTATAGACAGCAACTTCTGGCTCTTCCACGAGTATAATGCCAGATGTGGGAGAATTAAAACTAGCCCGCAGTTGATCCCTTCTCTCTTTGTCAATCGCTGATTGCTGCGTCATCTGAATTTGCAAGCGCTCCAAAGTTGCAATCGGATTAAATCCTTCGTTAAATTTAGCTATGCTGGAATTCACATTTTGTAATTGTGATTGGTTCGCAGATTTCAAATTAGTATAGTAGGCTAAGGAGTCGGGATTGTCTTGAATAAGAGAGCTGGACAACTTAGAACTAAAAGATGTTTGCCTAGATTGAATCGCCGCTTGTTGGGTTAATAATATTTCACTCTGATTGGTCAGGTCATATATATTGTAGGCCTTTTTCAATTGCATCAGTGAATCATTAATGACCGCAATTTTAGCATCGCTTTGAGTAATCTTGTTGTCGTAAGTTTCTAGTAATTTAGCTTGACTTGATTTCCAGACATTGCTTGTTGATTGATCGATAAAGCGTGTAGCTACCCTAGTCATCTCAAATGCTTTTACTGGATTTATATTTTCAACGCTTAGTGAAATGGCACCAAATTTAGTTTTCTCAATCGACATCAATTTGCTCAACTTTTGCCTAACTCGATGCTCGGCATTATTAGCTTGGCGATCGATCTTATACCAAGAATATAAATCGAATGAGTCAATTAATAACTCTTTAAGTTTATGAGAATGCGCTGTCGTGAGGAGCCTATCTATATCATAGTCATTGCCATAATATTCGATATTGCGACCTATATCTCCGAGCGGTTCGGGTTTGGCCAAATCCTGACTAGCAGCGTAAAACACAGCCGTCGATTTGAAATAGTTTGGCAACAGCAAAGACACCCCAGCGCTCAGCAGTGAAGCCACAAACACGAGGGACAAAATCCGCCACTTCCACAGCCAAAGTATTTTGACTAGGTCAATGAGGGTTTTATCGCCATTTGGCTCTTCTATCATCACTAGATTTGAATTGCAATAACGATACCAAAGGAAAGGAATTATCTTGTAGCATGTTAAATTTGACCCTATGAATGTCATAGAATCCACAGACCGAGGCTTGTATTGCGCTAAAGCAGATGTATACATCGATCCATGGAAGCCAGTACCACGAGCCCTGATCACGCATGGCCACTCGGATCACGCCCGCCCTGGACACGATGCCTACGCCTGCGTCAAATCCTCCAAAGCCATCCTCCGCCACCGCCTTGGACCAATCAAAATGACTACTTATAACTACGGCGAAACATTTACCATAAATGGCGTCAAATTTAGCTTCCACCCCGCAGGCCACGTCATCGGCTCAGCTCAGATCCGCATCGAGCAAGATGGCGAAGTCTGGGTCGTCACAGGAGACTATAAGCTCGAAGATGATGGTATCTCCGAAACCTATGAGCAGCTCCAATGCCATGCCATGATCACAGAAAGCACCTTCGGATTACCAGTTTACGATTGGACAGATCAAGAAGAGGTGTATAACGATATCAACAATTGGTGGAGTGAGAATGCTGATGATGGAACCACAACGTTCTTGACTGCCTATTCGCTAGGCAAGGCTCAACGCATCCTGCAACACCTCGACCAATCAATCGGGACAGTCTATTGCCATGGCGCGATTGCCAATATGAATGATGCGATCGTCAACAGCGGTATTGATCTCAATCCTTATCACAAAGTCAATGCAGATAACAAAGCTGATGATTACAAAACAGCGATTGTCTTATCGCCACCCTCAGCACTCAATTCAGCTTGGATCAAACGCTTTAAAAATCCATCTGTCGGTGTGGCATCAGGCTGGATGGCCTTGAGAGGAGCTAGACGAAGACGCGGAGCTGATCGAGGTTTTATCTTATCTGATCATTGTGATTGGAAATCCTTAAATCAAGCGATCACGGATTCTGGAGCTACACGCATTTATCCAACCCATGGCTATACCCAAATCTTTTCTCAATGGCTCACAGAGAAAGGCTATGATTCGCAGCCCATTGAAACCGCTTTTATTGGTGAAACCTTAGATGCTGAACCGCAAGAAGAAACCAAGGTATGAAGCACTTCACAAATTTATTTCTTGCGCTCGACCAAACAACCAAAACAACAGTAAAGGTCCAATCTTTGGTTGACTTTTTTAACGCCGCTTCAGATTCAGATAAGGTATGGGCGATTGCATTATTTACCCATCGACGGCCACGAAGGACAGTCACAACAAGTCTGCTACGAGAGTGGGCTGCAGAAAAAGCAGGCATTCCATTATGGCTCTTTGAGGAGACATATCACGTCGTCGGAGATTTGGCCGAAACCATAGCCAAAGTGCTGCCGGCAAAGTCAACAGCATCGACCAACAGAGATTTGAGTGAGTGGATCCAGTACATTATGGCGCTCAAAGACAAGGACGAAGAGGATAAGAAACAACAAATTACTGAGGCGTGGGAGTCCTTAACAGCAGACGAACGCTTCTTATTCAATAAATTAATCACAGGTGGATTTAGAGTTGGCGTGT
This sequence comes from uncultured Saprospiraceae bacterium, assembly GCA_937959275.1. Taxonomy (GTDB): domain Bacteria; phylum Bacteroidota; class Bacteroidia; order Chitinophagales; family Saprospiraceae; genus CALFUK01. The sequence goes on along the minus strand of CALGLU010000031.1, from coordinate 120,550 downwards.
CTCAAAAACTGGTCACCAAAGCTTTGGCGAAGTACTTAGATTCGCATACCACTGCGACAAGCCGAGAAGAAAATCAAATCGCACATCGGCTGATGGGTAATTGGGATCCGGTTACCATATCATTTCAAGATTTGATTTTGAATGAAGATCCTAATGATGATTTGTCTCGGCCTTATCCGTTCTACCTGGCCTATGCCCTTGAGGATTCGCCACAGGACTTGGGAGAGCCTGATGACTGGGCGGCGGAATGGAAGTGGGATGGTATTAGAGGGCAGTTGATTCGCCGCGAGGGTCAGTTATTTTTATGGAGTCGGGGAGAAGAATTAGTGACTGACAAATATCCTGAGTTGGCTAGATTAGCTGAAGCAGTGGGTCCTGATTTTGTGATTGATGGCGAGATTCTAGCTTATGGGGATGGGATGCCATTGCCATTTCAAGCCTTACAAAAACGGATTGGTAGAAAAACAGTCAGCAAAAAACTCATGGCAGAAGTGCCTATTATCATTATGGCCTATGACCTCTTAGAGATTGGTACACATGATATTCGTGATCAGAGTTATGAGAAGAGACGCGATCAACTCAAGGGATTAATCAGCGATTTACCACTTCATCATGATATTTTGAAATTATCTGAATTACAAGCCTTTGATACATGGGCTGAATTAAGCTCATTGAGAGACACAGCTAGAGAAAGATTGACAGAAGGCTTTATGTTGAAGCGCAAAACAGGTGACTATAAGGTCGGCCGTAAAAAAGGAGACTGGTGGAAATGGAAAGTCGATCCCATGACCATTGATGCCGTGATGATCTATGCGATGCGTGGCCATGGGCGGCGGGCTAATTTATATACTGACTTCACCTTTGCGGTTTGGGATGGTGATCGTCTAGTCTCATTTACTAAAGCCTACTCTGGCTTGACAGATGCAGAGTTTAAAGAACTGACAAGCTTTGTGAATAAAAATACTGTCGAACGATTTGGTCCAGTCAGATCAGTTACACCAGTGCTCGTTTTCGAAATCGCCTTTAAAGGCATCAATGAGTCCAAGCGACATAAATCAGGAGTGGCACTCCGGTTTCCTAGAATTAAACGGTGGCGAAGGGACAAGCTTGCGAGTGAAGCAGATACGCTGGCAAACTTAAAGGCATTGTTGAGATAGAAAACCCAACGCCGCTGCTGGTCTCTGAACCAATGGCATTGTCTACCCACTAAGCATCTCTTAATTGTCAGAATCAGGATTCATAGGATTTGAGGATGATAAGATTTTACCTCCAAAGCCGCTGTTGGTCTCCGAACCAACAGCATTGCCCACCCACTAAGCATCTATGGACCATCGACAATTAACCATCGACTTAAAACACCACAACAAAACCTGCAATAATCAAGGACTAAAAATAAATTTTCAAAAACATATTAAAATATTACGCAATATGTAAATTATTGTTTTACATTTGATTCATCTTATTAAGCAGTAGTATCCCAACTACGAGTAAGCTTTTATCCAAACCAGTTATAACCTAATAGATCCAAAACGACAAATACGTTTGGTATGCATCAAATGATCGTGGCACTTCGTGTCATTCTAGTAGTGTTGGTATGTGTTACAGAGGCCGTCTCAAAAACCGATTATTTGGAGACTCTTCTAGTAGAAGATCATTTGATTTGCAAGCATCATACTGTAATACTTGATGTGGATGGTACCAAAGAAGTTCCTGCTATTTACTTTGCAGCAAGTACCAAAGGCTTTTCCGAAATTAGAATCAGGCGTGCTGAGATGAATCCCGGTTCATGTGGATTTGATCGCTCGAATGAATTCGGAAAAGCCGCGGTATTTTGCTGCAGAGATGTAGGGCAGGAAGTCTTCATCGAATTGACCGCAATCAATGCAAAGGGAGAGCAAAAGCATTGCATGATTCAAGTCGATGTCTTGACTGGTGGCACACTCAATGTAGATCAGTGCTTACCCAATATTACAGTAACATGCGATTTTCCTGTTGACCTAAATAACTTATCCAATTTTGGAAAATTTGTAAAGGAAGAACACCTGCAGCAGCCGATTATCATTAATGGTTTACCTGTTGGTCTAGATGGTCTTGTTCAATTCAAATGTTCGACAGATCCAATCATTGCAAAAAAAATACAAATCAATGAAATTGTTGAAGTAGAGGAAACTGCAGGTTGTGGCCAAGGCTATTATATAAATAGAACAATGCAATTGACTGATCGTGGTGGTGTTATGTCTGAATGTCTTCAGGTCATCACGATTCTACCTGATAAAACACCACTCTCATATCACGATATAATCTGGCCAGCGGATACAACTGTTTTTGGTTGTGCAGATGTCAATACAGATCCCATTTTACTGGGAGAGCCAATTACGAATGCAGCTGATTGTGAAAATATACTTGTGAATTATGAGGACGAACTCTTATCTAGTAGAGACATAGCTTGTACAAAACTTATTAGACGATGGTCAATCATCGATTGGTGTGCGTATGAATACAATGGCAAAAATCAAGGCAAATGGGATCACACTCAAATTATACAAATAGAAAGTACTGTAAAGCCAGAAATTGACAATTGTGACGATGTAGAGATCTGTGTCAATGAGAATAGCTGCGAAGGCGTGCTCAATTATAGATTGCATGCAACAGATGAGTGTCATCCTTATGAAGATTTAAAATATACCTATAGTTTGTTCCTTAATGGAGATGATGATAATGGACGTTCAGGTAGTTCCCAAACCGTAACTGAATACCTGCCAATTGGAGAACATGTTCTCTATTGGTCTGTGAGCGATGGTTGCAATAATATTCAAGATTGCAGCCATCGTGTCACAGTTTATGATTGTAAGGCACCATCCGTTTTTTGTTTGACTGGGTTCACTGGTACACTTACGGATAATGGATTAAACGAGGATCCATCCTTAGAGATATGGGCGAGTGATTTTGTGAGTAAGGCGTTTGACAATTGTACACCCGTTGAAGAATTAACGATTTCATTATCTCCAGATACTCTTGACCAAGTCATTTTTTATGATTGTTCGCATCTAGGTATTAATGATATTGAAATCTATGTTACTGATCCAAAGGGGCAACAATCAAGTTGTCGGACTTCATTTATTATCCAAGACAATATAGGTGTTTGCGGTGGTGGCAGACTTGTTGATGTAGAAGAAAATGAAGGGGCGGCACTCCTTTTAGGACAAGTGAATTCACCTGCAGGTACACCAATTTCAGATGTGCAAATCGGATTAGCTGGTTTGAAAATGGCAACTGAAACATCTACAAATGGTAATGGCAACTATCAGTTTGAGAATATTCCTATGAATGAGGAATATACGATCACGCCACATAAGGAGGGTTATACAAAAGATGGTATTTCTGTCTTAGACCTTGTTTTACTCCAACAACATATCTTGGGCTTTAGCGAATTGAATTCACCCTATTATATGATTGCAGCAGATGTCAACGATTCTGGTACAATCTCAGCCGCAGATTTAGTTGAGTTAAAGACCTTTTTAATTGGTAGGACGGATTCATTTAAGTCAAATGAAGCGTGGCGATTTCTAGAAGAGGCGTATACGTTCATAGATCCATTGTATCCTTGGCCCTTTAAGGATGAAGCGCATATTTCGAATTTGAAAGACCAGACGATGGTCAAGAATTTTATAGGTGTAAAGATTGGAGATCTTGATCAATCTAATGCTGGGACAAGTGAGACCAGATCGAAACACAGCATTTCTGCGCAGACCTTTGTGTATGAGAATAGGGAGGTGATATCAGGATGGAGAGGCCAGGTACTTGCGGTATCGTTGTCTTGGACAAGTCAGACTTTTGATGAGATCAAACTTTCAAGTGGAGCAATAGGAATAGATGATTTGGCAATTTCGAAAATTGGTCAAGTGTATCAGTATCGACTCATTGTACACAAGACGAATGGATCTACTACAGATTTATCTACAGTGGATATACAAAGTTCCGGTACATTTTCTGATTTGAAAGCAAGAGCTGCTACTGTTGATTTTAAGGAAGTAGATATTTTATTTTCAGAGCATTTAGTTGAACAGAATGTAGTGCAGATTTTCCCTAATCCGTTTAACTCGACATTTAGAATTCAAGTGTATTCTGCTCGTCAGCAATCTGCAGACGTGATCATATTTAATGCAGTAGGACAAAAAATTCATCATCAATACATTGATCTAGTCAATGGTAAAAATGATGTACAAATAAATCAATTAGATGATGTCAAGTCTGGAATCCTTTATGTACAGACTGTCTTGGCTGATGGTTCATTTGACATACAGACAATGATTAAATCGCAATAATTTAATATTGTGTGAGTTAATTCACAAGCGCTTTTCAGTTGTGTGTTAAAAACACAAGAGGCCTGCTTTTCCTAATGATTACTTAGCTCAATGTGAATTAGATTCCTCTTCAAGTAACTGCAATTATCAACAAAGTCTTCAGCTTTCTACCTTAATCGAAATACTTATGTGCTTCATTTTCAGCGAACAACACATGTGTATTTTAAAATTTAAAAAATAATTGGCTCAAAACCATGGTTTTTGAATTACTCTTGTCATCTTTAGCCTAACACTTTTACTTCCTGCACCATAATTAGTTTTCCTTAATTGCCGTAACATAGTAACTGCACTGTGTCTTTTCAACTCATCAAGAGTTTGACTCGTGGTTTACATTTTAAGTATTCTATGACAAGATTTGAAAAGATTAATTGGATTTCTAAGTTAAGATACATTGCTCAAAGCATGTATAAATAATGGTTATTAAATAGGTTTTAAAACAAAAGTGATTGAGTTGAAAGAGGGTCTAATACTACATTAGATCCTCTTTTTTTATAGAGACTTATTGTTTTAATCCTAACTCTTTCAGCAATCGTTTTTCGAAATAGTAAACGACTATTCCATAAACAAGTAATAAGAAGCTATTCAATACTAATCTTGGAGCTAATCCTAATTCTAAATCTGCAATACCATAGGAGATGGCTACAATGAATACAGTCAAACAGATATAAGAAGCTATTTTACGAAGAGGGTAAAGAATTGGATAATACTTTCTCCCTGTCAACAATCCAGCCATTGCCATAAATGCATAACATCCAAGTGCTGCCCATGCCGATGCGGCATACCCGATCTTTGCTAAGAATACTATACTAATCACTAATGTGATCAATGCGCCAATGATAGAGATGTATGAACCGATAATCGTCTTGTCTACTAATTTATACCAGATTGAAAAATTATAATATAGGCCTAAAAATAAATACGCAAATAGAAGTATAGGTAATAAATATAAAGCCTCCCGATAATTAGAACCTAAAATTAATTGGATAATATCAATGTATAAATAAATACCTAGCAACACAAAGCATCCAATAATTGTAAATGCCAAAGCGACTAAGCCATAAATTTCTTTGTTATCCCGTCCAGCAAAATTCTTAAAAAAGAATGGCTCCGCTGCATAATTAAAAGCAATCACGGAGAGGTTTAATAATAAGGCAATTTTAAAGGTGGCATTATAGACTCCCGCATTAGCTAGATTCGTCATAATATCATCACCCAAAAAATATTTTTGTAAAGGTGTAGCGAAGCTTTGATTAAAACTTCCCGCAATACCCACAACCACAAGAGGGAGTGAATACACCATCATTTTTTTCCAAAGACCAAGGTCAAACTGAAATGAATCCCTCACCAACTCAGGAAGCATAAAAAGAAAAATAAGGCCGCTTGCTAACAGATTGGATAAGAATACATAATCCAGCCGATTTTCAAGTATTAGGAATTGATCAGCACTTTCCCAGCCTCGGCTAATTAACCATGGACATAATTCCAAAAAGAAAAACACAAAAAAGATAGTGAGCCCGACATTGAGCAATCGAAAGAATAAAAACCGATACGGCCTATTCTCCATCCTGAATCGTGCGAAAGGCAAGGCCACAAATGCATCAAACATCATGATAAAGCCGAACCAAATCACGTAATGCGATTGACCAGCATAACCCAGCAACGCTGCGACAGAATCCTTAGCGACTAATACAGTGCCTAAGAATAAAATGCCCAATACAAGTAATGGTATCAATGCTGTCGAAAAGACTCGCTGCGCATCCTTTTCTCGGCTTGAAAACCTAAAGTAAGCCGTGTCCATTCTGTAAATCAGTAAGATCAATATGATCGATGAGTAGGCATAGAGATCATTATAAATACCATAATCTGCGGTATCCGGAAAGCTCCGTGTTAGATATATGGTGAAGATGATATAGTGAAGTATGCGAGGCAGGATGTGAGACATCCCATAGACGACTGTTTCGCCAGCCAATTGCCTCAAAAGTGACATGTATATATGGTGATTTTATTTAATGTCTAAGGTAGTTAAAATTATGAGGGTGGAGGGAGTTGGTATGCATTCTGTGTGTATGACCACCTCGCTCCCGTATTTAATGCGGGAACGAGGTGGGTTCTTTCTCCTTAAGATCATGTTTAATAGATTATCCATTCTTCGTGGTACTTAGTGACTTGGTGCCTTCGTGGTTCCTCAAATTGAACCACCAAGGCTCTAAGATTCACGGAGGTATACGCGTAGATCCAGCGTCTTGTTTGTAACTTGGGATGTGAGTATTTAATACTGAACAAATTATAGAATAGATCAATCCAAGTGGTTTTATCCACTTGAAAAATATATGTCAATTTTTATGAAAAATCTTTCAAACTTCTTATTCTTTGGATTAGTAGTTGTGCTAATTGTACAATGCAAACCGACTACCCAAATTCTAGACCATCAAACGACGAGTTCTAAGAAGCGAAGTGCTCCCAATATCGTTTTGATCATCGGTGATGACATTGGCTATTCAGACTTGGGTTGCTACGGAGCAGAAATTGCTACACCTAATCTGGATCGGTTGGCAACAGGTGGGATGCGGTTCAAGCAATTTTACAACATGGCAAAGTGTAATCCAACACGATCCACACTGATTACGGGTTTGTATGGCAATCGCCGTGAGGAAGCAAGTGAAAAAGCCATTTCTTTTGTGTCTTTATTGCGAGATGCTGGCTATTCGGCAGTCGTGAGTGGCAAAGAGCATTTTGATAAATGGGTGCCCCAGCATTGTTATTTTGCAGAGACCTTTGAAAAGTCATTTACCTTTTGGGCAACGACAGAATATTTTATTCCGCCGTCAGGTAAATTTGAAAGACCTTTTTATTTGGATGGAGAAGAAATTAGTCCAGAGGACATACAAGCGAATATTCTACCTAAATATAAAACGGATTTTATCACAGATTATGCGATCACTTGGTTAGATGAGATGATGGAAAAAGACAATCCATTTTTTCTATTACTGCCCTATCATGCTGCACACTATCCACTCCAAGCCAGACCGGAAGACATCGCAAAGTATGAAGGTACGTATCTAAAAGGCTGGGATAAAATTCGTCAGTCACGATTCGAAAAGATGAAAGAATTAGGGGTTCTGGATCAGGATGTCGTATTGTCTCCTGCTGAATCCAATACCAATAAATTTAGAGGATCAAGCCATAAGGGTTGGGATGAGATCAGACAAAAATGGCCAGATTATTATACCTGGGATTCGATGACGGAGCAAGAACAAATAGACAAAGATATAGAGATGGCTGTCTTTGCAGCAACCATTGATCGGATGGATCAAAACATCGGACGCGTTTTAGAAAGATTGGAAAAAGTTGGAGAATTAGATAATACCCTGATCATGTATTTTACGGATAATGGCTCCTGTCCTTTTGATAGCAATGTAGACTTTGATATCCCTCCAGGCCCTGCAGAATCTTATCGCTGCTTGTCTCCTCCGTGGGCGAATGTAGGCAACACACCGTTTAGATTATATAAGCAAAATGGACATGAAGGTGGATCGAATACGCATTGTATTGCCCATTGGCCAGATGTGATTGAGCCGCAACGAATAACCAATCAGGTTGGACATGTTGCTGACTTGTTTCCCACCTTTCTCGAGATGGCAAGCATTGACTATCCAGCTGAATATAACGATCGAAAAACTCTTGCCTTAGATGGTCAATCACTAATGCCCATCTTTAATGGTGAAGAACGGCCAGCGACGACACACCTTATATCTGGGCACACAGAACGGTTTAGGAGTTATCGAACTGGTGATTGGAAACTTGTTAAGCAAAATGGTGAAGTCTGGGAGTTGTATAATTTGAAAGATGATCCGACCGAGCTTACCGATCTTTCGATCACGCATCCGGATCAGCTGGCTCGAATGGTTGATAATTATAATAGCTATCAAGACAGTTATGACTTAAGATAGGATTTGTGTCGACGAGGATCACCCACCAAACCTCCCTCGAAGTGAGGCTGTTTGACTTGAGCTTAGAAAAACCAGTATGTTTAGAAAGATTTAAAATTGAATCCTTACATAAAATAAGTTCCCGCGCTGCGTAGCATAGTTTGAGGATGAACAGAAGAAATTAAAGGGTTTAGTTTTGTATAACAAGTCTCGCGCTTCGAAGCATAGCATTGCCTCCCTCGAAGGCTGGCTTTCCCTTAAGCGAGGAAAGGTGATGACCACCATAAACTTTTAATAATTGACTACTTTTACTTAATCCAAATCTCTATCATGCAAAAGTTATACTACATAGGTCTTTTATTGATTTGCGGCTATGCAACTGCTATTTCCCAGCAATTCACATATCAAGATACACTGAGGGGCTCGGTAACACCAGAACGTGTTTGGTGGGATTTACTTCACTATGATTTAGCTATAACAGTGAATCCTGCTGATAGCACCTTAAAAGGTCAAAATACGATCAGATACAAGGTCCTAGATGATCAACAGCGCATGCAAATAGATTTACAGGCTCCGATGATGATCACCAAAGTAGAGCAAGGTGGGAAGGCGCTCAACTTCAATAAGGAAGGCAATGCTTGGTTTGTGGATTTAACTAAGGAACAGAAGATACAAGCAATCGATTCTATCACGGTGCATTATGAAGGCAAACCGGTTGTCAGTAAAAGACCTCCGTGGTCTGGAGGGCTGAGTTGGAAAAAAGATGAAAATGGTAATGATTTTATCGTTACCACTTGCCAAGGTCTTGGAGCTAGTCTCTGGTGGCCTTGCAAAGATCATATGTATGATGAGACTGATGAGGGGATGATCATGAGATTTACAGTCCCTGAGCATTTGACTGCTGTTGGTAATGGTAGATTAATAAATACTCATAGTGCGGAGCTTGGGATGAAGACCTTTGTTTGGCAAGTCATAAATCCAATTAATAACTATGGTGTCAACCTGAATGTGGGTGATTATGTGCACTTTGACGAGCAGTATGATGGTGAAGCAGGAGCTCTTGATTGTGACTATTATGTGCTAAGCTATAATCTCAAAAAAGCAAAAGCACAATTCAAACAAGTGCCGATGTTGTTAGCCGCATTTGAGCATTGGTTTGGACCATATCCGTTTTATGATGATAGTTTTAAAATAGTCGAAGTACCCTATCCGGGAATGGAACACCAAAGTAGTATCACGTATGGAAATGGCTATCGCAACGGGTACGGGTTTAGAGATGTGAGTGGTACTGGATGGGGGCTTAATTTTGATTTTATCCTCATACACGAATCTGGACACGAATGGTTTGCCAACAATGTTACCTACAAAGACATGGCAGACATGTGGGTACACGAAGGCTTTACTGCCTACTCCGAAGGCCTGTATCTAGATTATCACTATGGCAAAGATGCCGCTAGCGAATATGTTATCGGTACCCGGCAAAACATCAGAAATGATAAACCCATCATTGGTCCATATGGCGTGAATAAGTCAGGCTCTGGTGATATGTATTCCAAAGGAGCTAATCTACTACACACGATTCGTACACTTATCGATAATGATGAAACATGGAGAAACATACTACGTGGTCTAAACAAAGACTTTTATCACCAGACAGTCACTACCCAACAGATCGAAGCCTATATAACTAAGCATGCTGAAAAGGATCTCAAACCAATCTTTGATCAGTACTTGAGACATACCGAAATACCGACTTTGGTATTGACTGTAAACAACGGAACACTAAGTTATCAATGGCAAAACTGTATAGACTCATTTGATATGAGTGTTTTAATTTCTATTAACGGAAAAAAGACGAAACTCAATCCAACGACTACGATGAAAGAAATGAATATTGATCAAAATGTAAAGTGTGAGATCGAGAGCAATCCAAATTACTATATAAACTATGATATTAAATGATCTTGATATTACTCATAATTCGTGTGGGGCGTAAAAGAATAAAAAAACCGCCAGCGCTAGTCAAGTACCCAATATTCCCATAATATTGTACATGCAAAAATCGATCATCATTTTGGGTAGCGAGCGTAGCCATGGCAATACAAGGATATTGTACAACACAGTTTGCGAAGAATTACAAGCACCATTGATTGACTTGAAAACCAAAACGATTGGACATTTTGATTATGATTTCCAAAATCAAGATGACGACTTTCCACAGTTGATAAAAGAGATCATTGACACCTATGATTGTTTAATATTTGCAACTCCAGTCTATTGGTATAGCATGAGTGGCCGCATGAAAATATTCTTTGATCGCTTATCTGATTTATTACTCTTGAATAAGGATCTAGGAAGACAGTTAAGAGGAAAGGAAATGGCCGTCGTTAGCTGTGGTTCTGATAATGATCTAAAAGATGGTTTTTATATGCCTTTTATTGAATCAGCTGCTTATCTAGGTATGAACTACAGAGGCAATGTGCATGGATGGATTACTGAGAATAAGATGACAGCTGAAGTTGAAAGCCAACTCAAACATTTCGCAAAAGAACTAACTAATTAATCAACCAATTCACCAATCCACCAATCTCTCAATTCAACCATACCCCAAAATCTGCAAATACAACTTTCGCATCTGTTCGACATCCCGTTTCGTCGGATCAAAAATGGTATTATGGACATTAAATGTGATGTGCGTGTGCTGCGTGTTTTGCTTGACAAATGTGGATAATAGCTGTTGAGCAGCAGCAATATCTTGATCAGCTTCGGCTAGTAAGCCGCCATCCATGACCACCATGGGGAGCTCTTTGAACCGGAATGCCTTTTGTGAGTCAAAATCAAATAAATGAAACGGAAATCCCGTCCCACATCGAAAACCGATCAGGCGCTGATACCCAAGCGTACTGTCAATCTTGACGTCATTGTCATCAATAAGATTGGCAGTTTTATTAAAGTCAAAATGTAAAAAATGCTGCCGATTATAGACGATTGGATGGTTTAAATGCTTAGCAAGACCAGATTGCTCTTTCTCAAATTGGCGGCCGTTTTGATCGGTATGATAGCTTGAATGAAGACCAATCGTATAGCCCATACGCCTAGCTGACTCAATAACAGATGATAAATAGTTATCATTGATTTGATAATAATTGTCATGACTAGAAGTTCCGCCATTCATTATAAATAGAACGAAGTGTTCAAAATGATATGTTGATGAATCAACTAATAAAAATTCAAAGCTGTTATACGGGTCTTTGTCTTGTTTGGTCAAGACTCGCCAAATAAGCTGTAGCGTTTTAGCAAATCCAGACAGTCCATTGTCCAATAAGGATCTAACTAAACTTCTAAGTATCCGATTTGGGTTCCTGAATTTGCGGAGCACATCGACATCATGCGTGAGGCTAAATCTTGTTTGGCGTGTTCTTGGAGATAGTCCCAAACTGATCAAAAATTCAAAGACTAGATGGTCCACTACGGGAATGTGATGAATGTTATGCTTGACTAAGAAATGATGTGTTTCATACATCATATCCCATTCATCCTTGTATTCAATGGGACAATGATGTTCTTCAAATCGACTGATATGAAAGAATATGGCTTCAATAATGTCAAAACCAAATTGACCCGAGGAAAAAAAGGGAGTATCAGCTTTGGCTTCGCTTTCTACAGAATAGAGAGTGTAGGTCTGCGAATGATACGTATTGGCGATATAGTCATCTGGAGCTGATCCATCTGCCTGAAACGCCAAGTTTTGTTTGGGTATGAAAAGGCCAGTTTTCGAAGTGGTGCCATAGTTGATCTGAATTGTTGCCGAGCTCAAATTCAAGTCTATATTTAAATCGGTAGGAGATAGCGGATGGTTTGCTATAAACTGACAAACATACTGGATGAGAGGATCGTGTTCAGATGGTGTTGTATGCAGGTTGATTGTCATTATTCACCCTTTCCAGTTAATGCATTGACCAATCTAAATAAAGTGTTGGCCTTGTGATGGATTCTCAGGTAAGGTTGTTGCTCCGCACCAAATGATCTAAAAACGCGTTGAAATTTTTCAACCATGCTACCACAAAAGTCAAGGCAATCATAGTCGGTTCTATAAGCAGAGATGATAGATGAAATCAAAAAGGATACGGCCCCACCTTTTCGAAGTGTTGGATCACTGCCAATCATCAAGGTGTAAACTGTTTTTTGATCTAAGATTACATAAGCACTGGCATACACTTGACCTTTAGCATCTTTGACTAAATGAATTTTTCGTTTGCCTCTTTTAACTAATGCCGCATCCATCCGCTTGACTAATTCTATTGAATAGGGGATGTTAATACGTTGATGATCAAAACTTAATTTATTCACATTATAAAAGGTATCAACATCTTCGGTTTCTGTAAACTGTAGTTTTTGTTCAGCTTTTCTAATGTCAGTTCTCACTCGACCTTCATAATTGTTTTCGATGTCATTGAGAGTTTGATTGAGATCTATCTGATAGGTGTAATACGTACTTTGATTCATGCCATTCCAATAGAATGGCTGGCCGTTTGAAAATGCTGGTGTTATATGTTGATTAAAATAAGAATAGCTTGGTAGTTGATCAACTAGTTTGTCAATCACCTTTTTCTCATAGGCGTATCGATGAGCTAATTTGGATTGAGCACGAGGATAGTTTAAGATAGGCCCCATGTAAGGAGTTAGTACAGCTTGCCGAATTAATAGAAACCCATATTTACGTTCTCGAAAGAATGGAAGAGCAGCTTCGATCTTATCTTCTTTGTCTAGGCTCAATACGACATCCCATGCGCCTTCTCCACAAACAGCATCTAGCCACCAAGGCATGTGAAAAACAGACAATGAATCATGAGTGTCAGTAAATAGTCTATATTTTTGTTTTGAATTCAAACGAAGCCAGTTGGTTAAGAATCAATGCCGTTTTGTTTAATCACATTGGCATACCACAGTGCTGATTGTTTGGGTGTTCGTTTGAGAGTTTCAAAATCGACATATGTCATACCAAACCGTTTTTCATAGCCTGAAGCCCATTCAAAATTATCCATTAATGACCATAAAAAATAACCGGATAAGTTAACGCCATTCTCCATGGCTTGATGACAAGCACCTAAGTAGCCCTTGATAAAGGCAACACGCTGTTCGTCATTGACCACGCCATTCGCATCAATCTGATCATCCCAAGCACAGCCATTTTCAGTAATGATAATTTCTGGGGCGTTATAACGTTCATGGATCCATTCTAGTAACTTTTGTAAGCCCCATGGCACAACTGCCCAGTCCATACTCGTCTTTGCCCAACTCGGGTCTACCGATAATTTAACATATTGGTCCTCAAAAATACCACCATTACCTTTCACATTATTTTCTTGATTGCTCTCAGTGCTGTGCTGCGCAAACATCGTTGTATAATGGTTTAGCCCAAAAAAGTCAGACGATCCATATAGCAGTTCTTTGTCTTCATTCGTCAATGCCGGTAGACGATCACCTAATTGGTCTTTCATGACTTTTGGATAATCTCCTTTATAAATTGGGTCTGCAAACCAACCTAGAAAAAACTCCAAGGCACGCTGAGCAGCTCGTTTATCATCTTCATCATTTGTTAATGGTTCGCGCCAATCACAATTATTGGTGATTCCAATACGTCCTGCTTGATGTGCAAATTCAGTTCTATAAATGTTCACTGCTTTCCCATGAGATCTGAGGATCTGATGTGCAGCTAGGTATGGTTCATCAGAAGAGATGCGTCCCGGTGCAAATACACCTTGACCATACCCCAAGATTGAGACGACCCATGGTTCATTGTGCGTAATCCAATGTTTAACACGGTCTCCAAATTGGTCAAAACAGACGCGCGCATATTCAGCAAACGAATCCGCAACTTTTGGATTTAACCAACCATCAAATTCCATTTGCAGAGCCATCGGTAAGTCCCAGTGATACAATGTTACCCATGGCGTAATCCCATGCGCTATCAAAGAGTCGATTAGATTATTATAAAAAGCAATGCCTTCTTCATTGATGGCTCCGTAGCCATTTGGCATTATCCTAGACCAACTAATAGAAAATCGATAGGCCTTGATACCGAGTTCTGCCATCATTTTAACATCTTGTTCGTAGAGATGGTAGTGGTCGCAGGCTCGATCCCCAGTGTCGCCACCTGCTGTTTTCCCATTCAGTTTGGAAAAGACATCCCATATATTAAGGCCCTTACCTCCAACATTCCATGCACCTTCTATCTGATAAGAAGAAGTCGCCGTGCCCCAAATGAAGTCTTCTGAAAATTGTTTCATGCCACAAGATAGTTTATTCTTATATTGCTTTATATATCATACTCGCAAACAATTACTCAACATTTAGTTTAACTTCCTATGTCACATTTATTTGTAGTACTCCTACTAATTTTATTACTCAATTATGCCGTTTTTCTGATCGCTTACAAACAGCAGACTGATCAGTACACAGACGTCACCTATGCATTTTCATTTTTACTTGTAGCAGTATTTTCATTCTTCTCAGTTCGAGATTTCTCGACAAGCAAATGTTTTTTATTTATAATGGTTGCCCTTTGGTCTTTGCGCCTTGGCATTTATATGAGATCACGTATAATTCAAGAAGGTGAAGATGTACGCTTTACCAATATCAGACCTATTTTGGACGATTTTTCAGATTTTTTACAATTCAAGGGATTGGAATCTGTCTGATTAGTTTACCCGTAATTGTAGGATTTCAAAAAGAACTGTATCCGAATAGTCAATATAGCTGGATAAAATTTGCAGGGACAATTCTAATCATTGCTGGTTTTGTCATAGAGGCAATTGCAGATCATCAAAAGAGTCAATTTTGGAAAACTGAAAAAAGCAAACATCAATTTATTGACAATGGATTGTATGCCTATATTC
Organism: uncultured Saprospiraceae bacterium; assembly: GCA_937959275.1. Taxonomy (GTDB): domain Bacteria; phylum Bacteroidota; class Bacteroidia; order Chitinophagales; family Saprospiraceae; genus CALFUK01. The sequence goes on along the minus strand of CALGLU010000031.1, from coordinate 105,358 downwards.
AGTATCCAAATTATTTAGGAGAGATTATGTTTTGGTCTGGGATATTTATTTTTGTCTCACCGTTTTTAGTCGGGTTTGAGTTTCTTTCCATTATCAGCCCAATATTCATCACCATTTTATTAGTCTATATAAGCGGTATCAGGATACTTGAAATCTCTTTAAAAGATAATTATGGGCATCTGGATACATACAAAGATTATGTCAGTCGTAGCTGGAGACTGATTCCGTTTGTGTATTAATAACAATCGCTACTAATCTCATGACATTGGTTCGCAGACAAACGGCGGCATTCTTTTCTTGGTACACTAACAAAAAAATAATGCAGAATTAAAACCTCAGTATTGATCTATGTTTGGTCAATCCATGTGTCTTGTAAAACATATAAAAGAATAATACATATTAAAAATAATTATAATATGTAGTTATTTTATCTATATTTGTGGTAACGATACGTCTGAGTACCCATACCTCTTTCGAATCGCCCAACAAAAACTAACCCACCTACCGATCTCCAACCACACCTTGATCCTAGTTCCTAGATAGTCTTTTGGCAAAGACTGCATTTGTGCAATCATAAAATCTTCAACTATGAGAACTATTCTCAGTTGTAAACTCTATTGTTGGGTACTACCCAAACGATGCTGGAGTTTATTGGAACAAACAGGATTCTGGGTTCATTTGAAACCTATCTTAGCGAGTTTAGCAGTATTGCTATTCTTGGCAAATCCACAAATATTAATTGGACAAAACGATAAAGACAGCGATGGCGTCTTTGACACTGTTGATCAAGACAGTGACAATGATGGTATTGCTGATATGGATGAAGGCTTAGAATGCGGCATCTTGGATTTGACCTTATTGAATGGTCAAACGGATGCATTAAACGCATTCAATAATGCAATGCTCGATGTTGCTGGCTCTCTTATCCAGATCAACGATCCCCTAACTTTTGTTGGTGGTGCGACATTGGATGAGTTCGTCATAGCTGATGATCATGATACTGGAAATGTTGGATTACTCTTGGGTGTCAACTCCGAAGATCCTTCTCAATACATGTCGACGACCTATACCTTTTCAAAAGATGTCTGCGGATTTAATGCACGTCTAGTGGATATAGACAGATCAGACGCTGTAGAAATCTATGGATTTTTAGATGGAATGCCTGTAATGTTTACAGCCACAGCGAAAGGTATCTGCCTCAATTATGACAATGCCAATACAGTCTCAAGCACATGCGACGTACAAGCCAACCCTGGAAATGGGAATGTAGATGAACACGCGATTGAATTTACATTCGATACGTGTATCGATAGTTTAGAATTTAGAATTTATGATCAAGGACCTGGTACTGGTGGGTCTTTCACTTTTATACCAACACCACAACCTGTCTGTACAGCAGTTGATACCGATATGGATGGCATCGCTGATTACCTAGATTTAGATTCTGATAATGATGGCATTTCTGATGCGATAGAAGCGTGTGGAGAGATCACACTTGTTCTTGAAAATTGTACGCTTGATTTTGATGGCAATGGTGATTATGTTATAGTCAATGGCACAAGTACAGGTATGCTTGTTGGCACTTGTACAGATGCTCCCATAGATACAGATGGTGACGGAATTCCCGATTTTCAAGACTTGGATAGTGATGGTGATGGATGTTCTGATGCCATGGAAGCATGCACAAATGGAAATCCAAATGTAAATGATTCTACTGTTTCTGATGGATACGTACCACCAGCAAATGGCGTCGATCCATGTGGATTGGTCTTTGGGACAGATGGCACCACATTTAGCTGTGAAGTACCACCTTCAATGAATTATATAGATAGCAGAGTTGCGTGTGTGGCATGCGAGATCACTTTAGAAAATAATGCACTTTGTACAAATGCTGATGGCTCTGCTACAGCATCAGCAACAGGTGGAAATGCGCCGTTTACCTTTTTATGGAATAATGGTGAAACGACAATGACAGCTACTGCATTACCTGCTGGAGAAGCGAGTGTGACGGTGACTGATGATTGTGGGTCAGAGTCTATTTGCATGCTTACGATTCCAATGGATGATTGCCCTGACTGTACTGCAGATGCTGGGACAATCACCAATGCAACTGCCTCTGATTGCCTCCCAGATGGAGGGACTGTTATGTTGACTGCCACGCCTACTGGAGACGCTGTTGTCCCAACTGGATTTTCTACATTGTATGTATTGACAATGGGCAGCACATTAACAATTGCAGAAACGAATACAACACCTGACTTTAGTGTTTCAGCAATTGGGATGTATACCATCCACACATTGATATATGATCCTGCAACTTTAGATCTGACCACGATTGTACCAGGTACAACGATGGCAGCTGAGGTCTTGGCAACAATTGCCATGAACGATATTTGTGCCGATTTGGATGCTACAGGTGCTCCTGTGACAGTGATGATGTGTGCTATGGATTGCACAGCTGATGCCGGAACGATTACAAACGCAGCTGTCTCAGATTGCCTGGCAACTGCGGGGACAGTCAGCTTATCTGCGACTCCGGTAGGAGATGCAGTTGTCCCAGCTGGCAATGCAACATTGTATGTTTTAACAATCGGTAGTGCATTAACAATTACTCAAACGAATTCTACACCAAATTTTATAGTTAATGCTGTGGGTGATTACACCATTCATACATTGGTTTATGACCCTGCTACGCTTGACTTAACGGTTGTTGTGCCTGGTACAACCTTAGCATCAGAGGTTATTTCAATAATTACAACAAATGATATATGTGCAGATTTGGATGCAGTCGGTGCTCCAGTCACTGTTATGATGTGTGATATGACTTGTACCGCGGATGCCGGAACGATTACAAACGCAACAGCTTCTGATTGTCTAGAAAATGCTGGAACCGTCACACTCTCTGCCACGCCTAGTGGAGATGCAGTTGTGCCTACTGGCTTTACGAGCTTGTATGTGTTAACTATGGGTAGCACATTAACAATCGTACAAGCGAATTCAACGCCAAACTTTGTCGTCAATTCAATTGGAAATTATACAATACATACACTCGTGTATGATCCAGCTACATTGGATTTAGCTTTAATTGTTCCTGGTACAACAATGGCAGCCGAACTATTGGCAATTATAATGACTAATGATATCTGTGCTGATTTGGATGCAACTGGTACTGGAGTGACTGTAATGGATTGTACGTCAATGTGCGATGCAGATGCTGGGACATTATCAAATGGGATGGTGTCCGATTGTTTGGTCGGGGGAGAACAAGTTTCTTTAACGGCAAGCCCTGATGGCAATGCAGTCGTACCTACTGGATTTACGACTTTATATGTCCTGACGACAGGAGCAAACTTAACAATTTTAAATACAAGCACGACCCCAGAATTCATGGTTAGTAGTGCTGGGGATTATACGATTCATACACTCGTCTTTGATCCGAATACACTTGATCTATCGAATGTGATTCCAGGTGTAACGACTGGAGCTGATATTTTAAATCTAATCAATGCAAACGATGATATCTGTGCTGATCTTGATGTCGTTGGTATTCCTGTAATCGCAGCAATTTGTGAAACTTGTGAAGTTGATGCAGGAGGTATTGCTAGCGGTATTGCATTGGCTTGTTTAGAAGATGGAGGGACTGTAGCAGTGACAGCAACTCCTGACGGTACGGCGAATGTGCCGGCTGGCTTCACCTTATTATATGTACTGACACAAGGTGAGAATCTTGTAGTACTTGATACTGGAATCAGTCCTAATTTTACAGTTTCCGAAGTAGGCTTATATACAATACATACACTTGTATTTGATGTTGCAACATTAGATTTAACGCAGGTAGTGCCAGGTGTAACGACGGGTCAGGATGTGCTCGATCTCATTATGACTTCTGGTGCTTGTGCGGCATTAGATGTTTCTGGAGCTCAACTCAGAGTGACAACATGTGACTGTGTAAGTTTAAATTGTTATGGAAAATTAAATGTATCCCTAGGAGCAGATTGTCAAGCGATCATTAGTGCGACTTTGGGTAGTCCAAATATAAATGCAGACAATGAATCAGAATATTCTATTACGATTAACGTATACGGAGAGGCCATCCCAGGTAACATTTTAACGGCAGAGCATATTGGTGCTGATGTCACGTTTCAAATTGATTATTTAAACCCTGAATGTAGAAATTCATGTTGGGGTACCTTAATGATTGAAGATAAATTCAGACCAGAATTAGTGTGTTCTGATACGATTGCAATTATGAATTGCATTGAGAGTATTGAAGACCCTGGTCCTACCATTCTAAATGAATGTGGTAATGATCAGATTATTATTGTAGATGAACTCGTCGAAACTCTTCAATGTGATCCGGATTATATTAAAAGAATAATTCGAACGTATGTTGCTAAGGATGAGATGGGAAATAAATCTGATCCGTGTACACAGGAAATATTAATTGAAAGATTTCCATCCTATAGTGATAATCCAGATGCATATGAATTGGTTGATAATTTTACCATATCATTGGGCAACGCGCTAGCATGTGGCATGCCAGCAGATACGTCTGTGACAGGTTATCCGACTTATGAAGGACGACCCTTAGAGGAGCTAATGGCCTTGGACTGTAATGTAGTCTTTATCATGACAGAAGATACATTGGCTTATGCGCAATGCAAGCAGATCATAGTGCGCGAATGGGGATTATTTGATTGGAATTGTCAAGGCTCTGATACCTTATTTTATCAGCGACAATTTATTGAGTTTTTCGATGATCAGGCACCTGTTCTATTATTACAGGTTGATGATTTTACAACGACAACTAGCAGTAGCGAATGTAGTGCTTATGTAAAAATACCAACAGTGCATTTTCTCGACAATTGCAATGATGTCAACATGAGTGTATCCTATCCACATGGATTCATTGATAACTACACAGAGCCAGAACATGTACATCTTGATGTTGGAGCAAATGATATTATTTATACTGGTACTGATGCTTGTGGAAATGTAACAAGAGATACATTGATTATAACAGTAGAGGACATGACTCCACCTGTTGCGATTTGTAAAGTTGGCATTGCTGTATCCTTGACGGTTAACGGTAAGGCAACTGTCCCGGCGCATGTCTTAGATGATTCTAGTTATGATGATTGTGGATTACAGACAGTATTAGTTAGGAAAATGAATCCAGATTTATGTGGTCTGGGTCAAGATACATTATACCAAGAATCACTAACATTTTGCTGTGAGGAGATTAATGCTGCAGCAGGAAATGAAGTTATGGTCGTTGTCCGTGTCATAGATAAACAAGGACTGTATAATGAGTGTATGATTGGTGTTCAATTGCAAGACAAGGGCACCTTGATTGTAGAGGGTTTACCAGACGTAACGGTAAGTTGCCAATTTCCATTTCCAACATCTAATCTGAATGTGTTTGGGTCAATTGTAATGGATGAATACAATAGAGAACCCATTCTTATTGAAGATTCTTTGGTTCAGTTTAGTGGTCCCGCTATTGATGGTTTTTATGCAGGTTCATGTAATCCAATGGTCCTAGAAGAGATCGTGGATGATATGCGGAATCAATGTGGTTTAGGTAAATTGACTAGAAGAATAACTATCAATAATGGTTCAGGTGAGAAGTATGTTGAGCAGATGATCACTGTCGTTGGAGTTGATCCTTTTTATGTAAATGTTTATAATCCATTGGATACATTAGATGATATCCAATGGCCAGATGATGTCATCGGCATGACTGAATTAAATATGTGCGATGCAGATGATTATGCTCCACAAAATTTACCAGAAGGATACCAAGAGCCGATATTCTTACAAGAAGATGGTTGTGGCTTAATCGCAGCATCGATTACAAATGAAGAGATATTTAGTCAAATAACAGATCCGAACATTGACGCCTGTTTTAAAATATTGAGAGAGTGGACAGTTATTGATTGGTGTCAAACGAATGGATCTAATGGTCCTATGCGATGGACGTATACCCAAGTGATTGAGGTTATTAATGAAACTGCTCCAGTCGTCACGTGTTCAGATATTACAATTGAAAGTGTCGATAATGAATGTGGCCCAGAAATCGTGATTTTGACAGCGACAGCAACAGATGATTGTAGCGGGGACAATCTGGTCTATAGCTATATCATTGACTTTTATGGTGATGATTATTTTGATCAAAATGGTATTGGGATAAACATAGAAAAGGAATTTCCTGTAGGTGAACATGTTGTTTATTGGCAGGTTGAAGATAAATGTGGGAATCTTTCTGAAACCTGTGAGCAGTTAATTGTTGTAAAAAATACTAAGTCACCTCCTGCGATTTGTATTCAAGGTATCAGTACAGATCTTGTCTTAATGGATTTAGATAATGACGGCGTAGGAGAAACACCAATGTCAATTGTTACACCTCACGTGATCCATGGTAATAAAAAGGATTCAATTGATTGTCTAGGTGAACATCTCATATTTAGTTTTTCATCTGATACAACTGATGTGATTAGAGAGTTCGATTGCCGCATGGTTGGAGAGCAAACTGTAACTCTTTATGTGACTGACTCACAAGGCAATCAAAGTTTTTGTACATCAACAATTGATATTCAGGATAACATGGACTTATGCGATGATGTCATGCCACCAGATTGCGATATTGCCGCTATTTGTAGTGATGTATTTGGACAAGGTATTAGCACGGATTTGGTTTTAGTAGATTTGGATAATGATGGTGTAGCTGAAACCCCACAATCAACGATTACGACTGATGAGATACTTGGCATTAATAAAGATTTATTCGATTGCTTTGGCGAAGAATTAGTGTTTAGTTTTTCATCTGATACGTCAGATGTTATAAGAGTATTTGATTGTACCATGTTAGGTGTGCAAGCCATATTTATATACATCACAGACTCACAAGGGAATCAGACTTTCTGTACAACGACTATCGATATTCAAGATACGATGGATCTATGTGAGGACATGGAAGAGGATTGTGATATTGTCGCTATCTGTAAAGATGTTGAAGCGTCGATTCAGCAAAACGGGATATTTACCGTTCGAGCAAGTACAATATACGATGGTCCTTCAATTGCCAATTGTGTGGGAGGTTCATTCGATTTTCGTCTGGGGCCGACTGGGGTCACTTCGAGAGAGATATTTGATTGTGATCAATTAGGTGATCATGTTTTGGAGTTGTTTTTATTTAGTCGTGATTCACTTGTTTCAACGTGCTTAAGTACGGTCACGATTTCTGACCCTAACGATTTTTGTAATCAGATTTGTATTGAACCGATTGCAGAGTGCAGGGATGATGTAACGATTAATTTAGATGCTAACGGTGCAGCTGCGGTTGTAGCGACTCAGGTGTTTAGCGGAAGTGCAGACTTGGATTGTAATGATCAACCTTTGATCTTTTCATTCGACAATGCTGGTGATGAAGGACGTTTGACATTTGATTGTAATGATATTGGAGAAGTTGATATCACACTCTTTGTGATAAACTCCTCTGGTAATAGTACACGGTGTGAGACATCCGTTACTGTAACAGATACGAATAGTGCTTGTGTCAATCAGTGCCTTGATCCCATTGCGGAATGTAACCCTTCGGTGACACTAAACCTTAATGCGAATGGCATGGCCTCTATCTCTACGGCGCAGTTGTACAGTGGAAGTGAAACCGTTGATTGCGAGGGTCTGCCCTTAGTGTTTGCCTTTGACGCATCTGGCAATACGGATAGAATGGCCTTTAATTGTAATGATCTTGGAGACAATACCATATCGTTGTTTATTGTTAGATCAAGTGGTAATTCGAGTTCATGTGAGGCTACGATAAGCATTGAGGATTCTAATGATTTTTGTGTAGGTCAGTGTTTTGATCCTGTAGCAGAATGTATAGACACATTTTCTCTTGACATTAACGCAGTTGGAGGTACATCTATATCCGCTTCCTTATTGTTTACAGGAGATTCTAATGTCGATTGTGATGGTAATCGTTTAATCTTTGCTTATGATGATCAAGCTATTGTCAGGCGAATGTCATTTAATTGTAACACCATCGGAGATAGGACAGTTACAATGTTTGCCATTGATGATGATGGGAATACAACATCGTGCCAATCAGTTTTACATATCGAAGACTCAAATAGTAATTGCGATAATATTTGTAGAGATCCAATTGCAGAATGCGTTGAATCTGTTTCAGTTAATATTAATGCAAATGGTTTAGCATCTGTATCTGTCACACAAGTATTTAGTGGAGATTCGATTGAAGATTGTAATGGAGACAATATTGTACTTTCATTCAGTTCGAGCGGCAATGTAGATCGGATGACATACAATTGTAATGCGATTGGAAATCAAACACTTAATTTATTTGCCATCAATCGTGATGGGACTATGTCTTCGTGTATGACTGCCATATCTATATTTGATTCAAACAATGTCTGTGATGAAATTTGTATGAATCCAATAGCTATGTGCGAGCCTAATTTATCTGTTAATTTAGGAACTGATGGTAGTCTACGAATAGGTGCTCAGGATTTGTATAGTGGCGCTGCTATCGTTGATTGCGATTTAAATGGTGTCATCTTTAGTTTTTCTGCAAATCCAGATAATGGCTTAATGACTTTTGATTGTACAGATGTAGGACAGCAATCATTGAATTTATTTGTAACAGGTGTCAATGGAAGTCAGACGAGTTGTCAGTCAGTTATAAGAATTACTGATACCGAAATGGTGTGTTGTAATGCAGTTCCAGTACTAGTTTGTCAACCATTAAATTTGGATCTCAATTTTGTAGATAATGATAATGATGGGGAGGTTGATGATGCGAGTGTGACGCTGGAGGCGATGGATTTACGTGGAGACGGTAGTGATCTGAATGATTGTGACGGTAACCAGCTTAGCTTTAGTCTGAGTAGTAATACCAATAATACTGAACGAGTCTTTGATTGTACTCACTTGGGTCAGAATACTGTCCAACTCTGGGCTACGAATAGCGATGGCTTTAGTACATTTTGTTCGACAACTATCACGATTGAAGATCCAGGTAATGAGTGTCCAGCAGGCGTCGGTTTTAGAGGTGTGCTAGAAGGAATTGTAGCAACAGCAAGTTCTGCTTTGATTGACAATGTAGCGGTGTCTTTGCGTGGTAATGCGCAGGATTCAAAAATGACAGATCAAACAGGGTATTACGCCTTTGATTTTATGCCCTATGGCGGTGCATATGTTGTGAAACCAGAAAAAAATGAGAATCATTCGCTAGGTGTGACTACGCTAGATTTAGTGATGATTCAACGCCATATTTTAGGGAAGCAAATATTAGATAGTCCATATAAAATTTTAGCAGCTGATGTCGATGAAAGTGAAACAGTGTCTGTAAATGATATCGTAGACATTAGACGATTAATTTTAGGCTTGGAGATGGAATTTCCTCAGACGAATAGCTGGCGTTTTGTCACTGAGGATAATGTATTTTTTGATCCAGAGAATCCGTATTGGTCAATCGTAAAAGATAAATATGAAATCTATGACTTTGAGCAAGACATGGAAGTCAATTTTATTGGGGTCAAGATGGGAGATGTGAATGAGGATGCTTTAGCAGGGTCTGAAGTTAGATCGAATCATATCATTCCATTCGAGATGGATAATGTACAAATGGCAGCAGGACAAGTGTATCGACTTGATGTCAGAGCTAACACGGATATTCAAGAATTACATGGTATGCAATTCACAATAGATCATCCAGGCTTAACTGTTGTTACTATTGAAAGCGCAAATATGCAAATGGCAACAGAAGCTTTCAGTACGAATGATCAAACAGATCAAACGGCAGTGAGTTGGATAGAGACTGATGAAAAGTCATATCATGCCGATGATATTCTATTCACCATTATCGTTAAGGCTGAGCGAGATGTTGCACTGATTGATCAATTTAAAATTGAATCATCTTGGTTGCAAAATGAGACGTATAGCTATTCAGATTTAGAGCGAGGCCAAGTCTCAGTCTTGTTTCAAGATGAAGAAACAGATGAGTTTTTAGTTAAACAAAATATGCCGAATCCTTGGTCAGAAACCACGACTATTCAATTTACGATTCCAGAATCAGGTCAAGTTGATATGGTGGTATGGAATTTAAATGGGGAGGCAATCTACAAATTACAAAAAGAGTATACAGCTGGTGAACAGCAGATTCACCTACAAGAAGAAGATTTAGGACATAGTGGTATTTATGTTGTCGAACTGATGTTTGATGGAAATGTTCATCGACAACGCATACTGCTTATGGAGTAAATGATTTATGATTGCCAAAAGCCGGATGGGATGGATTTAGCGGTCCATCCCTCCCTTTTTTGCTTTAGTTTTCTTTTAATTCTATGTTCAATGTTCGAGTGATTTTACGATTGGGAGGATTGGTTTCCCATTTCCCATAATTTTCTATAAAGGATTTAACTTGCTTTATACAATCTTTAATTTCATCATTAGAATAATTGGGGGAAGTCATAAAATTCTTGACCTCAAGATTTCTAAGCTTTCCATTTTCTTGAATTTCAAATTCGATGTCTACTTCTCCAGGTGCACATACATAATTATCCTTAAATTTTAAAGCTTCATTAAACTTTGTCCATCCGCCAACTGGACTTGATTCAATCTTAATGAACGGATTTTTATTTTTTGGTACGAGCTCAATGTCCATAAAACGCCTTTCCTTATTTTGGAAATATATTTCCCAATCTCTAGATTGATATCCTTTGTGTTTTATACGCAATTTAATTCTTGGTTTAGGTGAGGATATTGTAAACCTGCCATACTTATCTGATGTAGTTGATATGCCAGCGAACGGAATACTAAGATTGGCGCCGACTAGGCGATTTCCATTTTCAGAATTTTTAACAATGCCTTTGATTACATAGGGATAGGCTTCTTCGCCAGCCTGATTGACTGGTGTTTTGGTTTGTTGTTTTGACAGATCCGTTACGACCACCTCATCAAGGAACTGCCCTGATTCGAGAAATATCTCATTTTCATTTTCATGTGATGCAGTGATATACGCTGTTTCAAAGCCAACATAATTTATATACAGCTCTACGTTTGTGCCATCATTGGGTAGTGTAAATCTTCCATCGACATCAGTTGTAGTACCCATATCTGTGCCCTTAATACCCACGTTAGCTCCAATTAATGGCTCTCCATCATCCAAAGATCTGACTATACCTTTAATGCCGGTTATCTTTCCTTCGACGCCAGCCTGTTCTTTCGCTGGTAAAGCCCTAGCTTTAGTAGCTACTTCATTAACTTCTTTATTACCAAGACTCGTTTCACTATCTGCACCTTGGTCAGCTAAATCTGCAATCTCCACACTCGAATCAATTTCATCTTCAATTTGTAACTCTGATACTGGGCTTTCTGGAGGAGCTTCATATGCACTCCCCGCCTCTACAAAATCTTCATTTATCTCTGAGTCAACAAAAATGTCTTCTTTTGATTTCGTCGATATGGCAGTTTTCTTTATTGGAGGATCAGCAGTTACAGATGGATTGGATACTGTTTTTGCTTCTTTGACTTCACTAGGGATGGCATTAACCTCAACGGAACGACTTTGTAGAATAACGTCATATTTTCCTTCCCCTTGATCCTCTATTTCAATGCTGGTGACGTCAGTAGCAGATTCCTTTTTTTGGCTTGCGGATTCGGACATTAGCTGTTGATTGTCAAGCTGAGCAAAGGCATCTTCATTAATTGAAGGCGTATTATATTGATTGAATATAAAAGCCATTGCAGCAATAAGTAAAAAACTAGCCGCCATGGTTAGCATCTGTCGAATCGGTAAAACCCTAGCAGTTTCTTTTGAAGTATAGGGGACAGAGACTATATCCTTTCTGGTCGAATAGCCCTCTAAAGCTTCGAATAGAAACATATCATCCACCGCTGCCACTTCCAATGCATGCCTGTCTTCAGGAGTAATCTGTCCTGAAATATATAGTCGTAATAATTCTCTTTTCTTTTTTTCTGTCATGATTTTTCAATACAGATTTTTAAATTTCGGCGTCCATTTTGGATCAATGATCTGACTCTGGACCAACTCATCGAGAGCTGCTCGGCAATGTCTTTGTAGGATTGTTTTTTCAGATAAAATCTTGTGATGCATTGCTTTTGATTATCTATTAGGTGTTGGATGCAGTTTTCCATTTTGACTAACTGCGCTTCTTTCATGTCCCCTTCAAAAGGGAGGAATGAGGGTTCTTCTCCATTTATTTTTTTATAGTCAATCTCTTTTTCGAAAACACGTTTGCTTTTCCTTAGCTCACTGAGGCAATGATTTTTGCTCAATATGAAAAGCCAAGATTTGAAATAGTCGACATCGTGTGTCTTTAATTTACTGATCACTTTTTCATAAATATCCATCACAGCATCTTTGCTATCATCTTCATTCTTAAAATATTTCAAACAAACACCATAGACCAGCTCTATATATTTACTATACAAATCCGTCGCATACTCAATCCGATCTGTTTCCTTAAATAATTGGATTAAGGAGTCATCGCTAGCTTCTATATGGTCTGATTTAAACCTGATCAACTGTTTCTATTTTATGTCTGCATAATCTAAGATGTATGTAAAACAAATTGCACTTTATTAGGATGATATCCAAAATTTAATTTGTCGTGATTTCCTCTAAAATTAAATGACTTCTTAAATAAATTTGTCACGATTTTCACGAAAAATCGCGCCAAATTACATCATATTATACTATCCGCCCCGTGATGAATCACGGGGCTACAATCATGTCACACCTCCGGCGTTCCTTTATAAACACAAAGAATAAGTCCTGCTGGATCAACGATCTTTGTAAGCTAGTCAAAGCATGATTGACCCATTTTATTCGCCTGTTTGTAAATTAAATTTCATGGAACTTTCACTTCACCCAATGAGTGAAATATTTTCTACACACATCTAAGATGCTTTAATCTACAGAATTACATAAATAAAACTTTTTATTTTTTGATTTATGTAATTCTTACTTGTCTGACGTCTCATCAGCACACTAAACACTTATATGATGAAAACAATAATGATATTCTTAATGGCAATGAGTTTAAATCTATGTTCAGCTGTAAACAAAGAAGATACAAATCTTTACTCTCATGCTGGATTATTTTCAAGGTCCTGTATTGGTGAATCTGTGATTAGTGGCCATGTACAAGACTCGAATGGAGATGTCTTAATTGGTGCCAATCTTATTATAGAAGGAACTACTCTTGGTACAATAACAGCTATTGACGGATCTTTTAAATTATCGGTTCTCTCTTTTCCTGTTACATTAGATGTCAGTTATACTGGATTTATAGATCAAAAGGTTATTGTAAAAAAACCGCAGCAAAATTTAAAAATCATACTTCAAGAAGGGACGGTTCTTGACGAAATCGTGGTTACAGGACTTGGCAAAGTAAGTCGAAAGCAACAAAGACAAAATCGAAGACAAAGAAGAAAAGCTGATACAGAACAAGAAGCAGCAATACGTTGTGGTACTGGCATCTCGTTTAATAATGTCACGACTCAATCCAATACAGAGCAATACGGCACTTTCGTAGAAAATAAATTTATAAGACCTCTTAATGAGGCCTTGTCTACGTTTTCAGTCGATGTCGATAAAGCTGGGTATAGCAACGTTAGACGATTCATCAATATGGGACAACTACCACCAGTTGATGCCATACGTATCGAAGAGCTGATCAATTACTTTGACTACAACTACGAGCAGCCTAAAGGCAATGATCCTTTGGCTATGCACACAAGCTTGACAGAGTGCCCATGGAATCAGGAACATCAATTGCTGCATATTGGCATGCAAGCCAAAGACATTCTGACAGATGACTTGCCGGCGTCCAATTTGGTATTTCTAATTGACGTATCAGGCTCTATGAGTAGCCAAAATAAACTGCCCTTGCTCAAGTCCTCTTTCAAACTATTATTAAATCAATTGCGAGAAAAAGACAGAGTGGCAATCATAACCTATGCTGGTCAAGCTGGTATTTTACTAGAGTCGACGTCTGCCACTGAAAAATCAAAGATCCTAAACGCTATAGAATCACTAGGTGCTGGCGGCTCTACTGCCGGAGCTGCGGGTATAAAAACAGCGTATACAATTGCAAAAAAGAATTTTATTAAAGAAGGAAACAACAGAGTGATTCTTGCCTCTGATGGAGACTTTAATGTTGGCATCAGCTCAAATGATGGACTACAAGGTCTAATTGAAAAAGAAAGAAAATCGGGCGTGTTTTTATCGGTATTGGGTTTTGGAATGGGAAACTATAAGGATCAGTATATGGAAACATTAGCGGATAAGGGGAATGGAAATTATGCCTATGTGGATAATATTCAAGAAGCGCATAAAGTTTTTGTTCAGGAGTTTGGCGGCACCTTATTTACGCTAGCCAAAGATGTCAAATTGCAGATTGAATTTAATCCCGCCTATGTAGAAGGTTACAGACTGATCGGGTACGAAAACCGACTACTGAATAAAGAGGATTTTAATGATGACACTAAAGACGCTGGAGATATCGGTAGTGGTCATGTCGTCACTGCTCTATATGAAATTATTCCAATAGGCAGCGACAGCCGGTTTGCCAATACAGTTGATGATTTAAAATATCAGCAAAACATACAGCAGAAGAAAGGCATTCAAAACAATGAACTAGCGACGATAAAATTTAGGTATAAGCAGCCGGATGAAGAGGAGAGCAAGCGAATCGTCACAAGTATTTCACCCGAGATGTCAAGCTTGAAAGTAGTCTCGACGGATGTACAGTTTTCGATAGCAGTCGCTCAATTTGGAATGCTACTACGTGAATCAGCTTTTGCTGTGGAGGGATCTTTTGATCAAGTCATCGCCTTAGCGAAATCAGCGAAAGCAGAAGATAAGGAAGGCTACCGATCAGAATTTATTAGACTGGTGAGTGCAGCTAAAGATTTGAAGAAGGATTTTGCAGACAGGTGAACCACAGATTTATATTGAATTAAATAAGAAATTATGAAAGCAATACTTTTTAGTTTTACGTTTATACTCATACCATTTTTTAGTTTGTTTGGTCAAGAAAGGAGCCAGGTCACTTTAAGTGGAAAAGTCTACAGAGCTGGCGATACTATTGTTGTCGCAAAAATAACGGAAAGACCATTAGATGGTATTGCAATTCCTATTAAAAAAGACAGCACATTTCATCATAAATTGGAAGTTGATGCAATAGAAGAGTTTGAATTAATTTTTAAAAGTGATCTTTTGAATGGATTGTGGCGACCTGTCTACTTTTATCCAGATGCCCAATTCATAATGTTTGATTTGTATTCAAATGAAGAATTTGAAAATAACATCATAACAGGAAGTCTTTTAACAGATGATAAAAAGATATTCAATGAAGAAAGCGAAGCCATTTTTTCTGAAGAATTCGATCATTTGAATGAATTACTATATTCTGAAAATCAAGATTCAATATTGGAAGTTGAAATTCAAAATAGGCTAGACTCTTTAACAAAAGTAGAGTTTACTTGGCAACATAATTATTTTTCAGATTCACCTTCCATTGTGGGCTTTTACGAATATTATCACAGTCTCAAATGGAATGATAGACTGGTGTTAAATGATCCTGAAATCTATGAGATCCATAAATTTTGGATTTCGCAATTCCCGGATCATCCCTTAAGTGAAATCGTTCAATATGAGTTTACTTCACGAAATCAAATAGTCGTTGGAGGAAGCTATATCGATTTTAAGTTAGCAGAAAAGCTTAGTGGTGAACCAATGTTCTTTTCGGAGGTCATAGATCAAAACAAATATACACTATTGGATCTTTGGGCTCCCTGGTGTAGTCCGTGTATCCGAAAAAGCCAAAACCTTAAAGAGAACTTTAAAGAATTGGATGCGCAAGGCCTTAGCGTTGTTGGAGTCATCGGACAAATTGAGGATTATGCTAAATACGAGACAACACGACTAAAATATGACTACCCTTGGAGAGTCTTTTCAGAAGTAAATAAGCAACATAAAATTTGGGAAAAATTTGGGATCGCAAACGCTGGTGGGAGCCAATATTTATTTGATAATACTGGGAAAATTCTTGCGATTAATCCGGATGTTGAGCTGATCTTCTCATTAATGGATAGATAAAATAATATTATCCTTATGTGCCTTGTACAATACATAAGAGACTTATGTGCCTTATGTGTTTTTTTTGTATTTCATATTGTTATACCTTCAATCGTTCTAGATAAAGACAAAAGACTAAGAATCTGATTTTTGAATGCATTAATTCTTCACAATTTTAGTGACAAAGGATTCCTTTTGCGATTTAAAAGAGAGGTAATACAATCCCTGAGCATAATCGTCTAGCGATACTGCTAGATCAAGTTGTCCCGATGGTATCGTCATGTTTAGTACGAGCTGGCCCGATACGGTATACAAGCTCAGTTGAGATGACTCATTTAATGGACTATCAGATTGTATGAATAGTTTTTCAGAAGTTGGGTTAGGGAAAACAGAAACGATGGTTTCTGCAAGATTGAATACAGCGTCAGTAAAATCGGCAAGAAATGAAAAGGTGTCGGATATCTTTGAGCAGTCAGTGCCATTCGCAATGACTCGCCAATAGACCGTCTCGGCCTGCCCTTGACTGACAAAATCCAATAGAATGGATTCAGTACTTCCGGTACTAGTGGTTTCGACATCAATCACCTCAAACAAAAAATCTGTTGACAACTGTAATGTATAGTCAGTCACTTCAGACACATCATCCCAGTCAAAATCAAGCAGCTCGCCAGTCTTAATGATTGAGTTATTTGCTGGACTGACCAAAGCAATATCACCTAACGCTGAGTTGAAAGAAATAGTAACAACAGAGGCACTTTCAGCTGTCCCGTCTGATGTGACAAATCTGATAGAAGCCGACTCATTTTGCAAAGCATCAAGATTATCGACGATAAACGTAATCGCCTCCCCTGGACTTGCTGTATTCCTTGACAACTGCACACTTATGTCATCACTGCTTGGAATAGCAGATATAGTCACCGGCCCTTCGAAGTCTGAGCTGAGCTCTAATGAAGAATTGGCAACATTGATTCCGCAGGCATTAATTGTCTGTTCTGAAAATTGAGTAAATAAATTTTTACCTGAACCAACACATATTTGTAGGTGAAGCTTATTTAAAATGCCACCGTCAAATTCAAATATATCCACAATTTGTAAGGTCCACTCACCTTGCGGATTTTCTCCGCTGAAAGCATCCAGAGCTGATTGCGGCTGATAGATTCTGCTATCAGTAAAGGAGCAGGGTATGTCTGATTGCGGTAAGCCTTGATCACTAAAGCCTATAGAAAAATCCATAAATTGTATAGACCCATCGCAAAGGGCAGTCGCTAAGACGACTTCGGTGCCCATGGGACTAATTAATGTAAACACTAAGTCGCTATTCCAGCTGTGTATACCTTCGATTAAAGGCACAGAAACATCAACGATAGGATCAGAGATATCCACTTGAATTCTGGCGTTGATTGTATCGTCGACTACTTCTAGAATAACTAATCCGACGTCATTGTCTTCTTGGATTTCACAAGTTAAACTGGATGTTCTAAATAGAATAGGATCGGACCATCCTGATTCACCACAAAAGTTATTCCCTCTTACTCTCCAAAAGTATTCACTGTTCTCATTCAATTGATTCGTAGAAAAATTTCTAGAGGCTAAGCCAGTCGATGATATAATGGGCATATTGAAAGTGACCTCTTCTGCTATCTCAATCGTATAGCTATCAGCTTCACCAGACCAGTTAAAGACGGCCAAGGACTCCACTGCATCAGTTGTGCTGACAGGGAATGTTGGGATCAAGACATCTGGAGCAGCCGGTATAATACTTAATTGTACACTATTTGTATTTGCATTTTGACCATCTGTGCCACTAAATTGTATTGTGTAATTATCAGTCTCTAGAGCATCTAGATTATTAATCGTTAGCGTTGTTGTACCGCCTGGTGACACAATTTCATTTTCAAAAGCTCCAGTCAATCCTTCTGGAAGGGAAATTAAATCAAGTGTGACATCATTATTAAAGTTAGGGTCTACAGTGATCTCAAATTCAGCTGATGTTTCTGCCACTCCACATATTCTACGAAAAGGATTTTCTGCTCTGATGGCAAATGAACCATCAAGCCCTTGTAACACTGCTAAGTTTTCATTGTTTGGATCGAGCCAATCTCTAAGTCGGGTTTGTGGTGTTGTTCCATTTTTAAAGGCTAAGCCAAGCCACCCAAATTCATCAAATCCATCTCGCCTCGTACAAGAGGCATTCCCGCCACTCACCTGACCGATCACTAAGCCCTCAGTGTTAAAATGAGGAGCTCCTGATGAGCCTCCTTCAGTTGTGCCAAGCTCCCAATTTAATATCCTGATAAATACTGAGTCATTCCCGAAGACTGAAAATTCTGGTTGATCGAAGTCAAACGTGATTCTCTTTTCATCACCATTAGGATGGTGTACTGTAAAAGAAGAGTCCGGTAAGATTGGTCTGATATCCCAACCGGCGTAGTAGGGATTGAAGTCAGGATCAACTGGCTCATCTAACAATAGCAATGTGAAATCCACAGAGGCTGGATCGAGATTGCCATCAACAGCGGAGGAAATGACAGTAGAGCCTGTCGAGAATTGATTTAAGGGTCCATCGCCATTCTGCCCACTAATCACAGAATCGATCGGTCGACATGTAGAATTTTCATAGTTCCAATAAAACACGATTGACTGGGCATTTGCTTCTGTGATTCTGCAATGTGCGGCTGTAATAAAATACGGCTTAAAATCATTATTGCCATTATTAATTAAAAAACCTGTGCACATAAAACTGCCATTGATTTGAATATTGGCAACTGATCTTATTTGATCTCTATATCGATCTACAATGGGAATGAGGTCAGCAAGCCCACATGATACATCAACGTTACAAGAGCCGGATGCTGATCGAAGTTCGACTTCCTTAAATCCATGATGTATGGCACTAAGCGTTAAGGATAAGTTTTGTATTTGGTCTTCAGGGATTTTAAGTTCTAGGCTTAATTTGTCACCTGTTAGATTTGGTGTCCATAATTGAGAATGTTCTTTATTATCTGCAACTGTAAAAGGGCCAATTCTCTCACCCGTAAGGGTTGATTGTATAGTTAAGCTTGCATTTTCTGGAAGGCTATATTCTGTGAACCCTAAGTTAATCATTTTGGCTCCTGGGGACTCAATCTCTAAGGTCCATGTGTGTTCCATTGATTTTCGAGTCCACTGCCCACTATTAAATGGCGTCAGTTCGACATCTCTTCTTTCTGCAAAGTGATAATAGCCTAATTCTTTACTGTCTTCAGATCTTGTCACTGCTTTTGTCAAGGGAGGCAAAGTCACCGTTCTACCTTGAAAGACTTGGTCCAAGCGATGTTTTTTATTCAAATTTTCCTGCGCATTCACATGGCAACAAACACACAAAAAAAGGAAAGGGATAATAAGTCTTAACACAGATATTGCATTTTTCCTAGGTTAATAAATGTATACGATAGTTGTTTCAAAAGGTACAGATATCAATTTCACTTTAAAGTAATATAAATATACGACGTTTGATAAAATCACATTGTAGTGTGTGTATGACATATTGCACTTTTGTTATGAAAAAGAAATAATTGCCATCATGCGCCCTAAGCCTAAAGGGAAATCACCTCAAGTAAAATCTAACATAACTCTGCGCTGGCCTCCCTTTAGGGATCAAGGGCGCGGGTAGCTTATTGTGTAATTTGTAATACACACCCTTGTAGTGTGCGCCTGACTAATTGCATTCTTTAATCAGATTTTCCTCCACGCACCTAAAGAATACCTGCGCTGCTGTCCCATTAGGGAACCGAGGACGAGTCTGACTAATTGGAAACTTAATGCTATTTGGGCAATGTGCCATACACATCATTGTAGTAGATTATATACAAACGATTAATTCTTTACAATCTTCGTGACAAATGCATCATTTTGAGATTTAAAAGACAGAAAGTATATTCCTTTGGTATAGTCTTGTAAAGAGAGTTGGACATCAATTTGTCCAGCTGAAACATCTATGTTTTGTAATTGCTTTCCGGAGATATCAAATAGACTTATCTGCGAATGTTCGTTGATAGGGCTATTCGATTTGATAAAAAGTTCATCTGAAGTAGGGTTTGGAAAAATAGAAACAGAGGCATCTTGCAGATTAAAAACGGCATCTGTAAAATCAGCTAAGAAAGAATATGTCTCTGATATTTTTGCACAGTTTGTGCCTTGCGCAATAACACGCCAATACACAGTTGCCGCTTGACCTTGACTAACAAAATCTAATAGAATGGATTCAGTACTTTCTGTTATGGATGTTTCCACATCAATGACCTCAAATAAAAAATCTGTAGATAATTGTAAGGTGTATCCAGTCACATCAGTGATATCATCCCAATCGAAATCTAACAATTGTCCAGTTCGAATAATAGAGTTATTAGCTGGAGTGATCAGAGAAATATCTTCTAACTGAGAATCAAACGAAATTTTTAATATTGAAGTACTTTCAGCATTGCTGTCTGCTGTTACAAATTTGATTGAAGCCGCTTCACTTTTTAAAGCATTAATATTATTAATTGTAAATGAAATCGTTTCGCCAGGACTAGCTGTATTTTTTGATAGTTCGACAGTGATGTCATCATTACTTGGTACTGCAGTGATTGAGACAGGTCCTGAGAAGTCTGAACTAATGTCTAACGAAGAGTTAGCGACATCGATGCCACAACCATCAATCGTCTGTTCTGAAAATTGAGAAAATAATGCCTTATCTGTTGCTGTACATATTTGTAAATGAAGCCTGTTTAATATGCCGCTATCATTTGCAAATAAATCTATGATTTGTAAGGTCCAATTGCCTTGTGGATTTTGTCCTTGAAATACATCTAAACTGGATTCTGGCTGATAGATTCTAGCGTCTGTATATGGACAAGGTATTTCCGGGTGAGGTAAACCTAGATCACTAAATCCTATTGAGAAATCCATAAACTGTATACCGCCACTACAAAGGTTATTAGCTAGAACGACTTCAGTGCCCAATGGGCTAATCAAGCTAAAAACCAAGTCACTATTAAAATCATGGAGGCCCTCAATCACGGGTACAGAAATATCGATGATTGGATCAGTTATATCGACTTCAATAACTGCTTGTATTGTATCATTGCGCGATTCCGAAATGACCAAATTGACTTCATTGTCTTCTAGAATTTCACAAGCAAGATTTGATGTTCTAAACAGGACTGGCTCAGACCAAGCTGATTTGCCACAAAAATTTTGCCCTCTAACTCTCCAGAAATATTCATTATTGCTATTCAATTGGTTTGTGGAAAAAGTCACAGCGTTTAAATCATTTGATGAAATAACAGGCACTGTAAAGTCGATTTCTTCTGAAACCTCTATATCATAACTGTCCGCCTCACCTGTCCAATTAAAGATGACTAAAGACTCAGCTGCTTCATCGGTACTTAACGGAAAGCTTGGAGATAAAACTTCAGGGACATTGGAAATGACATTAAACTGGACACTGTTCGTATTTACATGTTGACCATCGCTGCCTCTAAACTCAACAGTATAGGTGTCATCATTGAGGATGTCAAGCTTGTCAACAGTCAAGATCGTTTTCCCTCCGGGAGCAATACTATTATTTTCAAAATTGGCTGTCAATCCGTCTGGTACAGAGACGAGTTCCAAGGTCACGTTATCTTTAAAATTTTTGTCGATCTCTATTTCAAATTCTAAAGTTGTTTCCATCACACCACAAATCTGTCTAAAGGGCTCAGTTGCTTTGAGCGCAAATGAACCATCGATACCTTCTAAGACTTCCAAGTTTTCATTATTAGGATCCATCCAATCCCTTAACCTCGATTCGGGCGCTGATCCATTATTCCAGGTTATTCCCAGCCAAACAAATTCATCAGATCCATCTCTTATGATGCACGAAGCTTCCCCACCACTTAACAGACCAATCGCAAGACCTTGGTTATTAAACTGTGGCGACCCAGAAGAGCCACCTTCTGTAGTCCCAAGTTCCCAATTTAAGACTTTGACGAATAAAGTATCATTGTCAACAATTTCAAATTCACCCGGATCAAAGTCAAAGCTAATTCTCTTTTCATCTGCATTGGGATGGTGTATACAAAAAGACGAGTCTGGCAATATAGGCCTGATATCCCAGCCTACGAAATAAGGATTAAAATCAGGATCCACAGGTTCGTCTAATAGTAGAAGGGTGAAATCTATATCAGCAACATCTGGTCCGCCATCTTGAGAAGAAGCAATGACAGTAGCGCCAGAGGTGAATTGGTTTAATTGGCCATCGCCATCCGCTCCACTGCTAGCAGAATCAATCGGCCGACAGGTAGAATTTTCAAAGTTCCAATAAACGATCGTAGATTTTGCATTCTCTTCAGTGATACCACAATGACGGGCTGTCACAAAATAAGGCTTAAAGTCATTGTTCCCATTATTAATTAAAAATCCAGTACACATTAAATCGCCATCAATCTGAATATTAGCTACTGATCGAATTTGATCTCTAAAGCGATCTATAATTGGGAATAAGTCGCCTAACCCACAAACGACATCTACATTACAAGAGCCAGAAACAGAACGACTCTCGGCTGTTGGAAAACCATGATGGATGGCACTTAAGGTTAAGGAGAAATTTTGAATTTGATCAGCAGGAATTTTGAGCACTAAGCTAATTTTATCACCGGGTAAATTGGGTGTCCATAATTGAGAATGCTCCTTGTTGTCAGAAATTGTAAAAGGCCCAATTTCTTCTCCAGTCTCGACCGAACGTATTCTTAATTCTGCATTATCTGGTAGGACATATTCAGTGAACCCCAGATTAATCATTGTTGCTCCAGGCGATTCAATAACTAAGGTCCAGATATGCTCTTTAGCATTTCGCTTCCATTGTCCACTGTTAAAAGGGGAAAGTTCAACATCTCTTCGTTCGGCAAAATGGTAATAGCCGAGTTCTTTGCTGGGAACAGATCTATTCGTGGCTTTTGATAAAGGAGGAAGAGTTACTGTTGTTCCCTGAAACACTTGATCCAAACGATGTTGCTTATGTGAATTTTCTTGAGCATTGACATGACAATACACACATAAGAGAATGGGGATAATGAATCTTAACACGGATATCGGTTTTTTCCTAAGTTAACGTATTTATACACGAGTTGTTTTAAAGATACAACAATCAAATCTTAGCAGAAAATGCAATGAATACATTACGATTATAATAAATATCCCACAGAATTCTATAGACTTTAGGTGTTTGAGTTGTCATAATTATCAGTTAGATTGTCAAATTTTAGTATTGAAAGTGATCAAATCTCACCCAAGATCTTAGTGCAAATGTCGTGTATTGCTTCTGCGATAAGCCGATCATCAAATTCTGTCAGGACCTTCTCTCTACCCTTCAATCCCATTTTCGTCTTGTCATCATAAGGCAGCTTAATAAATTTCATCATTGCTTTGGCGAGAACTTCTTTATTTTGAACAGGCACTAAGTAACCGTTTATGTTGTGATCTACAGCTTCTCTACATCCTGCAACATCAGTAGCGATGACAGGCTTTTTCATGGACATAGCTTCTGTTAACGATCGAGCAATGGCTTCTCGATAGGAAGGGAGGACAATGCAGGACGACTGGTCTATAAATTCTCTGACATCGGACGTTGAACCATGATAGACTACCGTCCCCTGCCTAACCCAGTTCAAAATATCATCTTTCTTGATTGAAGCAGGATTTTCATCATCGATGTCCCCAATCAACCAAAAATTGACTTCGGGATTCGATGCCTTTATAATTTCAGCAGCGCCTACAAATTCTCTAATGCCTTTATCATATAAGAGTCTACCTATATACGTGAATATAGTCTGGTCCTTACGCAAAGGAGAATTTGAGATGTAGTGATTAATATTGACACCACAACCTTTTATAGAAATACTGTTTTCGGCTGTGCTTAAGCCTAGGTCAATGAAAAGTGACCGATCGTCCTTATTTTCGAAAATGACTTTCTTGTGTAATCGCAATGTTCTTTTGTACAGCCAATGAGTCATTCGCTTAACAAAACCTGCGTGTAAGAAAGAATAGCCTAATCCAGTCACTACTGCAATAGAAGGAATCTTACAAAATTTTGCGGCGACTGCACCATATATGTTAGGCTTAATGGTGTAATGAATAATCAAGTCTGGCTTTACTTCTTTATATTTTTTAATTAACTCAAAAATGAGTGTTAGGTCTCGTATCGGATTAGTCCCATCACGATCAAGACATTCAATAGGAATATGTTTGACTCTAGGAAATTCTTTTTTGTAGTGTATGAATTTATCAATTGGAGAGAGTACAATAATGGTGTAGCCTTCTGCTATAAATTTTCGAATCACATTCAAACGAAAATTATAAATGTTCCAGGTTGTGTTTGCTACAAGAGCAATTGTCTTTTGTCTAGCCAATGAGTTGATAAGAGTCTTGACGAATGGCTGGATGATCTGATGTAGCCATCACTTCTCTTTTAATGTTTTGTGCTTTCGACAAATTAGAATAATGTCTTTTGTCTTCAAGCCGTAATAATTACTACTGTCATTTGTTAGTTCAATGAGTTCAGGTAAAAAGCCAGATTTACGTAATCGATCACTTAGTCCCTCTGGTGAATAAATTCGTAAATGATCTTTCTGTCCAAAATGTTTTAACCTTTCTGTCGGCTCCGTAATTGTTTGATCTTCATAAATTGATCCTTCTTTGAATGGTGTTTGAATATAACAGCGCCCATTTTTTTTCAGTATTCTGTATAATTCTGTTATTGCATTAAGATCGTTTTCTATATGTTCTAATATATGATAGCAGATGATAACATCTATTGATTCGTTAGCAATGTTAATATTTTCGATATCAAAGTTGTACTCTGATTCGAACTCTCCTTCAAAGTCTGTAGTGATGTATTCCTTAGTGTTGCCTTTTTGTGCTATTGCGGCCTTTAATGATTCAGGAGGTGAAAAGTGTAGAACGGTTTGATTCGTAATGGTGTCTTTTAGAATATTCCATAATCCCCTCGTTCTAGGCAAGCTTCCACAATTTGGACAGATTAAATCACCAGAAGACAAGCTGATGAATTTTCTGAGCTTTATTTCACATAAGTTACATTGAAAATTTGATCCTCGAAATAACAAGCCATAAACATATCTCAGCTTTCTTTTTTTGTTTTTTATAAAAGAAGAAGGAAGGACTGACCTAGTAATATGTTTGATGCGTTCATACATTTGGCTTAACTATCAAATTCAACTAGTCAATATAACTTTACAGACCACTATTCCTTATTATAAAGTGAACAAGCGCTCGTTATATTTATCCCAATTCTTTTAATTGTTTAACAACAGCCTTAATTTCTTGTTCCTGACTTTTTGGGTAGATGAGCAGAGCTCCTGGTTCATCAACGACTATATAATCTTCTAAACCTTTCACTACAATAACACGCTCACTCGTCGCTCGAATCAAAGAATCTGAAACATTTTCGATAAAGTGTTTATTCGCTTGGATGACATTGCCGTTTTTGTCTTTTTCAAGATAATCATGCAGCGAATTCCAAGTTCCCAAATCTGACCAACCCAATACACATGGAATCGTATACACACAATCCGATCTTTCTAACAAAGCATAATCCACAGAAATACTTTCAGTCATCGGATAGACTAGATCGATATAATCTTGCTCTTCCGCTGTATTGTATTTTTCTGGCTGTTGGTTTAAAACTTTAATAATGTCAGGCGCATTATCATCAAAGCTTTGTAAAACGGTGTTGACACTCCAAATAAATATGCCCGCATTCCAAACATAGTCTCCAGAATCTACATATTGAGTTGCTGTATTTTGATCTGGCTTTTCGGTAAATCGTTCTACCTCATAGATCCCTTTAGTTTCATTTTCTGGGCTTTTGCCAGTTTGTTTTTTGATATAGCCATAACCAGTATCTGGTCTAGTTGGTGAAATACCTAAGGTTACGATTGCCATTTTGTCTGAAGCAAAATCAAAGGCTTGTAATAATTTCTCGCCAAACACGTCTTCCTTTAAGATGACAGCATCTGATGGCAAGACTGCAAAAACACCATTCGGATTCATAGATTGAATCCGTAGGGCTGCATAAGCAATGCAGGGAGCCGTATTGTTTCTGCTTGGTTCAAGAAGGATTTGATCTGAATTGATTTCTGGTAGATGCTCTAAAACTAAATCCTTGTAATTTTTATTTGTAGCAATTAAGATATTTTTAACAGGAACCACTTTTATAGCTCTCTCAAATGTCAGTCTGATTAGAGATTTTCCGATGTTTAGAATATCCAAAAATTGCTTTGGCATTTCCTCTCTTGATGCTGGCCAAAATCTAGAACCAACTCCTCCTGCCATAATGACGACGTAATAATCCTTATTCTCCATGTATCTTGTCTTGTGTTATGATTGTTAATAATTTTCGCGCGAGGTCACGACGGTCAAATTGTTTCGCCATTGTTTCACACCCTTGTTTACAAATATCATATAATTCTTTATCATAAGTCAGCTGTTTTAGTTTTTCTACAAAATCTGCAGGGTTTTCGGGCTCAAAACAAAGTCCAGCTGTATACTGCTCCACTAATTCTTTGGCTTCACCTTCGACACCTAATAGGATAGGCTTTTGGCAGGCAGCAGCTTCAAATAGTTTAGAAGGGATAACGGTCTTGAAGGTGTCTGACTTTTTGAGATTAACGAGAGCGATATCCAGTAAATGCCAATAATGGACGATCTCTTGTTGAGGCACAGCATCGAGCATCATGATCTTTTGAACTTGCAAGCTATTTTTTAAATTCACTAAACTCTCTTTCGCAGCTCCATTTCCAATGAAAAGAAAGACGATGTTTTCATCAATTGTCGCTACAGTCTGTATGATAAAATCTAGCGCATGTGCAAGGCCGTGTGTGCCTATATAACCAACAATCAAAGTATCCTCCTTAATCTCTAAAGTCTCTCTGAGATTTGGCTTTTTTTGAGAGGGTTGAAATTTGTCTAAGAGAATTCCATTTTTAATTACATGAATTTTATCTGTGGTAATCCCTCTTGCTGCAATGCTTTTTCTAAAACTGTCAGTCACAACAACAATATGCGTCGCTCTTCGATATAAAAACAATTCAATCCTTTCGAGGAACTGAATCGTTTTATCGCTCTGTATAGCTCCAACAGCTTTGATAGATTCTGGCCACAAATCCCGCACTTCTAATATCCATGGCTTTCTCTTGAGGACGGATAAAACATAACCCGTATTGATTGTAAAAAATTGAGGTGACGTCGCGACAATAATGTCTGTCTTAACAAATAGTCCTCGCAGGCCTGCCATCACTGCATAGCTAAAATAGTCAAAGGATCGTTTTAGAAATCCCTTATTGGCTGTCATATAGCTCCACACACGGATCACGCGAATGCCATCTATCACTTCAGTCTGACTCAGTTTGTTTTTGTAATTGTCAAAAAGAATTCCATTTGGAAAATTTGGGGCACAGGTAATCACAGTAACCTCATGTCCTTCTTTGACCCATTCACGACAATGCTCAAATGTGCGGATAGCCGGCGCATTGGTTTCTGGTGGGAAATTATCTGATAGGAATAGAATATTCATGTTTAATTGTCATTCCGATCCTTTTAAACTTGGATCTTCATTCTAGACCTGCCTGTTCGGCAGGCGGGTTCAGAATGACGCGGGCTTTTTTTAATTGTAACACAAGCTGCAAGTTCTAAATGATGAATCCTATCCAATTTGAATTCGTGTGATTAGTTTTTGATCAAAATGGATCGCAGCTTTTACAGATTGAATTGTCTTATTATATCCTGTCGCTAATCGACAAGCCATTAACTCAATTTTAATAGCATGTTCAATCTTAATGCTGCAGCTTTTTAATTGGATGGTAGATTTATCTAGCCTTGGTCTTTGATCCGGATGAAAATGTAAGTGGGCAACAGCTGCATATTTTTTCTTTGCTGTCAACATATCCTCAATCACTAATTCTTGATCAAGTGCTGAAACTGTGCGCTCGTGAATGACGTCTAAATGTCTATAGCCGTTATGAGCAGCCTTAATAGTTTTGCCTTGTTCTTCAAGATTAATAATGGTTGCCCTGTCGCCAACTCGAAAAGAAGACCAAACTTCTGAACTGTCCAACTGATCGATTTCAACTGTATTGTGAGCAGCAGTTGAGCGTTCAAACTCTCTTCTTGGATTGGATTCATAAGTAGAGACGCCTGTGTCGACAATGATAGGATTGTCATTGATCCAAAGCAAGACTTGCAAGGTGTCAGCATGTGCATGTCCGGGGATATAGTCTGGCCCTATTTTGCCTACATCAAAAAGGCATGTGTATCTCTTAGTGTTCAGATATCTGTATCCTGAATCGCCCAGTGGATTATTCACTAAGGGGATATTAAGTGAATAGGCATACTGCATTAATTTTGTAATGTCTGTTTTTGATACATCAAAGGTGTCATTCACTTCAGGCACATTCCCATTCACAATTATTTTACATAGCCAATTGAGCATAAGAGCAGCTTTATCAGCTAGCTCTTTTTCAAGAGTATAATTAAATATCTTATTTGATGTCACAAGATTATATGCATCCAATACTCTAGAGAATATGGTACAGTGATATAAGGGACTCAGCTCGAAGTGAGCACCATCACTTAGAATTTGTTCCTCCAATTCTTTTCTTAATAGTTTGTTTGCCCATGCTAGGATTTCTATGTCGCGCAAATGGTACGAGGCAAAGAGCAATGCAAATCCATTTTCTAAAAGATGGTTTCCCAATAAGTGAAATTCTAAGGTTTGCTTTAAGAGGAGTGCTTGCTCACCAATCCAAATATCAATGTCTAAATCAGTGACGTGATGTTTTGCCATGAATTTAATCACATGGATTAAGCGCAAAGACATAGGGTAAGGCTCCTTACCATCTTTAATGGTATTATATGTGTGTATGTATTTTTTAAGTAGCCTGACACCTGTTGACTTGTTAATGTCAGATTGTAAGAGATATTCGAAGTAATTTAATTGATATGTCCAGAGCTTGCCATGTTCATTATCATTCCAATTAATGGTGTCAATAAACGTCTTTTGTTTGTTTAAAAAATGAAATGTATGTGGCAGAGTGATGCTTTTTTTAGCGGGAGGAAACCCTTGTAATTGAACATAGCCAACTGCCTCACTTAATTGGTATTGGGCAGAAATATGGAGTTGGGATTTTAGTTTTCTAGTAATGCGATTTTGAATTTGCTGTCGCTTCAAATGTTTTATCGTCCGCAAGTATAAAAAAGGATTAATCAATTGATATCCACTTTGCCTGCTGTGCTGATTCAATCGCTGAAAATAAAACCTGACTGGTATGAATAATTTCCCCGATTGGGATGATGGCTTGCCCACCAGATTCTAGCATGTGTTTAAACAGTTTAAATTGTTCTGCATGGCCTTTATCTTGAGACTTATTTTGCTTACTCTTATTGATGCCATGATAGGTCAAGGATTTGAAATTATTTAGAATCATTGATTGCCCAAGCTGATGAACCTCAATTCTTTCTTTGGCTAAAGATTTATGTCCTGTTGGAAAGTAATGAATGGCACAGGTCGATTTATTTTTAAATTCTAAATTAAGTATAATATTATCGGTCGATTGTGCATGGCTCATCAAGACACGCTCTACATAATTTTCAGTTATGTGAACAGCGAGATCTACAAAATGACAAACCTCACCTAAGAGTCGTCCACCTCCAACGTCAGGGTCTTTTGTCCAATGGTCTGCTGGTAAATCTCCTGCATTGACAGTCATGATAATATTCATGGGAGCTTGGCTGAGTTCTGCTTTTAGAGACTGAGTCAAGGGGGCAAAGCGTCTATTAAAACCAACGGTTAATGAAGAGTCACTGTCATGATATGCCTTGAGGATATCTTCTAATTCAGTCTGGTGTAGACATAAGGGTTTTTCTACAAACACGTGCTTATTGTGTTTGAGGCCAGCTATGACTTGCTGTGCATGTAAGTTGTGCCTAGTCGTAATGACAAGCGCATCCACATCTTGATCAGCAATCACTGTTTCGAATGAACTGCTTGCATGAGAAATAGAATGTTTTTTAGCTAGCCGCGCCGCATTCAGCCCATCCGCACTCACAATGTATTTAATAGTTGCGTTCGCTTTACTAAGCATTGGGCACACAACAGCGTTGGTAAAATTACCAGCACCAATAATTCCGATAATACCTTTTGACCCTGTAAATGAGGCTTGCTTGTATTGAATCGTAGGTTCAGCAGGTTTATTAATATCATAGCGGAGTATAGAGGCTATTGATTGACTTAAGTTATCATATACAGATTGATAATGTTCGAATGGTTCATTATTCGTGATAAGTGCTTTGACTTGTAATTTTTCTTGTGCAATAATTTTAAGGACAGCTTGAAAATTTCTTTGCTCTGTCCACCTGACAAAACCAATCGGGTAGTCCATACCTTTCTCTTCATAGGCAGTCTGATATCTACCAGGTCCATAAGAACAGGATACTTGAAAGCTGATTTCTTTTTCGTAAAAATCTGATCTGTTTATGTCAAGGCCGACAACACCCAATAAAACAATTTTGCCTCGCTGCCTGCACATCTGTGCGGACTGAGATATAATTTGATCACTAGAGGATGACGCTGTGATGAGTATCGCGTCTGCACCAATCCCATTTGTTTTTGCTTGGAGCATTGAGACGGGATTCATAGCAGTGTGAGCGTCTATCCCCAAGCTTTGCGCTAAGTCGACACGCCCTTGATCAATATCAAAAGCAATCACATGACATCCATTCGCTTGCAATAATTGACAAGCTAAGAGCCCAATTAAACCAAGGCCTGTCACGACTACTGTATTGCCTAACTCTGGCTGTAGTAAGCGAATGCCTTGCAGAGCAATCGCGCCTAGCACTGTAAAAGCCGCCTCTTCATATGTGACATCCTCTGGAATATGGGATGTAAGATGTTCGGGAACACAAACATATTCTGCATGGTGTCCATTGCTGATGAGTCGATCACCAATACTTATAGATGTGATCCCTTCGCCTACAGCGACAACTTCTCCGGCGGCACTATAGCCAAGCGGTATTGGTTCGTTTAGTTTACGAAAGACCGCATCAACAGTTGGTCTGAGTCCATCGCTTTTTATTTTATTAATGACTTGTTTGACCTTTTCTGGTTGTTGTCTTGCTTTTTCAATATAGCTTGCTCTACCAAACTCCACTAACATTTTTTCTGTTCCTGGTGATACGAGTGACACGTGGTTCTTGATCAACACATAGCTCGGGCGCACAGTCGGCACAGGCACATCTTCAAGATATGTTTTCCCTGATTTTAAGTCTTGAATCAATTGCTTCATATCGGCTGGGGTTTACTAGAATACATATTTGAATATAATTTCAGTAAGTCTTTAAATGCATTCGGAGGAGCATGGACAGGCCTTGTTTTGAAATCTAGGATAGCCTGTTTAAGTGCTGTCATGTTACCAGATGTATACAGTGTACAAGATGGGTCTCGATCTACGCAATTACTGGCAAGAACATTTGTGCCGACGTATAGAGCCTCTTTAATTGATAGAGAATCACCATCGGTTGTTGTGGCTCGTATAAAACAATCGACCACTTTTAATATGGGGATGAACGGATGAGGCTCGTCAATAAACAATACATTCTTTGGTAGCTGCATTTGGTCGAGAATATGTTTTTTATTATTGCCTGAGGGGTCAGAGACTATGAGTCCATAGGCTTCTGGTAGCTGTTTGAAGATTGACACAAGATTGTGGATTTGATAAATTTCTGCACCTGCGGCATCATGAGCTAAATCAAAAGCATTCGTGCAAAATAAGTTTGCCTTGCCTTGTTTGAACGACTCAACGATTGAAAGCACAGTTTTAGATAATTCTTCCTGGTGTATGGGTGGGAAAAATGAAGATTGTTTTATGCAATGCGGTGTAATTGATTTTGCTGTTATCAGACTTTTATCATTCAGTACAATCGTGCAATCACTATTTCGTATAGCGGCATAGGTTAATCTTTTTTTCAATCCCTGTTCTCTATTTAAATCTCGGTGGATCGTCGTCAAGACCTTTGCTCCTTTCCATTTAAAAAGTAAGCTTAGAGCCCATCGTGCGAATGCATTAGAAAAATGAATATGTACAATGGTTGAATTTGATTTTTTTGTGAGTAAAGAAAATAATGTGCTCAACGATTTGCCAAGGTGAATATGTTGAATATTATGTTGAACAAGATGGTCAAGTAACCGCTTGACATGAATAGTCACGCCACCTATAGGCGGAGGAGCAGGGCCAGCTATTATGATTGTTAGTTCTTTATTCAATGTGTCTTGCACCAACTTCCTTTAATGAATTCAATTGCTTAGAGCCGGGGAAGTGTTTGGGTAGTGTTACAATTGTGTGCGATGATTTCTTTAAGCTTGCTTGATCTTTCATGCTTGCATTTTTCCATTGTCTGGCCGTAGGTATGCCTACTGCATTGGACTTCTTGTTCTGTGAGATGAATACATTGCCATCATACACAATACCGTCACTTGGCCGACCATAAGATGTTGAAATTCTATTCTTGCTGATGAATAGGTTATTATAAAAGCTTGTGTTTTGCGGGTTGAACCTAGGATTGGATTTACTGCCAATATTTAACACATCATCCAGACTAAAAAAGGTATTGTGATAGAGATGGACATCACTGGTCACATCAGTTTCAGTCAATCCAGTGAATTTGAGTGTCTTGACTTTTTTGTGTGAAACTGCTCCGGTTTTATAGTGTTTATTCCACACGACCTCAGAATAATTCATCGTGATCGTATTCTCATAAATATAGACAGGTCCTTCACGTATAGGTGTCAGGCTGATACCGACAAAGGAACAATTGACATGATTGTGGTGGATGATATTGTTAGGTGTTTTGCCTTCAATCTCAATGGCATCATCACGAATATCACTTAGAGTATTATGGCTTATCTCAACATCATTTGTTGTACTGACGATACCATTAAAATAGCCATATACTTTATTTCGCTGAATGTTGATCTGCCCATTTTTATTTGATGAGGCAATGATGGCGGAGGTTTCCATATGTGTCACAGACTTTGATTGATTTGCTTTTATTTTATTAAAGTCTTTAGATCGAATTCCTGCTTCTTGTGTAATGCCAATCTTTTGGTAATTCCAAGGTAGCTCTTCTAAATGCTGAATGCAGAGGTTGTCTTCAATGTTTAATTCTCCAGATTTAATTTGATTGACAGAAATTCCTGAATGGCAGTTGATAAAGCGCAGGTTTTTTATGTTGGTTTGGCTACCACCAAGTTGATTAATGATCATTCCATATCTGCCACCATTTTTTATTGTAATTGCTTTTCTGGATCCTCCGTCCCAGGTAATATCCGAAGCATTATAGAGTTCAACGACTCGTCTGTTGGATACGTAAAGTGATTCTTGATTCGGATTTGTTTCTGTCGCCAAATAAATTTTATCAAAATCAAAGTAGACACCTCGGACGTGTTTGCTTGCGGCATATTGGTATGAAAATGATAGCTGATCTCTATAGGTGAAATATAGTTGATCATTGCTGTCTGCGACATAACCATATGGTGGCAATTGATTCGTTTTCTTGGGCTGATGAGCCTTCGGGTAAGGAGCTGAATAAATTGTGTAGGGTCTTCCTGAGAGAGGATGGACATGGTTGCTTTCTTTTGTCCAAAGAATTGTATTGTGATAATATTCTGGGTAAGCAGATGTAATTTCTACTGTTGCATCAGATGCTGGTTTTATGGTTAAGCCAGCTTTTTGAATATTCAGCGATTCGAAATAGAGGCCTGTTTCAATATAGATAACATCCCCTTTTTGTGCTTTATCAATAGCTGATTGGATCGTGCCTGAGTTAGGCTTGACAATAATATCTTTTGCCATAATAGATGTATGTAATCCTAAACATAGGTGAATGGTGAATAGCATCATCAGTATTCTCATGGATTCTGATTTTTAAATAAGAACTGCTTATGTTTTTGCCAATCGTCTTTGTCGAATCGACTCTTCAACAGTTTAGCTGGTACACCACCGACAATACTATTAGCAGGCACATCTTTGGTGACCACGGCACCAGCTGCTATTATACTACCGGCACCAATCGTGACTCCTTTTAAAACGATCACACCGCAGCCAAGCCAAACATCATCCTCAATTATAATTGGTTGATCATCTTCTGGTTCCTTGTGCTTGACATCTTTCATGTATCGTCCTGCAATGCGGCTATTGTGATCTCCTGTGACAAGTATGACATGTGGACCGAACATGACTTTATTTCCAATTTTGATAGAACTCTCAGTTGCTGAAAAATGTGCGCCCTCTCCAATAAAAACATCATGACCTACTGTAATATTTTTATAACTAAAGCTTGAGTACGGATCAAAGATAAAATTTGTACCATAAGATTTAAATGCTGGTCTTAGCAACAACATTTTTAGTCTCTTGCGCACTTTAGTATAGAGGATGATGAGCGTGCTAAGCATCTGTGAGTGACTGTAAGATCGAGGTATAATTGTCTACAAAGCGTTGCTCGGAAAAGTGCTTTTCTGAAAACCGTCGACAGTTGGATCTCATCTTATTTTTGTCAGTTTCTGTCATTTCATAAAAGGACTTGATTCGATCTGCTAATTCTTGAGCTTGGGCTGGATCGAATAAAAACCCATTGTTTGGGTAATCTGCAAGTATAGCATGATCGAGGACATGACTTAGAATGACTGGAAGTCCGCAAGCTAAAGATTCACAAACGACATTTGGCAATCCTTCTCTATAGGAAGGGTGGACTAAGGCGTCGTGGCTATGATAAAACGATTTAATGTCCTTAGTTGGTTCTATCCAAGTCCAATGATCTTGTAAGTCATAGTCCTGAATTTTATCTTCCATTCTTTTAATGTACTCTGCTCTTTCAGGAATGGTATACACTTTATTGCCGACCCAACTTAGGTTGAAGTTTAATGCATCAGATTGCTTGAGTAGATTCATCGCTTCTAACACACATAGACCATTTTTATACGAACTAACACTGGCAACACATAATAGCTGATTACGAATCTTTACATCAGTAGATGGCTCAAAGTGTATTAAATCGACGACATTATAAATCGTTTTTATTTTATCTGTAGTTGTCAGTCCTTTACGAATGAGTCTCTCTCGCTCATGATGAGAATTGGTCGTTGCAAAATCAGCTAGCGCGTGTGTAATTTTTTTAACTCTGTATCTGATGGTGCCCTTTTTTTCGAAGCTAATGAAGCGTTCGGAAATAACCAGTGGGATTTTATTGCCAGCAAGTACCTTCGCTATTGACGCATAGAATGAAGGTGTCTGTAAAAAGGAAATAATAGCATCAAACTGATTCGCTTTCAATACTCGTCGTAATTTTTGGACGACATTAAAACCTACTTTTGTTGTTTTTGGAATGGAATGAATAGTGATAGCTAAGGCATCTAGGCGGAACTTGAAAAAATCTCCTGTATGATAGGTAAAGAATTCAATGTTATAAGACTGTTGACTCAGCAGACTTGCTAATAAAGTCATTTGATTTTGTGCACCTCCTGAACCTAGATTATCTATGACGAATAGAATCCGCTTAGACATTTTGATTTGCTGTTAACCAGTTTATAAATGTTGTTAAGCCTTCGGTTATATTTTTAGTTGGATGATAGTCGAGTAAGACTTTTGCCTTAGATATATCTGAATAGGTAATTGAGACATCGCCGGCTTGCATGGGTAAGCGATTAATAATTGCTTTTTTACCTATGATTTGTTCTAACTGTAAAATTAGATTGGATAAGGTAAGTGGATTGCTATTGCCTAAATTGATGATTTCGTAATTCGATTTTGAGTAGTCAATGGCTGCGAGGATACCTGCGACAATGTCATCAACATATGTGTAGTCTCTGGATGTGCTCCCATCACCATAGACAGGTATTTCTTGTCCATCCAGAATTCGTTTGGCAAATTTATGAATCGCTAAGTCAGGTCGCTGGCGAGGGCCGTACACAGTGAAAAAGCGCAGCGCTATAAATCTGATGTTGAATAATTGACTATAGACGTGACCTAATAATTCACCTGAGACTTTTGAGCTGGCATAGGGACTGATCGGTAGTAGGACGTTGTTAGCTTCACTCCAGGGGACATCTGGATTGATACCATATACACTACTAGATGATCCATAGACGACATGCTCGACTCCAATCAATCTCGCTAGTTCTAGAACGTTTTGGGTGCCACCCACATTGACATTTTGGTATCTAATGGGATCAACAATTGATGGCCTAACACCCGCTTTAGCAGCTAAATGAATGATCGCGTCATACTGGCAGTTGCCAAACTTGTCAACTAAGTCAGCATAGTTTTGAATGTCAAGTTCGAAGAATCGTGCATTGGCGTGCGCGATTATGTTAGATAGGTTTTGTTCTTTTATGTCTTTGCTATAGTAAGGGTCAAAGTTGTCAATCACATCAATCGTATGACCTACAGATAATAATGCTTCCCCTACATGACTTCCAATAAAACCTGCACCTCCTGTTAATAAATAATTCATATTAAGCCATCCATCTTTCATACCACAATTGAAAGACAATGAGTTGCCACATTATTTTATCGTTTTGGTAATGTTTTGAATTATAAAATTTCTTTTTAATGACATCAATCGTTTTGTCTTGAAAAAGTCCTTGTTGTTTTATGTAATCAGAATTGAGTAAATCGTCTATCAGCCAATTCATGTCAGAGCGAATCCATGACATTATAGGAATATCAAATCCCTGCTTGGGTCTGTCTAATAAGGATTTAGGTATATACTTGTAGGCGATTGATTTTAATATATGCTTGAGTTCTCCGTTTTTATATTTTACAGAATGAGGTAAATGATGGGCCCATTCTATCAGTTCATGGTCGAGTATTGGTTCTCTAGATTCTAAACCACAAGCCATGGATGCTCTATCGACCTTTGTTAATATTTCGTCCTGCAGATAGTGTTGAAATTCTATTCGGAATATATCATTGATGTCTCCTTTGATATGATACTGTTGAAGTTCTATTGGTTTGACATTAACGAGGAGCTGATTAATATCCTCATTTAATAATTTTTGATTTTGGTATTGAGGAATCGAATGGAGTTGGCCGTTTTTTAAAATATAGACTAACTTTCTCTTGACATAGTTTTCTCCGAATCCTGTTTTATTTGCTGAGCTAAGCGTATTTCCGCATATTGACAATATTCGTGACGGAACGCGTTGCATTTTCTCAGCCAATTTAATGGCATTAATAAATCTGCGATAACCTATAAATAATTCATCTCCTCCATCTGCTGAAATAGCCACCTTCACATGTTGTCTTGTGAGCTTGCTCAATAAATATGTTGGGATAGCAGAATAATCTGAAAATGGCTCGTCATAAATATCAGGCAGTAGTGGGATGATGTCTTTTGCATCTTCCGTTGTACAAAATAATTCTGTGTGTTGAGTGCCTAAGTGTTGTGCGACGGCTTTGGCATGCTCGGCTTCATTATAGGCCTGGTCTTCAAAGCCAATGGTAAATGTCTGTAAGGAGTTCGTGTGATGTTTTTGAAGTATGGCTGCTGTGGTAGAGCTATCAAATCCACCACTTAGAAAAAGTCCGACAGGCACATCAGACACCATGTGTTGTCCGCAGGAAGTGATGAGTAAATCTTCGGTTTTGTCAATGATTTGTTGATCACTCAATGTAGAGCTTGAGGTGTTAAGCGTTTTCTGATCAGTGACTGTCCAATACTCTTTAACAGTCAATGTTTTAGTGTCGAGATTTAAAGTAGCTTGTTGGCCTTGGAATAGTTTATAACAATCTTGGAATATAGTTTTGGGTGACGGAATAAACCCATTCTGAAAATACGATGCCAATCCAGAGTCATCTATTTGCTTTTTAAAGTCCTTGATTTGATGAAAGGCTTTTAATTCGGAGGCAAATAGAAATGTTGATGGTGTATGGTAATAGTAAAGCGGCTTCATGCCTGCACGATCTCGAGCAAGTATAATTTGCTTATGGTTTGTATCATATAGCGCATAAGCAAACATGCCTTTGAACCGCTCTACACAAGCGGCTCCCCAAAAATCATATGCGGATAAAATCACCTCGGTATCGCAAGACGATTGAAACGAATAGCCTGCCTGAATTAATTCTTTTTGTAATGCTAGGAAATTATAAATCTCACCATTATAGGTGATCCAGTTTCCATGTTTATGCATAGGTTGATGGCCAGCAGCAGACAAGTCTAAAATTGACAAGCGTCTATGTCCTAGGCCAACTGTATACTTGTTTTTAACAAGCCATTCATTGCCTTCATCATCGGGCCCTCTATGTTGCAAACTTCTCGTCATCATCATCAGCTCTTCTTTCGAGCTAGACAGACTAAAATCTACTATGCCATTTATTCCACACATTTAGCTCTTCCCCGTTTTGTCTGTGTGCGCAAAGTAGCCTAGCATCACTCCGAATAAACAATTACTCACACGATCATCTAATGCATTGTGTCCAGTCCCAGCCACATTGATAAAGTAAACAGCTAGAATGGACAGGAATAAAAAGCTCATCGCTAGATTCTTCAATTTCCATGACTTTACTATGAGTATCAACATGAGTGATACATAGAAGATAAAGGGGATGATTCCAGATTCACCAAGTATTAATAGGAATGTATTGTGGACTCCGATATGCTTTCCATTAACGGGAATGTCGTAAGCATGAAATGATGTCAAACCATTACCAATAAGTGGATGCTCACCAATAAGTTGAAATCCAATATTAAATAAGGTGCTTCTTTCGGATGTAGTCGCTTCAGTGAATTCACCTGAAAGAAACGCTAGTGTTCGCTGCAAACGTAAAAATTGTCCCCAACTGAGCTGGTCCATTATTGCTGAAAAATAAATACTAATAAAAACGATTGCTAGAATAACACTCAATGCTAGCCACATAAATATTTTTCTCTTAGGTCTATATAGCTTTCGATATCGAATCAAGCAATATCCAAGGAAAAGAAAGAGTACGAGTGGAAATGTAATAAGTCCTGCTTTAGAAAAGGTGATAAACATGGTATAAAATAATGCAGGGACGATGAGGAGGTAAGCGAATCCAAATTTGCGTCGTTCACTTATTGCAAAGCATAATGTTAAACACAAACAATAGAGAATAAAACCTGCTGCTGTATTCGGATTAGCAAAAAAACCACTCGCTCGATCCATATCCAAGCCAATATTAAAGCCAATCACAGAACTAAAGAAAATGAGTGCTACTCCCGAAAGTAGAAACGCATACATCCTACTTAACAAGGAATAAAAATCATTGTGCTTCAAAGACCAGGTTGTCAATTTATAAAAACACAATAGAATAACAATGGAGGACACATAGCCTCTCACTGTCAATAGGTAATTATTACCTGCGTATATATCGTCATGATATAAGATGAAGGATATAGTGGACAGGTATAGGTAGAGTATATAAAAAGCGATAAAGCTCCAAAATAATAGACTTTCTCTTTCGTAAGATTGCTTGACTAGGGAAAGAATAATTACAATTGAAAAAAGTAAAATAAGAGGAGATAAGGGAGCGACAATATCAAATACATAATTAAAGATGCCATTCAGATTACCAAAGATGATCAATATTAAAAAGAAGGCACAGAAGTTTATATAATCAAAACGTTGTCTGACGAAAAACTTTGCAATGCCTAAATACAGACTATGCATTAAGATTCTTTTTAAAGATATATTGCTTCACAAGATCCCAATGAAACGTATAGCCATCGGATTTTATCAGGTAATGAATGAAAAGATAGATGGCTGTAAAAATAGTCGCACTTAGGAAAATATGAATCAGATCGGATAGAATACCTATGTTTTTCATTGTATAGTATATGCCAATCAAAAGTACTAATGACATCACTAAATGAAGACTTATGATTTGCAAGTATGATTTGACATCAAAAGATAAATGCTTATCGATGTAGTAGAAATAAATAACACCTTCTAAAATTCGAATGGCGATAAGAAAATAAATCATCCAAATAATATTGACAGACGCCAATAGAATAATCGAAGTGATTTTTAAAATATTGACAAACATTTCTATTCTAAAGGTAATCTTCACCTTCCCCATGGCCAACAATAAATAATTAGTTGGAATTCGTATTAAATAGAAAACGCCCATGATACAGAAGAGACTAAAATAGGGTGAAGCGCCTATCCATTTTTCACCATACACAAAACGAATTAATTGAGTTGCATTAAAGACCAGAAATAACAAAAGAGGAATAAAAATAAAGGATAAGGAAATATATATTTTATTCATCATTCTCTCCAGTCCAGGCTTGTCATCTTGTCTCTCTGACATTGACGTAAATAATGGCTTCATCATCAAATTGGCAGGCAAGCGCTGCCCCATTTCGCTCAGGCTTTTGCCCTTGTCATATAGACCCAATAGCCCCAGATTAAAATATTTACCAATGATCAAAGAATCAAAGCGTTGTGAGATTTCATATACGAAGTCTGAAACCAGAATATATTTGCCATAATGAAACAGCTTTGATATAGAACTCAACTTGAAGTGTATAGAAGGCCACCATCTAACATGATAGCAAATAAGAATTGTCTGAATGGCGGCGATTGATAAATTTTGAACAACAAGAGACATAATTCCCATGCCTTGTAATGCCATGATCACAGCTAAAGTCCCTCCAATAATTTTGGCTGATACTTCTATAATGTTGATCCTTTTGAAATCCAGTTGTTTCTTTAGTTTAATGCGTTGGATATGCATGATCGCATCAATGAAATAAAGCGATGAAAATATCTTGCACAAATAGTCTAAATCAGTATTTTCATAATAACGACCTAGCCACCCAGCGCTAAAAAATAATAACAACGCAAAGAGTGTACTGAAGAAAAACATGATGAAAAAGGCCATGGAATATTCTTCATCACTCACTTCAGTTTTTTGGATGATCGCAGTCTCTAAGCCAAATCGCACAATGACCTGCGAGAGTATATATAAAACCATAATAATCGCCATGGTTCCAAAATCCGAAGGCTCTAACAGCCTGGCTAAGACAATAGAGAAGAACAAGCTGATGACAATGATCAATGCGCCGCCCGCACTATTCCAAAGAACAGCCATGACCGATTTATCTTTTAATGAAGACAAGTCTCATTTATAATTGAGCGAAAATAATGTTAGGGTGACTTGAAGTCCCGACAAGAATAAGAAAATATAACCAAGGTCAATACCTATATAATCATACCAGCACCGACAGTATTATTTGATCCTTCATCGATGAGAATTATACTGCCTGTGATTCGATTATTTCTATAAGAATCAGTGAATAATGGCTTGGTGGTGCGTAAGACGACACGTGCCATATCATTCATTCTAATTTCTGTATCATCTAACTCTCTGTGTAGAGTGTTGATGTCAAGTTTGTATCTGATTTCTTTTACGACACACCGCGCATCTTGCGTTGTGTGCTTGATTGCATACTTACCATTAGCTTGTAAGGATTTGTTATTATCAAACCAACAAAGCATCACTTCGATATCCTGACTTATTTCAGGTTTGTTATGCTCTCTGACAATCATATCACCTCTACTCAAATCCATATTATCCTCGATGAGGATGGTAACAGACTCAGGTGGATGTGCTTCTGTTTGTTCTCCAGCTGGTCCCATGATCTTTGAGATCTTAGTCACAAATCCAGTCGGCAATAACATCACCTCATCTCCTTTCTTCAATACTCCTCCCGCGACACGGCCAGCGTATCCTCTATAGTCGTGGTGTTCATCTGTATTAGGACGAATCACAAATTGCACAGGAAATCGAACATCGATAAAGTTATGATCACTGGCAATGTGAACATTCTCTAGAAAGTACATTAGCGTTGGGCCATCATACCATGGAGTCTTCTCAGACCGGTTAACAACATTGTCACCTAGCAATGCTGAAATAGGTACAAAGTGAATATCACTGACATCGAGTTTAGCAGCAAATTTTTCAAAATCGTCTTGGATCTTATTATATGCATCCTGATCGAAATCTACTAGGTCCATTTTATTGATACAGACGACAACGTGTGGAATCTGTAATAAACTTGCAATGATCGCATGCCGTCTTGTTTGCTCGACAACACCATGCCTCGCATCTATTAAGATCAGTGCTACATTGGCAGTCGATGCACCCGTAACCATATTTCTAGTGTACTGAATATGTCCTGGTGTATCAGCAATGATAAATTTTCGCTTTGGCGTAGAGAAGTATCTATAGGCAACGTCAATTGTAATGCCCTGCTCACGTTCTGCTCGTAAGCCATCAGTTAACAATGCAAGGTTGACACCTTCTTCTCCACGGCGTTCAGTTGTTTCTTTCAACTGATCATATTGATCCTGGAATATTGATTTACTATCATACAGCATCCGACCTATTAAGGTGGACTTGCCGTCATCAACTGATCCTGCAGTTGTAAATCTTAGTAATTCTGATTCTTCGTATTTATATACTTCACTCATGGTATTTCTAATTTGTGTGTGAGTTGTCTAAAAGTATCCTTCTTTTTTGCGATCCTCCATACTTGTTTCACTTCGCTTATCATCCGTTCTACCTCCACGTTCTGTCATTCTGGTTGTAGCGATTTCTTGGATAATATCTTCAACAGTCGCGGCATCTGATTTCCAAACACCTGTACAGGTCATATCACCAATCGTACGACATCGTACCATTTCTTTGAACACTTTCTCCTCTGGTTTTTTGATTAGAAATTCATTGTCAGCAAGTAAAACGCCATCTCGCTCGATCACATCACGTTCGTGTGCAAGATAAAGATGAGGTAATGGCACTTCTTCCATGGCTAGATATTGCCAAACATCCAATTCTGTCCAGTTTGAGATAGGAAAGACTCTAAAATGCTCCCCAAAGTTCTTCTTGCCGTTAAATAAATTCCACAATTCTGGTCTTTGGTTTTTAGGATCCCATTGGCCAAACTCGTCTCTATGGGAGAAAAAACGCTCTTTTGCTCTGGCCTTTTCTTCATCTCGACGACCACCACCCATTGCAGCATCGTATTTTCCTTTTTCTAATTGGTCAAGTAAGGTGTAAATCTGCAAGCCATTCCGACTAGAGTTAAATCCTGTTTCCTCGACACTTTGACCAGCATCAATCGCATCCTGTACATAGCCAACAGTCAATTTTAACCCGTAGTCTTCTACTAGCTTATCTCTAAACTTTAAGGTTTCTGGAAAATTGTGACCAGTATCGACATGTAATAAAGGGAACGGTACTCGTGCAGGTGCAAAAGCCTTTACGGCCAGATAGGTCATTAAGATACTATCCTTTCCACCTGAGAATAAAATGACTGGCTTTTCGAACTGTGCAGCCACTTCTCGAAGTATGTATATGGACTCTGATTCGAGTTCCTTGAGGTGATTAATGTTATAATCCATCAGCTTTGATCAATTGAAGTGCAAAAGTGCTAAAAAAAAGGCAAATACAACCCATGTATCCTCCTAAGTTGTTTAGATATGTTGTTTTATGTAGTCAACTGCCTTAATGACAGACTCTTCTTTGGTTTCTGCTTCGGTATCCAAAATCAAATTTACCTTGTCTGGTTCATCAAATGGACTATCGATACCAGTAAATCCCTTAATGATCCCTGCACGAGCCTTGGCATACAGTCCTTTCACATCTCGTTTCTCGCATGTCTCAACGGATGCCTTGACATGAATCAGGTGAAAATCTTGCTCTCCAATGATAGATCTTGCATAGGCTCGGATCTCATTCGTGGGACTTACAAAGCTATTTATGCATGTCACACCAGCGTTGATCATAAGCTTTGAGACTTCAGAAATACGTCTGATATTTTCCTTTCGGTCTTCAAGACTAAAGCTCAAATTATTACAAATGCCTGTGCGAATATTATCTCCATCTAACACTTGTACAAG
The DNA here is from genome assembly GCA_937959275.1 of uncultured Saprospiraceae bacterium. Lineage (GTDB taxonomy): Bacteria > Bacteroidota > Bacteroidia > Chitinophagales > Saprospiraceae > CALFUK01. The sequence continues at coordinate 61,241 of CALGLU010000031.1, read as the reverse complement.
ATGACCAGCATTAAATAACTCACGCTCTACAGCTTCCGCTATTGTGCTTTTCCCAGACCCAGATAATCCTGTAAACCAGAAGACCGCAGTTTTATGGTTTAAAAAGTTCTCTTTTTCACTACGTGATACGAGTCTTTCAAAAATGGGGTGTATATGATCTGACATATTATTTTTTGGATTTTTTGAATGGGTTAAGATTTCTAATTTTCCCCCTTGGTACAAGTAACCAGGCTCTTTCGTGTAAATAATAAATAAATAATTTAACTGGAAATTCTATGCTTGTTATTGCTGCGGCAGCTTTTACTTCACCAAAATAGAGATATGTGATTATAAAAATTGCAGCTGAAGCTATAACACGCCAAGTCAAGCCTTTAATAATACTTCTTAAATGCGATTCAACAGCTGGTTGTTGTGTTTCACTCATGTTTTATCTTTTATACGGCTTCGCCTTCAATAAGTTCTGAGGACTTAAAGCCTGTGTAATTTCTCAAATTGAATAAGCGCTGCATTTATGCCCGATATGATCGCTTCTTCTTCACTAATAACTGGGCATCAATTTCTATTTGAAATTGACAGCCTATATTTGCTAACTCGACTAGCATATTGTGATTTCCTTTTGTAGAAATTAATTTGCCTGCGAGTCCTGTTAGATTTCCTCCAATGACCTCAACTGCATCTCCCACATAAAGATCCGTGTCTACCAGAGTAGCACGATATTCTTCTCCGACGATTTGTTTTAAAATCTGTATTTCTCTTTCGGGAATACTGATTAAGTGTTGGCCTTGCTTCACAAATCGAAAAACATATTGTGTCTCTAATACTGTCACATAGTCTGCCTTCTTAATTTTCACAAACACATAATTATGGATAAGAGGTACCTGGTGTGACTTTACTTTTTTACCATAGCGATGGACAGATTCAAGCAAAGGTGTATAAGCAATAATATCCTGTCGTAACAACTGAGATGTAATGTGTTTTTCGGCCTTGTACTTCGTATTGATGGCAAACCATCTAGCCTGACTTTCATGCAAATGATTGATTGTACTTGTATGTTGAGCTGTCCGTATCATAATCGCCAATAACTTATGTCTTCTCTATCGGGTAATGCGTACATGCCTTTCAAATCCATGATGATTGGATCTCGTGTCATGATAGATACTAATTTGTCTATCGTATATGCCTTAAACCGATCATGGTTAACAGCAATGACGACTGCGTCATAATCCTGCCTCGGTTTGTCTATCATTGTAATGCCATATTCTGCTTCAACCTCTTCTGCAGAAGCATAAGGATCATAGACGTCTGTCTTTATCGAATACTCATCTAGTTCGTGAATTAATTCAGAAATTTTAGAATTTCTGATATCACTCACATTCTCTTTAAAGGTGATGCCCATGATGAGGGCATGACACTGCTTAGGGCTTTTATTTTTTTGAATAAACAATTGTGTCAATTTCTTAGCTACATAACTTGGCATGTTGTCATTGACACGCCTCCCACTTAGAATGACTTGCGGGTCGTAGCCTAGCTCCTTTGATTTGTGCAGTAGATAATACGGATCGACACCGATGCAATGACCGCCTACTAAGCCTGGATAAAATTTAAGGAAATTCCATTTTGTACCAGCAGCTTCTAAAACGGATTTGGTATCGATATTCATTTTGTCAAAAATAATTGACAGTTCATTCATTAGAGAGATGTTTAAATCTCGCTGTGTATTTTCTATAATCTTGGCAGCTTCAGCTACTTTGATACTGGAGGCTCGATGGACACCAGGCTCTATGATTGTTTCATATAGTTTGGCTATGGTATCCAGTGCTTCCTCGTCTGATCCCGATACGATTTTTAATATTTTAGTCAGTGTTCTGACTTTATCTCCGGGGTTAATCCGCTCTGGAGAGTAGCCGATTTTAAAATCTGTACCAAAGACCAGACCTGACTCCGCTTCTAAAACAGGGACGCAATCTTCTTCTGTACAGCCTGGATAAACGGTGCTTTCGTAGATGACATAATCACCTTTTTTCAAGTGTTTGCCGACTGTTTTCGAAGCCGATAATAGAGGAGTTAAGTTGGGAACTTTATGCTCGTCTACTGGTGTAGGAACAGCTACAATGTGAATGTGAGCAGAGGACAACAGGGCTGCATCAGCTGTAAACTCGACATCAGACCCTTCAAAGGCAACTTTTTCTAATTCGCCAGATGGGTCAGTCTTGTTTTTCATTAAGTCGATCCGACTCTGATTGATATCTAAGCCGATGACAGAAAAATGTCGGCCAAATTCGAGTGCCAGTGGCAGACCCACATAGCCTAAACCAATGACCGAAATCCGTTTCTCTTTGTTTTGCAAACTTTCTATCATGATTCTTTTAACTGCACAATTCCATTTATATACTCATAGGCTTCTTTGGTGTCAGGACAAATCGCCACTCCATCTGTATTGAAATGTAATCGTTTGCCTGCTCGACTCATCCAACCTATTGCTTTGCCAGGATTACCTACAATCAACTCAAATGGCAATACATCCCGCACGACAGTCGCACCTGCTCCAATAAAGGAATATGTACCAATTTCTATTCCACAAATGATGCAGGCTTGTGCCCCAATCGATGCGCCTTTTCGGATCAGTGTTTCTTTGTATTCGTTTTTTCGGTTGACACCACTTCTAGGATTGATCACATTTGTAAATGTCATGGATGGACCTAGAAACACTTCATCCTCACAGATGACACCTTCATACACGGAGATATTGTTTTGAATTTTGACTTTATTGCCAATAATAACCTTGTCAGCCACAAAGACATTTTGTCCTAACGAACAATCTTGGCCAATTTGAGCCGTACTCATGACATGACAATTATGCCAGACGTAAGTCCCTTCTCCAAGAGTGGCTCCGTCGTCAACATGCGCGGATGGATGTATATGAATCATATCTTTTCTTTTACCCATAAAAGCAAAGGCTCAGGATTGAATTTGTCCCAATCGACTGTGTCTTTTTCTTCTGGTTTATAAATTACATACCTGATTTTCCGATTGATGAGAACCTCAGCTTTTTCAATTAGTTGGATTAAATAGGATTTGTCAATGTTTCCAATAAACAAGAGATCAATGATCTGACTATCGATACCTCTTGAATAATCACCTATCACGTAGACCTCTGAGACATCGCCCATTCGGTTCACCACTTTTTCGATGATGGTGTCTAAGCCTACGTACTTCATGAGGATATTGTGGACCTCTTTGTACAAGGGATGCTCTGTGTTAGCTTTAAAATATTTCTTATTGCCTTTCATAGACGAACTCAACATCCCTGCTTTTTCGAATCTGTTTAATTCGATACGGATACCATTCGTCGACTCTCCAAATTCTGTCTCCAGACTACGCAAATACGAGGTAGTGTTGCTGTTGAGGAAGAATTTCAAGAGCAGCTTGACACGTGTTTTAGATGAAATAAGTGTTTCTAACATAAATCGAGTAATAAAATTACTCAATATCATTGAGAAATGCTATTTGAAGCCGAACTTTTGCAATTCCTCCTCTTAACCTTTGTTGGTGTGCTTCGTCAAGATCAGGCACGTTGGCTGAGAGGATTAGGGCTGAGAGTCCCCTTTACCTACTCGATCTTCCATTATTCATTATGGCGTAAATCTTTCAAATGTTTCACCATTGAATTTATATACTCCCGTTTCATGTGTGCCAAGCCAAATTTGGTCTTGTTTGTCCTTGTAAATAGAGAACAGAGAGATGTCTAGACCATTATCTTTTACTGGATAATGCGTTGACTTTTTTCCATCGTATTTCCATACACCTTTATTGTATGTTGCTATCCAAATATCGCCCTCGTTATCTTTTATAGCAGACATAAAATAAACATAGTCCCTTCCGTCTCCAGATTTAATACCATCAATGCCATTTTCTCTTTCGTATGTGACTAAAACATGTCCATCTTCTTTTATGCTGTCCGGAGAAATGTTGAAACGATAACGGGTATTACAGAACCAGTATTTACCTTTTTCGTCTTCAAGAATGGAACGAATTCCAAACGACCCGCCATTTGGTGTATTTGTCAAGTGGTCTTCAAATAGCCAACTAAATGATTTTCCATCATAGCGACAGATGCCAAAGTTTGATGTGCCAAACCACATTGTTCCTTTACTGTCCTTGTAAATATAATAGACATCATACGGACTCCAGGCGTTATTTGGAAACCTTGCAAAATATTCGTCAGCCATGTGGTGTTTTGGAAATTTTAGCTGATAGAGGTTTTTACCGTCATAACGACAAGGTCCATTTTGCCCTTCTTTTCCAAGAATGCAAAACCATAAGTCATCAGGTTGAAGTGTCCAATTATCACTTGAAGATTTGCTTGGAATGGGGGTCAATGCCGTAAAAGTATGTCCATCAAATTTATTTATACCTTCTAAAGTTGAAATATAAATATTTCCTAGTTTGTCCTCCTGAATACCTCTAGTGCGAATACTGCTTAATCCGTCCTTTGTTGAAAAATTAGTAATTGTCTTTCCGTCAAAACGATAAACACCATCTGTGTCACTTCCATACCAGTAGTCACCATTTGTCGCTTGAAAAACAATCCAAATACTTTTGCTGAGTTCTGAAACCGTGTCGCCTAAAACAATTATAGAATTGTGGTTTACATTTATTGTGGAATTTTGTCCGTTGCATGAAGTCAATAAAATCAAGATGCAAAAAATTAGAAGTGTATTTAATTTCATTTTCTGTCTGTTTGAAAATTGCATTGTCTTTATTTATAGTGTATTGCAAGGCACCTTCTTTACACTTCTTCGGGTACATACTTTACACCTTATTTTGTTAATATGTAAATATGATTCCTTTTTACTGATGCGTTTTTCATCGAAGTAACCTAAAAGTACACCTCGATAGTAAACATTCCAAATCCCGTTATCTTTTTCCTACACCGCTATATATCTTCCATGAGCTACCCTCGATATAAATAGCCAATTATTGCTCCCCATCTTGCAACTCCAATAATACATACTTTGGTTGTTCTATGTGTAAAGGAGATTCATATAGTATTTTCTTTTCACTGTATTGTTGTATTGATTTTACATGTTGGCTTTTTGGAGTTTCCATATTCAAGGATTCGTGTGGTCTAACGTTATTCTATTCTTTTTATAAATTTATTCATTACTTTTTGTTGTTTGCTTAGAGTCATTTTGATTTTGTCTAGACAAAATTATTGCGATAGAGTACCGCATTAATGATTGTCTCAGATGGAATTTTATTTATTATTTATTTTCTTCTCTAAAAGCACTTTTATTTTTCTTGCTCTCCAGTTAGGATGTTTTAGTCATTCATCAAGCTGCTTGATACTTGGTCGAAATTTCTATCATGAAACATAGTTTGAGAATTCCTCAATTGCTGATCCTGTATACATCGCACGTACCACCTTATTTATAGTATCTGAAAGTAATCTGGCATTTGCGTACCTCATTTCCGGACCTTTATTCATTGCTTTGCGCAGGACTTGAATTATGACAGGCGGTATTCGTTCATTGTTTGAGCAAAGTCGGTTAAATTTAGGCTCAACTGTCTTGATATTATTTGCTAATTCTGTCCAGGTTAAACCAAAGAAAGGCATTTTTTGATATACAATAAAATAGCCTAAAACACCAAGCTGAAAGACTTCTGATCGAATATCTGGTGGGCGAGATAAAAAATTGAATGAATTAAGGGCGACACGTTCTGGTGGTACAAAACTTGATTTAGCTCCATTTCTTATTATTTCTCCTTGTTTATAACATACATGATTTGATAAACCAAAATCAATAAGCTTTATTTGATTCTTATCATCGACAATGAAATTACCGTTATGAATATCTCCATGTAGAATTCCTTTTTCTTGTACGAAGGCGATTGTATCAACGACTGCACTTAACAACAGTAGTCTAGTTTTTAATTGATGGACTTCTTTAAGAATAAAATTTCTGAGGCTCTTACCTTGAATATATTCCATTATCGCATATGGTCTAGATTCCTCATCAAAATGATATAGCTTGCAAATAGCGGAATGATCTTGTAGCGAAGCCAAAAGCTTAAATTCCTTTATGAATTTCATTCTGCTATCGTCTTGTATTTTTTGAGGTAATTCAACGGGAAGAGTGAACATCTTTAACACTGATAATTGATCTTTGTCTTCGAGAATGAACAACTGGGTTTCTTTTCTAATAGACAGAATACGTTTAATCTTGTAATGCTTAAATTGATCATAAACGCTTAGGACTGCTCTCTCAATTTTTTTGTTCTTATGATATTTTGTTAGAAAAATATTATATGAATTCAATTGCTGTTCACGTATCAAAATCTTACGGTGTGTCATTTTTGATAGAAATTGATTGACATGAAAACTGATTTCAGATTCTTCACATTTAATTTCTTTTGCAAAATCAGATATGAGTTCCGATATAGTTTTAGGACAATTAAAATAGGACAAAAACCTATAAATGGTTTGATTGATGACCCATGATTTCCTTAGATATTTATTATAGAGAATCATTAATCCTCCTTTTTTTAATATTGATAATGTATCAGCTTTTGTCTTAAGATGTGATGCGACTAGCTTGCTGCTCGGTTCAACAAAAGAATAGAAAGGGGATAAAATATATTTTATGTTTACTTCCTCAGTTTTAGTATTTAACATAGTAGGTTGTATTGTGAGATATGGAGCAGATAATAAAATCAATAATGCTCAAATATTTTACTTATCACTACTCTTTATCACTACTTTTTTTGTTGTACTTAAAGCTTTAGAATCTGGGCTAGTAGAAGTTTCTTTCTTTCCTTTTTTCCCTCCAACAATGACTTTATTGATTTTATCTTCGTTAAGTTCGGTCATAATATTTTGTAATGTAAGCATGATGAAATTTGTATTTGTTTAGATCAGAAGTAAATCTATACAAAGCCATGATTGGATATTTAGTGGTAAACCGCTGGTTTTATAATTCTGGGTAAACATGGATAAATAGGTGGGTGTCTTTATTGATCTTTGGATACAACAGTCAAATACTTTTACTCAAACGAATACGCAATGGACTCAATTATTTCTCGACTTCAAGCTGCTAAAGACCGTATAAGAGAGGCAAAAACTAGAATAGAATCAGCAATAGATTCAACGACTGGATCTAATGATGCTACTGGTCTAGGAGGCGATGGAGCAAGCACTGGTGTTTATCTAGAATCTCCTCAACTGAAACCTATATCATTGCCACTCGATTCAAATGGGCTGCCTGGCCATGGAACATCTGCTGAAGGGCTAGACATAAAAGGATTGGAAAGTCCTACTCCACACGACGTGGTTTGGGATGGTACTTCTGGAGCTGACAACTCTCCAACTCAAGATACTTTAGACTTGGAGGAACCCCTCCACGATGAGCCAATCGATCTGAATTCTATTGACTGGGGTAATCCTCAGCAGGATGGACTTGATGTGTACAACGAGGACTTGACCCAACCCGATCTACTTCAAAATACTGTGACTTCAGAAGGATCTGTACCACAGCCACCATCGGAACCAATGGGCAATACGCAAATTGAGACGACAACCACTGATGATACGACATCTTTTACTTTATTTGATGATAGTCTTACCATTTCAACTGGTACTATATCAGAAACAGAAGTCATAACATCTCAGGAATCAAATAGTGATACAACGATATCGAGTACCACAACGAATCAATCTGGCATTGAAGTGACTGGTAGCTCCATTGATGGGGACGCTCCTTTCGATACAGGTGTGACAATATCAGGAAACGCGGGTACGATTAGCCAAAATGGTACCACTAACTCTGGCCCAGCAGATGCATTAACATCAATTTCTGAAGATGGCAAGCCGGGTAGTATCGCTAATAATGCTGGTAATATGATGCCTGGCGTCACGATCACCGAAACTGAAGGGACTGGACTTGCAGGCAGTCTTGGAGTCGGTGCTGGGGCTCAATCAACTGTAAACACCAACGATGGTATTGACTTAGAAGATAATCCAGTACCTGGTGTAGACATAACAGCAACTATTAATGCCGATGCTAGTTTGAGCGGGGAGGTAGTCAATTCTGAAATCGATTCAGTGAGTCGTCCGGGAGACGAGGCGGGGACTGAGTTTCATACCGAGACCGTGGAAACTGGTACCCAAACAACGACCACTATTGGGCTAGAGGTTTCTGCGAGTGCTGGCATTTCTAGCGAGTTCGACAGTGGTACTCCCGATAATCCACAGACATCCACCATGGGTGTTAGTGGTAATATCCAAGGTGGGATCGAAGTTCAGCAGACAACTACCAATACACTAGGTTCTAATTACAATCTGACCGCAGATAATGATCAAAGTCAGCAGCAGCAACAGCACCTTGACACAGGAATTCCTTCAGTTGAAGCTGACCAACCGTTCACTCAAACAGAGACAGTTTCGACAACCCAAACTCTACAAGGTGGCGCCGGAATTCAACTATCTGAAAGCACACATGACGATGATTTTCTTACCCATGATGACCAAGGCAGTAATGTAGATACTACAACTAATCAGGCAATTCAAAGTACAAGTACGCAGTCAACGACAGACCACATGACCTCTGCAACGGGTAACCAGCAAGATGATGGATCGGCACCAACAGCGTTGCCGAGCGACAGTGAAGTTGCTTTTACGAATACAACAACTAGTACCTCAGTTAATTCAGGCTTAGGCTCCGGATCAATCACAATGTCAGACGATGGCACTTCGGATGGCCCGATGATCACTGTTGAATCAACAGGTCCTGATGGTGTCACACAATCGACTGGTGGATTATCGCCAGATGAGTTTGTTGACCTGGCTGATCAAGCTAGTGGGTCGAACCCATCCAATGGATTGCTTTCAAATGCCGATCCTGCAAATATTGGTGATAGTGGCGTTGGCGACATGGGTAATGTGTTAAGTAATCACGATACCCAACAAGGCATCGATAGCATGATTGATCAACAGACAGTTAATGCTCAAAATACAGCGTCTGACAATCAACTAATTGGACTCGCAGATTCCACATCAGGTACAACAGAAACAGGTACAACAGAAACAGGCACATCAGGCACAACAGGAACAAGCACAACAAATACTAATAATGGATCATCAGATCATGAACAGTTACAGCAGCAAGAAACATCACAGCAACAGCAGCAAGAGATTGATGCCCAGAATACAGCGTCTGACAATCAATTAATCTCACAGGCTCAGGAGCATGAGGCAAATAATGATTCAGATGAATCTGCATCATCTTCATCATCTAGTTGTTTTCTAACCACCTCTGCATGTGAGCATCGTGGGCTTGCTGATGATTGTCATGAGCTAACAGTGCTTCGAGGATTCCGTGATACGTGGATGCATGCCACACCTGACCTCCAAGAGCAAGTTCGCGAGTACTACCGCGTCGCTCCTGCGGTTGTCGATGCAATCCAGAGGATGCCTGATCGTACTGCAACTCTTGAGCGTATGTTTACTGAATATATTTGCCCAAGTGTTGAGGCGATTGAGCGCGGCGAAAATGCTGAGGCATATGATATCTATGTCAAGATGTTGCATAATGTCCAAGAATTAACTGCAACATACATGACTCCTCCTGCTATCTAATCTAATACTTCTGGATCAGGTTTTTTTTGGTCCAGAAGCTTGTTATGGATTAAGTAAAGACAATAGTTTGCTTTCAAATGCCGATCCAGCAAATATTGGTGATATTGGCGTTGGCGACATGGGCAATGTGTTAAGTAATCACGATACACAACAAGGCATCAATAGCATGATTGATCAACAGACAGTTAATGCTCAAAATACAGCGTCTGACAATCAACTAATTGGACTCGAAGATTCCACATCAGATACAACAGGACCACATGACACAACTGGAGGTGATGATCATGGAGATCAAGACATTGAATCAGAAGAATCTGAACCATCTGAATCAACACAATCTGAATCATCTCAATCAATCCAACCCTCCTCATCATCATCAGAAACTCCAAGTCTTAAACCCGGACAAACGAAGTATTGAGCTGGCGGTTTTATTCACTAACGGGTAAATGTAAATCTACTCCGAATGTAATCCCAGAATGTCAATGAATTGTTCAGCACTCAAATAATACATGATCTATTTAATTATAAATGGTCGTTTTATTTCAAATAGCTTGCCTGATGTTTTAAAAAGTAGTGATTTATTTATTCGCCTTAACGTTCAAACCATTTTACAATTTTATAAGACTTACGAATCGCCTTCGCAGTCAAAGAATCGGTTCATAAAATTAGCCGAGTAGCTTACAGTAAAACCGACTTAAGTGTGTTCAATTACTGTTGCAAATATTTTTTTCATGGGTGGAGTCTAAGTGCAATAGTGGTAAACCACCAGTTTTAAAAAACTGGGTAAACAGGGATATCTAGACGACGTGTATTCATGATCTTTAGGTTATCACTTTAATGTCTGTATAACATAATGAACGTACTTCCTACTGTGGTCAAATATTCTATCCTCACTATTTTATTACTATCGTGTTTACATGTTGCACAAGCGCAAGATGTCGTCCAACATGTCAAAGGGAGAATCATTGATCAACAATCTGAATTGCCCCTCATTGGAGCAACCATCCAACTCATCTCATCTAATACCTCCATGGCAGCTGTTACAGATGAGGAAGGCAATTTTGCGATTTATGACATACCCATAGGAAGACATGCCTTTGAAGTCAGCTATTTGGGATTTGAACAAGTGATTATTCCTAATGTGGATGTAGGTGCTGGAAAGGAAGTCATGCTTAACATTGAAATGATAGAGTCACTTGTCAAGCTGGATGAAGTGACAATAGTAGGAACAACTGATAAGGACAGATCGATTAACGATATGGCAACCATATCAACCAGACAGTTTAGCATGGAAGAAGTCAACCGTTTTTCTGGTGGAAGGAGTGATGTGGGCCGGCTTGCAGGAAACTTTGCTGGCGTCAGTACGGCCGATGACAGTCGAAATGATATTGTCATCAGAGGGAATAGTCCGACTGGCTTGTTGTGGAGGTTAGAAGGTATACCAATCCCCTCCCCCAATCACTTCTCGACTGTCGGAACCACAGGTGGCCCTGTCAGCGCCTTGAATACAAATTTTCTGAAAAACTCAGACTTCATGACCAGTGCCTTTCCAGCAGAATATGGAAATGCTGTGTCAGGAGTATTTGACATTGGCTTTAGAAATGGGAATAAGGACAAGATGGAGTATATGGTTCAGTTGGGAGTGGTCACTGGCATAGAGGGCATGATAGAAGGTCCTTTATTAGAGGAGAATGGAGGTAGTTTTGTGGTAGGATACCGCTATTCATTTTTGGGTATAGCGCTTGCGGCAGGATTAGATGTAGGATCTGATGCAACACCCAATTACTCTGATCTATCATTCAAATTAGATTTTGGTAAATCATCCTTGGGTAATTTTTCTCTGTTTGGCATATATGGAGTAAGTGACATAGAATTTTTACACGATGTGGTTGACGAATCTAATCTCTTTGCCGCTGATGATGAAGATTCTCGCGCTGATTCTAAATTTGGGGTTATTGGCTTAAAACACAACTTCTTGCTTGATGATAAAAGTTATGTACGAACTGTGATTGCTTATTCGGGTAACAATATGATTTTTGGAAGGGATAGATACTATGATCAAGGCACACCTGAAGAAGTTATTTCTCCCTTCGTGAAAGTTGATGATGGATTAAGACGAATATCCCTGTCTTCATTTTATAATAAAAAGCACTCGAGTCGATTAAACACCAGAGCTGGTTTTCTAATGGAGAGAGTAAACGTGTTGATGGATCATGTCAGTGGAGAATTCGGAGTTGATCAAGACAGGGATGGTATTTTCGACTTACTTCCCGTTTACAGTTTCGATGAGAGCACGGTCACGATTCAACCTTATGTACAAACGCAATACAGATTTAATAAACAATGGACATTTAATGCGGGTATTCATGGCATGTACTATGATCTCAATAGAGATGTCGCCGTCGAACCAAGAGTAGCTCTGAATTGGGCGGCTTCCCAAAAACATCGCTTTAGTGTGGGCTACGGCCTTCATCATCAATCGCAACCACTGCCGCTACAGTTAGTGACGAGCAGAGACAGAGATACCACTGTTAATATCAATTTAGATCTTGGCTTCACAAGAAGTCATCAATTCGTCCTCTCTCATGATTTTAAATTGAATGCAAGTTGGCGATCAAAACTAGAAATCTATTATCAACATTTATCTAATGTGCCTGTTGCTAAAGACAGCACTGCATTTTCTGTATTAAATGTAGGTGCGGACTTTGGATTCCCAACAGAAATAGGAGCACTAGTGAATCAAGGTGGTGGAAGTAATCGAGGGGTAGAGTTAACGATAGAAAAATTCTTTAATCAAGGATTCTATCTTTTAGCAACAGGATCTCTTTTTGAATCAAAGTATATTGCACTTGATGGTATTGAACGCAACACTGCTTTTAATAATCAATATGTTGTTAATTTTTTAGTCGGGAAAGAGTTTAATTGGGGAATGCAAAAACGACATCGATTCACCATTGATACAAAAGTGACGACAGCTGGCGGTAGATATTATACACCAGTAGATTTATCAGCTTCTATGGTAAATGAAATAGAAGTCTTTGATGACGGCAGAGCCTTTACCGAACAATATGACAACTATTTCAGATGGGACATTAAAATTGGGTGTAAACTGAATAGTGCAAAAAGAAAATTTAGTCAGTCATTTTATTTAGATGTACAAAATGTGACAAATCGGCAAAATATATTCCGCAAATCCTATAACAGAGTAACAAATCAAGTGAATGATGTTTTTCAATTAGGCTTCTTTCCTAACCTTATGTATAAAATAGAGTTTTAAATTTTAATGACCTTCATCTGTTTTTATACAGCATAATCAATCTGATTATGACTATTCTGTTTAGCAGGTTTGAATGTCATATCCCAAGAACAAATAATTTAAACGAAGAATAATTTAGTCCGACCAAAAGAATCTTTATCTACCATTTCTTCTGAAGCCATCATTTTAATTGGTTTCTCGAATCAGTCGTAATTGTACTCATAATACAATAATTTAACTCTCTATAAGATAAGAAAGTATTGATTGATAATTTATTATTGGTGGTTTTGCCCAGACTCATGTTAGTGGTAGATATTATTTTTTTATACCGTGCCCTTTAAAAAAAGTATAACTAAATATTCCATCTTTATTGGTTGTCCTCATTAAACCTTTTATTCCTAATTCGAAATCTGATTTTGATATTAATCCTTCATGAATAACATCTTCTGCTATTCCTTTCATCATTGCTGTAAATGTATTTTCTATGAAGCCTTTAATTAATGCTTTTTTATTATTATCTACATAAATTTGTCGTGGACTTACTTCTATCATACTATAGCCCGAACTTTGCAATAAGGGATAAATCTGTCTACCAATATTGGCATTCCCTCCTTTTTTCCTTTGCAATTCTATTTGGGCATTTATTACCTTTCTTGTATAATTATTTTCGGGAAAAAATAAAGTTGAACCATGATCCCCTTCTATTATGCTTATTGACCCCCCTGGCTTAATTAAATTATAAATATGTTGTAACATTTTTTCAGGTTCACTAACGTGTTCTAGTATAAAACACACAAAAACATGATCATACCTTTCAGCCTCTTTTGGATTAAGATCGTACACATCACATGTTTGAAATTTAACATTGCTTATCCCTAATTCCTTGATTCTACTTTGAGCCTTTTTAATCGATTCCTTTGATATGTCTATTGAATTAAATCTGCAACCTTTATTCTTTTGCGCAATTATTTCAGTTTGGGCGCCTACTCCACATCCTACTTCCAAAATAGTTGATCCTATCTCCCATAAGCTATCATAATGTAAAAATTCTTCAATTGATTTAGCTTGATCTTTTAATCTTTGAGCCTCACTTTCGCTATAACCATGTATATATCTTTTTAGATGGTTTTGTTTTATTTCTAATATTCTTAATTCTAATACATTTAAGTCATTTAAGATCAGTCCTCCCTTCTCCTTTAACTCCTTTCCTGCTTCTGTTATCAAAAGCTGATTCCCACTTCTATTAAATATTGCTATTCCCAAATAATCTTCTATCTTTTTTAATTGATGGCTTAACGCAGATTGAGTTAAGTTCAATTGGGTTGAAGCCTTTTTCAGTGAACCATTTTTATCTATTGCTAAAATTAATTTTAAGTATTTTAAATCTATCATTGAATCTTTTTTGTAAATCTCGCCTTTCATTCTTTTCTTTTTTAGTATTTTCTTTGAAATTTATTAATACCTGCTATTATGATTATTCATGTTAGATGTCTAATCCCTGATTTATTTATTTGCCACTAATGACGGATGATGATACATATTGGAGTGATGAAGGAGCTCTTACATCTTATCTAATGTCAGACTGGGCAAAAACCCACATTTACCTCTCAATTTTACAATTGTAATTTGACATCTTTAAGAAATGAAAAATACTCCATAAATACTGTATCAACTCCTCTAGGTGATCACAGCTCAAATGCAGGCTTTTTATCCTAACATTAAGCTGTTTTTAGCAACGTATCTCCTAATATGATCTTAATTCGTTTTATATTATAACAGGTAAACGCAATAGCAAATTCTATTTTCAATTTTTTCTTTGTTCTTAGTAATGCGTGATCTATTCCCCAGTGCCTTTTGATCGTCCCAAAGATATGTTCTATTATTTGGGATCTTTGCCGATAATATTCAGGTCTTTTCTTGATTCTCTTTTTATTCGCTTATACACATTCATAATGATCAAGCGTGTTATTAGTCTAATCTGCACTCCAGACCTCATTAGATATGGATGGGTCAAATTTAGGAAAAAGCTTTTCTTCCTTCACAGATCTCCTCCTTCTGGGTTTAATTAGTTGATTGCGTTTGAGCACCGCATTTATAGTCGTCTCTGAAGGAATTTTACTTTTTTTAATTTTCTTTTCTAAAAGCACTCTAATTTTTATAGCACCCCAATTGGGATATTTACGTCTTAGTTTGACTATAGCAAGTTCAAGATTTGGAGGCGTTTTGTGAGGCATAGAATGGGTGCTATTGATGCGCCCCTAAACAACTTTCTTCTTCTCGCTTGAATTGTTTCACAAGAGAATATCCAGTAGGCCTGGATATTTCGAAGTAATCGCAATATTCATAAGGAATTAAAATGCAACAATGTGAAGAGCTCGAATTACGGAATTAATTTGTCGACTTCTTCACTATCAACAACTTAACACAATCAGTCTTTGATGCATCTTACTGACATGCCAGTAGTATATTGGACATTACTGCCAAATAGTTGATTATTATTGCTGTTAATAAAACGAAAGTCACCATTACCAGTAAACTGAGAACCTGATGTCCAGAACTCAGCAGCAAAAGTGAGCGAACTAAAATTGCCGTTATCTCCCCTTCTTCTTCCAGCTGGCAGTGCTGTAAAGCCACTTGCATTAGTGGCTCCCGTATTTGGACTAGCCCAGTGTGCGATTCCACTTTCTCTCATTTTACTGCCAGCATTAAGAACGCCACCCAAAGTATTTGCAAGTGTAGAAAATTCACTTTTTGAGGGTACATGCCATCCAGAAGGACACAACTTGCCAGAATCAACCGCGTACCAATTATACAATAGACCATATGTTGCCGCATTACTTGGATCGTTATCATATTGACACCATCCTCCAGTAGTCAAATTTATCCAATCTGTACTATTAGGTGTACTTGCTATGGCATTCCCATCATTGTAACTCAGCACTCTCAAATTTTCAGCCGTCCATTCTTGTGTGCCAATGATAACCGATCGATAGGTGGTATTGTTGACATCTGTCACACCATTTCCTTCTTGCATTACTCGTGTCAGAGAGAGCCAATATGATCCATTCCATCCTTCAAAATCATTCGTATTAGGATTAAATCTGATTGTTCCCGGCTGTGGGGCATTAAAATTATGGCCAACTGTAATTGTTTCAGTAGCTTCAAACGTCCCGTTCGTTATCAATTTATCAGTATCAAATTCGCCATAAAGCAGTGGGTCATCTGTATCATCATTTGCAATGTATAATCTATTGTTTCCTGTTTCATTCATGCCTGCTTGATGGCCTATCATGACATTTCCAGATGATGTTGTACTTGTGTTTCTTCCTGCCTCATACCCTATGAGTGTATTCTCGTTACCAGTTTGATTTGTGAAACCACTAAACCCTCCGATGACTGTATTTTTGACTCCTGTGTTATTGTCTCTGGAGGCGTTAAATCCTATGGCGATATTATTAGAGCTCTTATTTTTTTGAAGCGCTTGTTGACCAATGGCTACATTATTAGAACCATTGATATTATCCTTCATGGCCTGGTGCCCGACGGCGACATTTTGTGTACCTGTCGTATTTTCCTGACCTGAAAGAGATCCAACAAAGGTGTTTTTATTGTTTGACAAGTCATCAACAAGACCTGCATTTTCACCGATGAAAACAGACTGTCCTGTATTCAAGAATTGTAGTGATTGTCCATCAAACTGCATTCCCTCAATTGACGACACAGAAAATCTAATCAAATCTTCATCTGCAATCTGTTCTACTGAAATTCCCGTATCACCATCACCATCCACAATACTTGATGGCGTACCACTGGCATTACCAGACCAGTTAGTGCCATCAAAACATTCTACTGCTTTGGTATTTATATTATAAATGCATTGACCCTGGACAGCAGTTAAGGCGTTTCTTTGAGTGGTATTCATTCTTGGGAAAACAATCCCATCCGGGAGTATCTCTACTTCTGTCACTTGAGCAGAAAGATGCGAAACAAATAATAGGAGAATTGCGGAAAATGTAGACTTCATGATTTTATATTGTTGTTACAATGTGAAATAATCACTTAAATGTCAGTCAAATATTGAGTCCGTAGCTCACAGAAATCCATGATATATTAAAATCACAGAATTCTGGTATTTGCTTGTGGAGAGGGAGGTTTGGGTGTGGGTTATTTTTTGTTGTGGTTGGAAGTAAAGGAGAATGGTAGTTACCATACTCTTCGAACTACTATCCAAGCTACATGCTGTAATAAAAAGAGAAGTACCATACTTCGTAGGAGTATTGAACTAACTATCGATACAAACAATGCATAAGACTCAGCAGAGACAACAAAACAATAGATGCGCTAATTATACAAGTCATAGTTTTGAAATATACTCTCAAAAGCTTCACCATTGTTTTTTCTAAATTCACCTATTGTTCTATAAGAAGGAAATAGCTAACAAAGCAACCAGTGCCATAAGCACTAAATAAATGGCTGTATGAAGGTAGTTATTTTTCGTCTACTCAAGGCACAGGTTCGCTTTGATAGCCACAGCTATCAAGGCCGTTCCTGTAAGGCAGAGAAGGCTGAAAAGAACAATTTAATATGGCTGTATATTTAGTTCTTGAGGCACTAGCGTAATTCCAAATTAATTTTACATGACTTTGCTAATACTCTACTACTTTGCAAATCGTGTATATATCCATATAGATATAATTTAATCATTGCACTGTCAGGATATGAAGGCCTGCCTACAATAGATTTAGAATCAACAAATCCCAATTACTCAAAATTCAATTGATCAATAAATAAATCAATAGTCCGAACGATAGAATCTTTTTCTACAATTTCTTCTAAGGCTATCATTTTTAATTGGTTTCTCGAATCAGTCTATAAGATTGTTTGATTCGCTTAAAAGAGTTGTATCGGAAGAAATCTTAATAATCAAAATTTAAATACGCTTCACTCGTTTCGTCACCGAAAAGTCCTTGCTCATTAAATATTTCTATATTTTTCTCTGCAGTTAATAGCTGTGTATCCTTTTCAATAAATGGCTTAATGGTTAATAGTCTATGGCTATAAGAATGTGTATTGAGAATATATTTAATAGGCTTATTTAAATAGGTGCAATCAATAAATGTAATAGTGGATTGGATTCATTAGTGGCATTACTTTGTGAACCACTCTTATTATCTTGCTGGGAATATGAGGGACATCAATAAGAATTAAAAAATCAGGACATTCCATAATACTGCACATAGTTGAGCTAATAAATCCCATTGTAATAACTGAAATATTATTATCTCCTCTTGTGAAAAGAAATTTTTACTTCTCCTGTCCGTTTGCAAATTGGGGAAATAATATAATGATGTTTAAAACGAGAAGAATAATTTTGAATTTCATTATTTATCGGTTGATGAAAGATCAAAATTATCAAACCTTATCATAAAATATGGAGGATGTCAATGGTTAACAACTCTTTCAAGTTTCGATAACAAAAATCATCCAAGCAGCCTATAAATCTAAAATCATTCCTTTATATTTTGTGATTCTTACAATGTTAGCGTTGGTAGTTGTTTTGTTATAAGCATTCAATTTATGATGACCATCCAATGTGAATTCTACTTCAGAGCCTTCAGTTTTCAATATTAATATTTGAGGTCTTTGCCCATTCTTTATAATCATTGAATAGTGTTCAATTCTATTAGAGTTGCTAATCTTTTGAAAGAGATCATAGGCATACGCCAGCAGCATTGTTAACACGAAATTAATGATTCATGTAAACAGGGCAGGGAGGAAGATAGGTGTTTACTCTTTTACTCTTGTGTACAGTTATCTCATCACCCGAATTAAAAAGATGCCAATCAGTAAGACAAGCAAAGCAATTATAGCTAATTCTCCTAGTGGAAAACGGAAAACCCTTAAGTCGCTATTTCCTATAGCGATAAAAGTTGCCCATTGATAAGGGTGAGCTTGTATTGAAGAGTTGACATTTTTTAGATAGTCTCGTTTAGATTCTGCTAGCGATCGATTTATAGAATACCCTTTCCAAAGATTTTCATAAAACGACTCCATTAAAATCGAACTATTTCTGTCATTGACATTCCATAAAGACGTGATGACGCTTTTACAACCACTCGATATAAATGCTCTAGCCAAGCTCATGATTCCTTCTCCTTTTTTCAGTTCACCGTCACCAGTTTTGCAGGCACTCAAAACAGCGAGCTCAAGATTGTGAGGCATATTATGTATATCGTAAGCATGGAGAGGACCATCTTCTAAATGAATTTTACTTTCAAACGAAAGCGTGTCGTTACATGTGGCATGCGTTGCTAAATGGGTAATTGAATACTCATTGAAAGATTGTCTAACATTGAGGAGGGTAGCCGCAGTATCAATATGAATTTCGCCGTCTGTGATATTTTGTATCAATAATATTTCTTCTTCGTTATATAGGAGTTTAGTTAATTTACTTTCACTAGAATAAGAAGACGAAAACGAAGGCGCGAAACCACTTAAATTAGCATTTAGAAAGGATGTATTCGTTGAAAGAAGAGCAGACGAATAGTGATAGGAAATATCGTAATCTTTAACAAGATACGGGATTAGGTCATATCTTCCTAAAGAGATTGGTTCCGTTGTTTTATCAAACAAAACAGAAAAGGGAATATAGTTAAGTTCATTGTCTGGTATGATGTAAAGCTGATTTATATTAGCTGGAATTAACTCTAGTGGTTGTTTTAATAATTGCTGATACAGATAATTTGATGAGCTTATAAATTCACTAAATGCTACTTTGCTATCAATAGAACGAAGGTGTTTATTCAATTTTTCAATGTGGATGTATAATTCATCTGTTATCTCAGCTTTTTCAATTTTTATGTCATCCTTGGTTACTATAAATGTGAATACGTTATTTTCTCCCACTAAGTATTCTATTAGGGCAGTGTTGTTGTCAAGTACTTCTTTTTGAAATTGAGCAAAGCTTTTATTTTTAGGCCGGGTATATTTTAATTTGTGATAACCAGGCCTTTGTTTTTCAATGGTTTCGATTGCCTTATCCAGTTCTTCTTGAATATAGTCTATTTCAGAACTTAGAAAATTGTATTGTTCATCGTCTTTGTCTAATCGAATTAACAAACTTTCTTTTTGACTTATTTTTATTTTGAGTCTATTTAAGTAGTCAATATACTCTTGAGGAATATTGAATTGTTGTGTGGCTATATCCTCATTTATTTCTAAAGAGACTAAGATGCCATGTACTTTTTGTGCGAGTTCAAAGGCAAGTTCAAATTCTTGTTTCTCAATTAGAAGTTCCAAAATTTCTTCAATATCAAATTTAATTTTATTGACGAAATGGTATTTGGATTCTCTTGAAATTATTCTTTTATTAAGCATGTAGTCGAAGACAGAGAGGAGCTTACTTGATAATATTATTGCAGAATCAACTTTAGACAAGTTGATAAGGGATTTCACTTTTAATAAAAGTGATTCATATACAAAGAGATGATTTAATATATTTGGATAGTCTAACTCAGAACTTAATTCTTTGTTTTTATTTAGCGCTTTTATTGCTAAATCTGAAAGTCTAATACAATCTTCAAATTTGCCTGCTTGATAGTATGATTTTGAGATTGCTTGATAATTTGCACCTACTTTAAATTCGTTATAACTAAAGACTTCAAGACAATAATTTATAGCTTTTTCATAAAACGTATCTGCTTGTATGAAATTCTCCTTTAACATAGCAGTTCTACCTCTGATCTGATAGTAATGCAATAGGTAAGCATGAATTGGTTTTAGCTGTAGAACTGAGTCAAGCGATTCTTCTACACCAGCTGTTTGTTTCTTGGCAAGTTTCATCTTGTTCTCAACTAGTTTTAAAAAGCATAGACTTTGTTTAAGGTAAACAACATAATGTTCATGTTCTAAGTCAGAAACGCTATAGTATTTTTTACGTGCTAAATTCAAATAGTCTTGAGCATTCTTCAGGTCATTCAATTGTATAAATGAAGAACCTATTGAAGTCAACCAATATATTTGTTGTGGATTATCAATTTCAGCTTTTTCAATAGCAGATTTAAAATACTGAATGGCTCTATGATAATCTCCGATATGATTATATGAATCAGCCAATATTTGATATTTACCAGACTGGTGCATGATTCCCTTAATCTCATTATTGCCGATTTCATCAGTTAACTTAATGGCTTTACGTGCATAATTTTCAGCTAAAAATGTATTCCCTAAATTGATATTAATATAGGCGGAAAGTACACTTATATCAATCATGAGACCATTATCACATCTATAGTTAATACTGTCTTGATTTTCAGAGTAAATTTCGACAGCATTTGATGTTATATCCAATAATTGGGCAGCTTTCAAGAATTTGGCAGTCAGTGCAAGGCTTATTACTTGGTAAGTAGAACTATATAAATATTCCTGAATTAACTTTTCTTCAAGTAGAATAGGTCTTAGCGAATCAAATTGCGGAATCATTTCTTCATACTTCCAGGATTTTGTCATTTGTTTCTCAAGTACCTTAAAAGTCTCCAACGCTGATTGACTCCTCAATTCACCATAAGGTGAAAAAGAAATGCATAACCCTAATATCAATAACTTAACTGTAACCCGCATACTTCTCATTAAAGATGCACAAATTTTTAGGTATAAAGACTATCAATAGCAATTGAGTTTCATCCGAGTTTAGCATAGAAATAATTGTAAAGTTTATCAACTAGACTTCAATTATTTTAGAGTAGATTTTGGGGGAGGCTGGGTAATGGATAGGCGATATGGAGCAGACTTCCTTTGGTCGTCTGCTCTTATCATCGCTTGGACATTTATTCCATCTACAACTGGATAAAACGATTATAATCGGCTAACTAAACTTACTCGTGGACTTTGTTTTCTGATTTGATGATTAAGTTAAGAAAACTTAATCACTCTATTATTATGGTGACAGGGGATTTATCTGGAGATTCATCTTTAAGAGTATGCTGGTCTTTTGGTGATATTCCTTTCAACAAAGACTAAATTATGCTCCATATATAGATTGTTAGTAGGCTCAATCAATTCATTTAAATCACTTTTTAGAGCCATATAGATTACATGAGATATGCTGAATTTATAGTAACTTAGATGCAGAGAGCCCCTTCCACCTTAGTCATTTGAAAAATATATACCTTGAAAACATTACTCATCTCTCTCGCTTGTCTATTGCTAAGTTTTTTGCAAACATCTCTCTACTGCCAGACTAACCACAAAGCGCCACTCAGCAAAACAGAAGTACACTCTAGCTTAGAAGCCAGATTGCAAAGCACTCAAGACATTATCCAGTGGAAGGATATCGATAATCACCTGCTGTGGAGCACACTCAATTCTACAGACAAATTAGCAAGCATAGGTTACCAGCCTGCTGGTCAAATAGATGTTAGATCCAAACTTCATCAATTGGATACAGATGATGCACAATGGGATGCTGCTAAACAGAAAATCCTTGACTACATCGTCCAAGAAACACAACGAAAATATGGCAAGGCATACACAGTGGAAACACTCATGCCAAAACCCAAAAAAAACAGGCTACCCTACCTGAGTATTAAAGTCATGGATAGAGATATCATGGAAGCTGTCATGGCTATGCCAGAAGTCCGCTATCTCGAACCAAAAACAAATCCCGACTTTTCAAAACAATTAAAAAGCGATTCTGGCTGCTCTTCAACCAGCTCAACAATTAGCAGCTCGGACTATACGTCAATTACACCACAGTCCCGCCAATCCTGGCATCATGCCAAACACAATATTCCATGTGCATGGAACAACAGTAACCATGGTGATGGCATCTGGATTGCTGTTATGGATACAGGCATCTCTTCCACACAAGACAAACTTAACGGGGACTTTGCTGAAGGTCAATCTGCAGGTAGAATCGTTGAGAAATACAACACCTTTCAAACCGCAGGTGTCTCGACGAATAATTGGCAAGACCAATGTGGTCATGGTACATCTATGGCCGGTCTAGCAACTGCACCGAGAGGCTATGACAATACACCTGCTGGTGTATCCTATGAAGCAAATCTGATCTCTTATCGAGTCACAGAAGATGTGCTGATCAATACTGGAGACGAAAAAGATGGTGTCACTGAAGCCTTGTACCATGCGGCAAATGATGCCCGCGTGAATATCATCAGTATGTCTATTGGAGATGTATTTAGTAGCGGACAGGTAGAGGATGCTGTTGAGTATGCATATGGCAAAGGAAAATTAATGTTTGCCGCAGCAGGTACATCCACATCACTTACGAATTGGTATCCTGTTATCTTTCCTGCCTGGATGACCCAAACAGTTGCTGTAACTGGGATTACCGATGCCGCCAACAGAGAGCGATGCAGTTCTTGTCATGATGGGCCAGAGGTGGATTTTGTGATAGAGATGCAGCGAGCATCAGATGATGGCCGCACAGCTGCAACTCTCGCAGTGCCCAATCTTGGTAATAAGTATGTGGGCGGATCTTCTGCTGCAACTGCAACGATGGCTGGTGTTGCAGGTCTTGTATGGGGAAATAATCCTAGTTGGAGCAGAACAGATGTCTTAACTCGATTGATACAAACAGCAGATAATTATCCGACCAGAGATAATGATTTTGGTTGGGGTGCCGTGGATGTGTGTCAGGCCGTAGATAATAATTTTAGCCTTGTCTGTGCGACTGGAGTCACCAACGAGGTCACGATGCAAATCACCAACATCAGCTTCCCTGCAGAATCCGATACTGGAGCAGAGGCTGAGTGGGTCCTTAGTTTTAATGGTACAAAATATTTCTTTGATGTTCCAGATGGTGGCGCTAGCGGAGATCCTGCTAATTATATTAATACAGGAGAATGCGGAAGTGTGCCTATTATTGTTGATTTAGGCATGACATCATGTACACAATCTTCTCGACCTGTGACAATCTCAATCCATGAAGACGATGGACCGACAAGTGATTGCAATTTAAATGGCTTTCCAGATTATGATGATAATTTTGGTACGACAACACCTACTGTCACTTTTAATGCTAACACATTTAGCACCAATGGGTTTACATTTACCTATCAATTGGTGTGCAGTTCGACGTTTACGCCTCCTGCAGCAGGTATTTCTGTCCCGCAAGACACCTGCCTCAATTCAGTCGTTGATGTCGAGTTTTTTGCGAGTGGTGGTGTCGCTCCCTATACAGTTACTTATTCTTCAAATGGTAGCAGTGCACAAACGATTACTGTACCAGCAAACGGCACAAGCATTATACATAATACATCAAATACAGGCTCGACTACCTATGCCTTATTAAGTGTATCAGATGATGATGGCTGTGGCCAGACCCTTTCTCAAAGCGAAACTGTGACAGTCCATCCAATACCAACAATCACTGCTACAGTGACAGATCCATCCACGTGTGGCGGGACTGATGGGTCGATCAATATAACAGTGACGAATGTTCCCAACGGCTTATACGACATCGCTTATGCCGGAGGCATATTTTCAAATGTATCAATTGTATCTGGAGTTGGAATGATCTCTGGTCTCAGCGCAGCAAACTATACAGACCTCAGCATCCTAGCGAATAGCTGTGAATCGACCGAATTGCCTGATGTCATTCTCACAGATCCATCAGCGCCTATAGCAGCCATCGCAAATGATTCACCTGTTTGTCTAGGAGATCCAATCACCTTTACGGCGACACCAGCAGGCATGTCCAATTATGAATTCTTTATTGATGTCAATGGAAATGGTACACCTGAAAGCGGAGAATCTCTTCAGTCAGGCAGTACAGATAGTTATAGCAGCAGCACCTTGGCTGATGGAGACATCATCAGTGTGCAAGTCACCAACTTGAATTGTACATCAGAAGTAAATACCATGGTCACCGTTCATCCTATTCCTGAATTAATCATCAGTGCTGTCAACGATCCAACGACTTGTGGCGGCATGGATGGCTCAATTGAAATTGCAGGTGTCAACATTCCAGATGGTTTGTATACAATTCAAACCTTGGCGGGACCATTGCAATCAGTAAGCTTTACAAGTGGAGCTGCTGTCCTAACCAATCTATCCGCTGGAAATTATGTTGATCTTTATATCAGCATTAACGGCTGCGTGTCCATCGAACTGGATGATGCATTGCTCGTTGACCCTGCAGCAAGTGCTGGGATTTCTATCAGCAGCGATTCTCCACAATGTCCGGGCTCACTAACGGCACTTGAGGTGTTGCCGAGCGGGATGTCTGAATACAGCTTTTTCCTTGATGCCAATAACAATGGCTTGATGGATGCCTCAGAGCAATTGCAAGCGGGTGCGTCTAATGTGTTTGGCAGCACAAGCTTGGCGAGTGGAGATGTTATTGGTGTTGTGGTGACTGAAGGAAATAGTTGCTCTTCTACTCACTTGACAGTGATTACTCTTTTACCAACTGATTATCAATTTGCTGGCAGTGGTGGTTTGACGGGAGTTGAGCTAGGCATTGCAGATTATGAGACTGATGGGATTCTCGAATCGACTCAGACGATAGATTTTTCATCCGTTGTCGATTATGATTCTGCGATTGAGGTGCATTTGTTGCCTGGATTTGAGACGGTATTGGGTGCGCAGTTTGAGGCGTTTATTGATGGATGTAATGGTGGGCTTGGGGGGCAGAATTAGAGTTGGTGTAACACGGCAAGGGACGGAGCCCATTGTCTCAGGTTTGATCCACTCCAGCCCTGAATCGAAGGTCTCCAATACGGAAAGAGGGCGGCAGCCCTTTTCCTCAATTTCATGCAGTCCATGCCAAACTTTGAATCGAAGGGCTCCTGCCCTCTCGATGTTCGCTTAACTCACTCCAACTTAGCAATTGCCTCCAAAACCTCTTCTTTTTTCCTGCGAGAGACAGGCAATGTTTGTCCATTTTTAAATACAATCTCACCACCATCGGTATTTGAGTACCGTTGGATGAAGTGCAGATTTGCCGTATATGATTTGTGGACTCTCATGAATGTTGCATCTAAAGATTTTTCAATTTCTGAGAGCGTTTTACTAACAATTAATTTTCTTGAGTCCTGTGTGAAAATATAGGTATAATTAGAAGCAGCCTGACAATAAATAATTTCATCCATATTGAGTATTTCTATACCGTCAATCGAGTTGATCATTAATCGTTTTGAAAATTGAGGTTTATTGATCTCAACTAATAAGTCTTCTAATGCTGTTTGGTTAAACATCTTGATTTGCGACTTGATTCGATCGACGCACACAATCAGATCGTCTTTATCCACGGGTTTTAGGAGATAGTCCACCGCTTTGACTTTAAAAGCCTGGATGGCATATTGGTCGTAAGCGGTCACAAACACGATTTTAAAATCAATCAAGTCTCCTAGACACTCCAACAACTCAAAGCCATTCATCCAAGGCATTTCTATATCCAAAAAAACAAGATCTGGCTTATGGTTACCAATCGCCTGTAGTCCATCTTTTGCCGAATTACAAGAGGCGACAATATTGATGCCATCACAAAACAATTCAAGTTTTTTTTCCAACGCAGTCAACGCGGCAGGTTCGTCATCAATGAGTATCGTTTGAAGCATACAGCCTTTAGTTTATATTAGAAGTGCGCCTTTCGGAATCTGTCTGTTTAGCATATAATTTACGGAGAATTCTCTATAAAATCGAATTGCTGTGTAAATGGTGAAATGGATTGAGCGAACGGTCAAGATGAATGAGTAAAAGGTAAGCAACTCATCGCGGAAGATCTCTATCTTTCGATATCATGGGTACAAATAGGACAACTGTGCACATCTTTTGTCTGACAAGTGGTATCCTTTTTATGAATATTCTTAACTCATTCATAGAGACAAAACAGAAAACAGTTATTTTACAAGAAACATCTAAGACTTGAATTATGAACATATTCCAATTTAAAAATACAGACAGTGTGACGATTGGGGCGTCTAGTCCAAACACCATTACTTCAGATTTGCTTGTATCTGGCGTTGAAGGGACAACGAAGACAGTCAGGGTTAAACTAAATATTGATCATTCGTATACCTCTGACCTAAGCATCAGCTTAATCTCTCCGACTGGTGAGCGGGTCAGTCTTGTCACGAATACAGGTGCGAGTGGAGATAATTTCAGGGAGACAGTATTCAGTGATGACGCAGCTTTAAACATTTCTGAAAGTCAAGCTCCATTCACTGGCACATTCAAACCAAATGAACTACTGTCCTTATTTAATGATAAGGATGCAAATGGGCAATGGACATTAGAAGTCGCAGATCAGGCATTTCAGGATGGAGGTGTTCTAATGGAATGGGGCTTAAGCATAGAGACCGATGCGGATAATCGATTGCCATTAATTTTTAATAATATGACTGCTGTGCCAATCAATCCTGGTCCTCCTAGCGTCATTAGTTCAGAGATAGTTATTTCGGGTCAAGACGGCATGACGGTTGATGAGCTGGCAGTAACGATTGATATTGCGCATAGCTATACGAATGATCTTCAAGTTAGCTTAGAGCACGAGGACGGTACAAAAATTAATTTGGTTTCGTTCACAGGAGGTAGCGGGGATAATTTTGAGATGACGACATTTGATGATGCAGCTGTTGTCTCCATTCAAAGTGCAGGACCACCGTTTGCGGGCAGTTTTATACCTCAACAGACATTATCTGCATTTAAAAATAAACCTGTTAATGGCCGATGGACATTGACCATCATTGACAATGCAAATCAAGATGGCGGCTCATTAAATTTTTGGAAGCTTTGTGTCTTTGCGATAGGAACACCAGTCACTCCACCATCTCCCTTTGCAATAGAGGTGCGCTTTGTGGGTGGTTTATCGCCAAGCCAACAATCAATCTTTCAGCAAGCGGCGCAGCGATGGTCTGAAGCTATTGTGGGTGATGTGCCTTCGTTTCAAGTGGATGGGGAGGTCATTGACGACTTGCTTATCCTAGCTGAGGGCAAGGTGATTGATGGTGTCAATAATATATTAGGCCAAGCAGGACCGACTCATGTCAGGCCAGACTCACGTATACCGATAAAAGGGATCATGAGCTTTGACAGCGCTGACCTGCAAGGCCTCGAGGACAGCGGAGAATTATTAGATGTCATTATACATGAGATGGGACATGTGTTGGGCATTGGGACATTGTGGTCCGAGCTTAATTTGATAGAAGGTGCCGGCACCAATAATCCTGTCTTTGTCGGACCAGCCAGCATGATCGAATATGGATCACTTGTCGGCTTTAATATCCCCACAAAAGTACCGGTTGCAAATACGGGTGGCCCTGGTACAAGAGAGGGCCATTGGCGCGAGCTGACCTTTGATTCCGAATTGATGACGGGCTTTGATGATCCAGGTCGCAATGCGATGAGCCGCGTGACAATTGCCTCACTGCAAGATTTAGGCTATCAAGTCAATTTGGATGCAGCTGATGTCTATACCCTACCCTTACGGAGTTTGAGTACCGAAGAAGTGGAAGCGAAGCAAGAGCACCAATGCCGTATTGAGTTTCCTGAAATACAGGTCATCCCCCAGACAGATCGTGTGGTGTGATGGATTCTTTGATAAGTGTAGACTTTTTATTACTCTTTGAATGCATTTGCTATAGTCTTCATAGATATAAACATTCTTCCGCTATCTGGTAATAACATAAACCCAAATTTTAAATAGTATTGTTTAGCTTCTTCGTCGATCGGATCTACTATAACAGCTACAGCTCCAACATGATTTCTTGCTACATCTAAACTTCTAATTAACGAATTAACGAGTAAGAATTTACCTAATCCTTTTCCAAAATGATTCTTATCAATTGCGATTCTGCCTAAAAGAATTACAGGGACATATTGATATTTAATCTTCCTTTGAAATTGTGGAGGTGCATCTTCTATGGGGATACTTTCTGTTGATAGTGTATAGTAGCCAATGACTTCCTTATCCTTATTTTTGATGATAAAACAAGTACATGTTCCATTTTTTACATCTTTTGTAACATTTTTTTGGATATAATTATTTAGTGATTCTTTCCCGCAGTCGAATTGATCTCTTTTAAATTGTCTTTCGTATTTATAAATCTTCAATTTATTCAATAATTAATTTATCATGATACTTAATAGCCGCTAATAAAGATTCATTTGGTTGATGTTCTTCATCCATTAAAGCATTAAAGAATAATTCTTTATCTCGCTGAGAAGCAAGGATTTTGTTCTCTTCTTTCACGATGGCTTTTGCTTCCTTTGTTATCACGAATCGAGCAAATTCAGAGAATGTTTTAAATCCTTTCAGTTGTTTTGCATACTCAAACAATTCTTTTTCTTCTTTACTTACACGGAATTCAACTCTACTTTCTCCTTTTTTACTAACTATACGATCCATTTTTATGTATTTATTGCAAATTTACGGCATTTTGCCGTACATAATCAATATTATGACGTAAAAATTCCGTACATATTGATTCTCGCTTAATAGCGACACAACTTGATCTTTAGTCTAATACTCATGTATTACAAAACGCACTTCCACAAACAAATTTGTCATCATTTTAATGAAAAATGCCCATCCAGAGGCTGACAGGCTCCCAAATACAGATGCACTTAATTAACTAGATCTAAAAAAGTTATCATATATTCCAATGGAATATCCAACTACTTTGAAATCAGCAACAAAACGACCAATCAAGCTTTCTGAAGATGTAATACGTCGCTATTATTACGTAGAGTTTGATCAAAAACAACAAAGCAATTCAGGGATTATAGTTGATGATGCCTGTTACGAATTGATGTTTGTAAAGGAGACCAATGTTAAAATCACCACAGGTAATCATGAGGTATTCTTACTTCCTCCCTGTTACACCCTCAATAATCTAAAAGGGCCATTTCGCTTTGAGTTCTCAGACACCTTCTCTTCGTTTTGCATAAAATTACAGCCATGGATGAATGCGAGCTATGTACCAACAAAACAAGCACAGCTCCTTAATCTAACTACACTTTATGCTAATTGCACAAACAAACTCAACGAAGACATTTTTAATTCAAACTCTTTAGATGAAATGGTCAATCATGCAGAACAATTTTTAGGATCACTCTCCATCCATCCCAATAAGAATGCAGAACTTGTTAAAACGATTTGCAGTCATATTTATGAAACATCAGGTAATATCACTGTTCACGAAATTGCCGATAAGATGAACATCTATCGTCAAAAGCTGAATCTGCTGTTCAAACAAGAGGTGAAATATACCTTAAAGACTTTTATCAATAATGTGCGTATCAGAGCATGTCTAACCTTCAAATTCGAAAATCCGGAAATCTCTCTGACAGAAATCGCCTATCAGTTTGGGTATTGTGATCAAGCCCACTTTATACGGTCTTTTAAAAATGCAAGTGGCGTCAGTCCCTCCGAGTATGTAAAATTACGTGGATACTCATTTAGGACAGTCGGCAGCCCAAGCTAAGAATGCGCTTCTTCAGGCATCGCTACCATTTATCCAATTAAGTTTAGGATATGATTCATACTTTGCGTGTTAAAGTAGTTGGATGAAATACTTGATTTTAGCGTTGATCTTAATCTGTCAATTGACTTTCATTGAAGAGGGATACGCACAAAAAACCTATGGCGAGTTAATCGCTGACAAACCGTATACGCACACAATTGAAGAGTCGACCTATCATCACTATGAGTTGAGCCTGAAAAAGGATGTCGTTGTCCTGCTGAACATGACAGACTTTGATGTCAGAACAGAGTTAACTGTCGTCAGTCCCGAAGGCATTATCCTAGACCAAGTGAGAACGGATGAGACAGCTGACTTTTTGATCTTTAAATCGCCAAAAAAAGGAAACTACCAGTTTTACGTTAATGCCATTAGTTTCGAAAAAGAGATTGGTACATACACACTCACAGCTCATCTTATCCCTGCAAATAGTGGTGGAGCATTAGAGCAGATAAAGGCATTACTTCTGCTATTAGAAAGACCCGGACGAGCTGGTGTTGCAACTGCTATTGTAGAGAATGGGAAAATAATATTCGAACAGTATTATGGTTATTCCAATGTAGAACATCGCATAAAAAATAATGCAGAGACGGTGTTTGAACTCGCCTCTGTTTCCAAGCAATTTACGGCGATGGCAATTGCTCGATTAGCGGAGCAAGATAAATTATCTATCGAAGATGATATTAGAATCTATTTTCCTGAGTTGCCAAACTACAAATCACCAATTCAGATTAAGCACTTATTAAATCACACTTCAGGGATCATTGACTCAGATTATCCCTTAGCATTAGCTGGATTCGAAAACGACAAAATCGAACTTGAACGAGTACTCAATATACTTAAGCATGTTCCAGATCTGTATTTTGCACCTGGTTCAGCATTCGCTTACAGTAACGATGGTTACACCCTATTGGCAGAGCTGGTTCGCAGAATCACCAAGCAAGAGTTTAAAACCTGGATGGCGCAATATGTGTTTGAGCCCTTACATATGGAGAGTACATTGATTCGGGATTCACCTGAAATTGTCATTCCAAATCGTGCTACTTCTTATGTCTCTTATACAGGAGACAGTCATTTTAGAAGGCTTAGTTTTGATTTCTTTGCACCGGGTGGTTGTTCTGTGCGTTCCAATATTTCAGATTTGACGAAGTGGGTTGATTATTTAAATACAGCTTATCATTCTGAAGACAAATTATTTAAGACCATCAACCAAACAGATACACTTAATACTGGAGAAGCTGTAAACTATGCCTACGGCAGTTTTATTACGGACTTTCGGGGCCTGAAGAGATTTAGCCATTTAGGCTTGTCAGCAGGATTTACAACGTCAATAGCGAGATTCCCAGATAAAAATATAGGCTTTATCATGTTAGGCAATGATGGCCATTTTCGCAATTATTATGTAGCTCGTAAACTTTATGAGATATACCTTAACGATCACATAAAGCCTATTGCAACACCATTTGAAGGCATTACACCATTCATGCCAGAACAAACAGAGGAAAATCAGCTAGCCTTCCAAGAAGTTAATTTAACTGACTACGAAGGAACCTACTTTTCGCAACAAATAAATACGAGCTATACCTTTGAAGTCATAATGGACACATTGTTTGCATTGTCAACCGCCTATAAAGCCATCCCGATAATTACAGGTACAAAAGACACCTTGCAGACGGATGAAGACTTTATGGAACGTCTCGTGTTTAAAAGAGACTACACGGGTAAAGTAAGTGAAGTTGCCATTTTCAACGACGATGACAATCACAGTATTTCATTTATAAAAATATCGGACACAACGCAATGGCCAAAGACAGCGTATTGGAAATCAACTGCCTTTCAACAAATCATGAAAGACACATTGGTGAACATTGAAGCTTCAAAAATACTTACTGGCTTTGCCGTTTCCGTCTTCGACGAATCAGAAACATTTCTACAGGAAGGCTATGGCTATGCAACCGTCGAAGATAAAAAAAGATACAATCCTGAAACAATACAACTGATCGCTTCCGTCTCAAAAAGCATCACTGGCATGGCGGTTATGAAGGCTATGGAGTTAGGGTTTTTCAAACTCGATGATCCGATTCAAGAGCATTTACCATTTATGATTTCAAATCCAGACTTCCCGGATGAAGATATTACGATTAGACAGTTGTTGACACACACCAGCTCATTGAGTGACCCTGAAAATTATAACCGTGGGTATGTGTTTAGAAAATCACTTGACCAAAGCAATTGGCCACAACCACATCATGAAGATCTATTCCTTTATAACAATAATGAAAAGGTATCACTATCAGACTTCCTAGACTCGGTAGCTTCGCCTAAGGGAAAATGGTATAACAAAGTTGAGATGTATACAACAAAAAGACCAGGCACACACTTTGAATACAGCAATATGGGCTTTGCCTTATTGGGTTATATTATGGAATTAACGACAGGCCTTGACTTTATGGAGTTTACTCAAAAGCACATTTTTGATCCATTAGACATGAATTCTTCAACGTGGGAGTTAGAGAAGGTAGAGTCGAATAATCATGCGACGTATTATTTAGAAAACTACAACTCTTGTCCAGATTACTCCATTAACACAATTCCCGATGGTGGCCTTTATACGAACATCATTGATCTTACTAAATTCCTACAAGAAGCGATTCGCGGATATGCTGGGCGTGGGAAGGTTCTTTCGCAGTCGAGCTATAAGGAAATGTTTAGACGTCAATCTCATTTAATAGAAATTGAAGGCGGACTTGGTTGGGATTTATCTATTTCGTGTTGCATTGGTCATGCTGGCAATGATTTTGGTGTCAGCACCGTCATGTATTTCGAACCGAGCACAGGAATTGGCCGAATCGTCTTTTCAAACATCAGTTCTGAAACAGAAGAAATTGAAGAAACATTCTATGGGATTATGAACCTGTTATTTACAGAAGGTGACAACAATTAACGTTGTTATAATTTTAAAACAAAAAAAACGGTTTCGACGTCATACTCGCTTCCGCTTGGCACAACATATCTACCGACGCACTACACTCTGATCTTAAATCAACAACAACTCCAACCAAATCCGTTGGTATAGCAGCAACATTTGTCTACATTCATAGTTCAAAATCAATTGAAGCATATGAAGTGGACAAATGTCATCTATTGGATTTCGACAGGTGTGATGTGCGCAATCTTCGCCTACTCTGCGCAGATGTATATATTTAATTATGAGCAAATCGTATCCTATTTTCCTAATTTAGGTTTTCCTGGTTGGCTCGTCGCACCACTTGCCGTATTGAAGATTTTGGGTATTGTCGCCGTGCTCTCAAAAAAGTCTAGATTTATAAAAGAGTGGGCATATGCAGGATTTTTATTTGACTCACTGCTCGCTTTCTTTGCCCATTATTTTGCAGCAGATGATCAAGGCATGATAGCAGCTGTGGCCATTGTCGCGACCGTGGTTTCAAAAGTATTCGATGAAAAATTATATAATTCTTGACAAGGATGCTGTTAAAATTAATACTCTAGTAATTCTGATTGGAATAGCGATGAGTGTCATAATTCAAGCATGCAATCCTAAGCCAACAAGTACACCAAGTTCAACACCTCTTGTAACGCCTAGCCCAACCATAGACTTCGGAGCAAGGCATGACTCAGCCAGCTACTATTTTAATCAAGGATGGGTTAATATCATGGACTATGGCCTCTGGGATGTATCCGAACAAGCATTTAGAACCGCAATCACCTTTGACACTCACTTTCTATTAGGTCATGCTTTGGTCGGCAGGATTAGTTCTAACCTTGAGGAAAGGACTGAGATTTACACAGCATTAAAACAAAGTGCAAAGCTGCCAAATACACACTTTCAGTTACTCTTAGATCTTTATCTAAACAGCATTGAACGAATGAACGCCCGAGAAACCCAAGAATTCATATCCGCTGAAACCAAACAAAAAATGCGACAACAATCAATGGATAATATGGGCGCTTTTATTCGCCATTACCCCAATGCACACTATATCAAAGCAGAATATATTGAGACTATACATGCCAACCAAAATCCTCAGGCTGCACTTGACTCAATGCAGCAACTTATGACAGCAACAGAATATACCATTCCCTTTTTCATTGGGTATCAAGCTGTGTTACATTCAGAACTTGGAGATTATACGACTGCTTTAAACTATGCAGAAAACCTCGCAGAAACGGTCAATCCCGAATTAGCACCAGCACCTCACGTTGTCTACGCACAAATCTATTTTCACATGAAGCAGTATAACTCGGCCTACGCTTCTATTTTAAAGGCAGTGCAACTCGATCCAAAGCATCTCATCGCTCAAGGATTGAAAAGTCAAATCGAAGAGGCAATGTAAACGTTTAGAGCCTGCCACAGACAGGCTCTGCTTTCCATGTATGATTACGGCGTAATGACAGCACTCCCCTGCCTCGTCGCTGTCAGCAACATCGGCTTATCCAAAACGATTGGGCCACTTGAGGCTTCATCAGCTTCATAAGCGCCAGGCTTAAATACGATGACATCTTTTGTGACCCCATCAAGCGCATCAAATGCACAAAAACCATTTTCATAAGGAATATCAGGTTTGCCATTACAACCACATGGTGAACCTGCGGGTAAGATAGCACAAGGGTCTGGATCATTATCATCGACATACCACACGACAGCTGAACACACATCCTTTCGTGTGGTCCAGTTCAAAAGTGTCTGATGCCATCTGTCCAATTGACATTCCGTTAAGACAACTCTTGACTCACCTAAACCTCTAATTTGCGACATGACATTATTAAAGGTTATATCCACCTGAAATTGTTGTTGGGCTGTGAGCTGATTATAATTCAAGCCAAAATTAGCTTGCGCAATGGCGTCTTGATCCCAAGATGAATCATCAAATTCTAAGGTTCCACATGCCTGGGATTGGATGGCCGTATGTTTTAAATCAAAAAAATGTCCAATCTCATGTAATAAGACTTCAGGCTCATCTGCTCTCCTGTGGTCAATAATGATTCCTTCATTGTGGTTTGAATTTGAAGGAAAGGAACAGATTCCATTTGATAACGCCGTCCGACTATAGTACACATTGATCATATTAGATCTCCATTGGTAAGCTGATGGATTTGCTTCCGCATCGGCTTCAAGACTGGTGATTAGACTACCTCCTGTATCGATGACAACACCGGCACCATTGTAGTTTGCCGAAATTGTTGGATTCGATGGCCCACCTATTTCAACAATTTCAAAGGGTACAAATTCAATACCTCTATTATATTCGTGCAGTCGATCATTAATCCAGAGGAAGGCGCTATCAAATTTTTCATTCGTTAGAATTTGAGCTGGCCGATTGCCTGAGGAGTCTAGGATGATTTTAATACTTACCCGCACTTGTTGAGAAAAAAGCGTCGTGCTATTTAGAATAGTGAAGCTGATTAAAACTAGTAATAGTAATTTTTTCATGTTGTACTTATTGAAGGTTGACTAATACCAAAACAAATCCATTTTCATCTGCAGTC
The DNA here is from genome assembly GCA_937959275.1 of uncultured Saprospiraceae bacterium. Lineage (GTDB taxonomy): Bacteria > Bacteroidota > Bacteroidia > Chitinophagales > Saprospiraceae > CALFUK01. The sequence goes on along the minus strand of CALGLU010000031.1, from coordinate 25,360 downwards.
GTCATGGCTTTACCAATAATTGATCCATAGGCCAGCTCTCTTTCCGTCGCACGCATCGCATGACCAGCTATTGTAGAAGTGGTTAATAAATCTCCTGGTGTTATTTTACCATTCACTGCAGTCGTCGCAACATAGACTCTTCCCGATAAGGCGATTGGATATTCACCATCTGCTATGCTACCTGTCTGTCCCATAATCATCCCCGGTTTTATACCATTCGCACCAGAAATAATGCCTGCCACTTTAGTGTCATAGGCTTCAAGACTGACTGTCAACTTACCTGCATTTTCAGGATCGATCGACATGACATAACCTGCTTGTATTGTGTGATCTGAATCAGCTGTGATGTCAAATTTTTCTGCAAAATCAGAACCACCATTCAATTCTAATTCATCTACAATAACTCTTGAATTGACAGCTGAGCCAGAAAGAAATTCCCATTCACCTGTCGCTTCTGTATAGCGCATTCTTGCTTCACTGTTAAGTCCCATAATAAACTTATAGTCATCTGGGTTGCCAAGTTTTGCCGCTAGCGTCCAATTAACAAGATCTAGATTACTATCGAATAAATTTTGATCATTCAAGAATCGCATTCTCGTGAAGTCTGTTGCATCACCTGTCTCCATGAGTACAAGCTGTGCTGTATCCATATCAGAATTTTTATACACACCTAGCTTGCCAAAACGACCACTGAAGTCCTGTCCAGAAAGCCCCATGGTCATATGGCCATTCTCATGCATAAACATTCGACCTTGAGCATTGTCGTTCAAAAGCTGGATTGAATTTTCGGCACTAATACTTAACCCCCCATTAGGCGAGTCATTCTTTAAAATAAATGTCCCCGAATTTTGGGAGAGTACAGCTGATTGAACATCTGAAGCATCTAAGAACTTCAATTGGAAATTTGTCAACTCTGTAGATTGTCCGCTACTGGCTAGGCTCATGCATAGACCTGCTGCAATAAGTAGAGATTGGACTGCATGCCGCTTAAACAACATTACGATTGTTTTCATAACTATAGGTTTTTTTGTTTTACAATGGAAGCTTCATCTAATCGAAGAAGTTTTTAAATTATAAGCCGAATATCATATAATTAAATAGGGGTATTCCCACACTTTTGTGTAGTTGTCAGTCGATAGTCCATTGTCGATGGTCCATAGATGGATTTTGGTGTAAAACTGTGCTGTTGGTTCTTGTTAAACTTTTCCGTTGGTTCGTAAGTCGATAGTCCATATTAAGTCGATAGTCCATTGTCGATGGTCCATAGATGGTTTTTGATGTTAACTATGCTGTTGGTTCTTGTTAAACTTTTCTGTTGGTTCGGAGACCAACAGAGACAAGGAGTATTAACTCGATAGTCTATTAATATATTTTGATCTAAATTATGTCGTTGGTTCGGAGACCAACAACGGCAAGGAGGTGGACAAATCACCGCATAATCCACATCATTACATCAACACAGTACCAAATCTCCCTTCACTCAAAACCCAACACTCAACACTCAACACTCAAAATCACCCCTGCACATACAAAAGCGATTTCTCCTCAAAAAAGTCTTCTTTAAAATACTGACTGAGCTGAACCTGTTCTATATAAGCTCCTTTCGAAATTGTCTTGATTTCATCTTCGAGTTTGCCGCCTTTTAAAGCAATCAAGCCATTAGGTAAGCCATGCTTCATCTCTGTCTTATATAGATGTCGTGTCCAATTCATCAACTTATCCAATGGAGCCACTGCGCGACACACCACAAAATCAACCTGGCCATTCAAATCTTCAACTCTACTGTGGCTAGTTCTTACATTTTTTAATCGAATCTCTTCTGCGACATGATTGATCACTTTGAGTTTTTTATTAATACTATCCACTAAGTGAAAATCCACTTCTGGAAATAGAATCGCTAAGGGAATACCAGGAAACCCGCCACCGGTGCCCAAATCAATAATCTGACTGCCCGGCGCAAATTCGATAAACTTTGCGATAGCCAAAGAATGAAGAACATGCCGTTCATATAAATTATCAATGTCTTTTCTGGAGATCACATTTATCTTAGCGTTCCACTCCGTGTATAATTCAGGTAAAAGCTCAAATTGCAAAGATTGCTCTTCAGTTAAGCTTGGAAAATAGTGATTGATTAATTCCATAACATTAAGACCAGGTCTTTAAAGGGTTAAGCGACAACACTGCCATCAGCCAATAATATATCGAAAACAAAATATCCATCATTGGAAACCAAAGATATAAACTCCTCTCATCAAACCGCTTTAGCAACGGATAGGCAATGAGCCATTTAAGGCCAATGTAAAACAACAAGCTTAGGATAAGATGTTGCTGGATGCCCACATTAGAAATCAAAACAATAAACAATGGCAATACCAGCATTTGACTCATCGCAAAAACGGACAGAAGTATTTTATGACGTGGTGCATAGGCATAGCTCGTGCTGATGTGCCTACGCTTTTGGTGAATATAGTCTGATAGCGTTGATTTAGAGTGTGTCAACACATACGAATCAGGATCAAGACAAATCGCTGTATTGTCAGCATTGGCTCTTGCAGCTACAAACAGGTCATCGTCTCCTGAACGAATCGTCGTATCAGGTATAAAGCCGGAAACTGTCGATAGGCGATAGGCAAGATTTCGACCAACTCCCATATAGGGTATCCCCGCAAGTGCATAGCTCATGTATTGCACTCCAGTCATCCATGTTTCAAATCTAGAAAACATATTCAATAGTCCGCGCTCCTTAATCACTGGACTATAGCCCAACACAATCTCTATCGAATCCTGGAATTTGCTTTGCATAATTCTTGCCCAAGTATCAGAGGCTGGCACGCAGTCAATATCTGTCAAGAGAACAGCATCCGTCTCGAGTAACTGTAACCCTTCTTGGAGAGCAAGTTTCTTACCACTCCCATTTACCAAAGCCTTGTGCACACGTATCTCAGGTTTACAGATTGTGTTTGCATGTTCTAGTCCACCATCTATCGAAAAGTCATCAACTAAAAGTATATGTCGAGGTGTAATGTCTTGATGCTTCAAGGCTGAAACACATGTTTTTAATTCTTGTACGGCATTTTTAAAAATGACTAGAATCGTCATTGATGGCTCAGCCCTTGATTCAATTAATTCTTCTTTGTGAAAAATCAATCTGCTAAATAGACCTATCCAAAAGACTAGATTGATGGCTAGTGCACAAACGTAAACAATGTAGAGACTGTGACTAAAAGCAAGCAGAACTAAACCAAATCAGTGGGTTCGGTATTGGTACCTTCATCTTCTTCATTTGGCTTTGTGTCGTCATCATCTTTTTTCTGGGTGATCGACGCCTGATTAGAATCGTCAGATATAGACTCTGCAATGGCTGACTCCATATCTTCTACGCGACTATCTAAATCATCGTATGGACGAGGACCAATTAATTTTTCTACCTGAGACTTTAACAACACTTCGTTCTCCAGCAATTCTTGTGCTAAGATGTGTAATTCATTATTGTATTTCTTCAATAATACTTGCGCACGCTCATATTGTTTTTCTAACAATTCTCTCACCTCTTCATCAATTAATGTAGCCGTCTCATCTGAATAGGGTCTCTGATATGAATCCTGTGACATGCCGTGGAAAGATACATTACCAACCTTATCATTCATACCATAGACAGAGATCATCCCATATGCCATCTTTGTGACTTGATCTAAATCATTCTGTGCACCTGTTGAGATTTTATCAAAAATAATTTTCTCAGCAGCACGACCTCCAAAAGTCATACATATTCTATCCAATAAGGCTTCAGTCCGAGTGATATATTCTTCCTTTGGTAAATACTGTGCATAACCCAATGTTCCTATCCCACGAGGGACTATCGTTACTTTAACTAAGGGAGATGCATATTCCAAATACCATCCACAAATCGCATGACCTGCTTCATGATAAGCAATGATCTCCTTTTCTTTTGGAGAGATCAATTTGTTTTTCTTTTCCAGACCACCGATCACTCTATCTAATGCATAATTGAAGTCATCCATCCCAATTGACTTCTTTCCGCGTCGAGCTGCCACTAATGCTGCTTCATTACAAACATTAGCGATCTCTGCTCCAGCGAAACCCGGCGTCATTTCTGCCAAGGTTGATGCAGATATCGTTTTACTTGTTTTTATATTTTTAAGGTGAACCAAAAATATGGCTTCTCTTCCCTTCAAGTCAGGTCTATCAATACCAATCTGTCTATCAAAACGTCCTGGTCTCAATAAAGCAGTATCTAAGACATCTGGTCGATTCGTCGCTGCCATAAGGATAACTCCCTTATCAGTACTAAATCCATCCATCTCAACTAAGAGTTGGTTTAATGTATTTTCTCTTTCATCGTTACCGCCCTGCATAGCTCCTTTTCCTCTCGCTCGTCCAATTGCATCAATCTCATCAATAAAGACGATACATGGCGCTTTCTCTCTAGCTTGTTTAAATAAATCTCGAACTCTAGAAGCTCCTACACCAACAAACATTTCCACAAAATCAGAACCTGAGATCGAAAAGAAAGGAACGCCTGCCTCACCGGCAACAGCTTTCGCTAACAATGTTTTACCAGTACCCGGAGGGCCCACAAGTAAAACACCTTTTGGAATTTTACCCCCCAATGAGGTATACTTTTTAGGATGCTTCAAAAAGTCGACCACTTCCATCACTTCTACTTTAGCCTCATCCAATCCTGCAACATCTTTAAACGTGACATTGACCTTAGTGTTTTTGTCGAATAAGGTAGCTTTTGATTTGCCGATATTAAAAATCTGAGCTCCTGGACCACCCGATCCCGTGGCTACCCTTCTCATGATGAACAACCATAGACCTAGTATCAGAAGAATGGGGAAAACCCAATTCAATATCGGTCCTAGCCAATTCGTCTGCGTCTTCCATTGAGGCGTGACTGCATGGCCTTCACCTTCCAAGACCTTTAACCGATCATTGAAATAATCTGACGGAGGGACTTCAAATGTATACTGAGGAAGATTTTTATTGAATTTGTTCGTTTGTAAATCAGTATACTTCTCACGTTCCAGAGCTCTTTGAGTAAGATAGACGTGTCCCGTTTTATCATTTATGATTTCAAGCTTTTCGAGATCACCATCTCTGACGATATCTTCAAATTTTTGAAGATCGATAATCTCAGTTTGGCTTTCTAAGTGTAGGTATAGATTAAGCGCTAAAATGAATAAGATGATCGCACCGTATATCCAATATGAGTTGAAATTGATTTTTTTAGGATCAGTTCCGTTTTCTTTATTTTTATTTTCTGACATGACAGAAGCTTTGAATGGTTAACACACAACAGACCATTTGAGTTTGTTATGGAAATTATAAATCTGCGTATACGGTCTGTTTAGCATCACCCCACAACTCCTCAATCTCGTAAAATGCTCGCTTTTCAGGATGAAAAATATGGATCACTGTGTCAAAATAATCAACTAGAATCCATTGAGCTCCAGCTATCCCTTCGACATGACTAGGTGAGATTCCTTTTTCTTCTTTTATACGCTTACTTATATTATTGGAGATGGCTTTTACCTGTGTTGTTGATTCTCCTTCGCAGATTATATAAAAGTCTGCTGAAGACTCTTCAATCTCAGTCAAATCCAACTTAATAATGTTTTTACCTTTGATATCCTGAATGCTATCTACAATAAGATCGTTCAATTGGGATAATCCATCTTTCTGATTTGGAAGGCTCGCCTTGGCTGTGCTCAAATTAGACCGTATTTTTGTTGATTCAAAGTTAAGTAAAATAAACGAGTGATATTGACTTCTTCTCTCTTCGTGGGTAATCCGACTATCGAACTCGAATCCGTAGATTCGACAAACGATTATGCTTCTACATTAATCCAAACAGGCCAGGTCACAGATGGTTCAGTTGTCAGTGCCAAGCATCAAACGAAAGGGAAGGGCCAATTTGGTTCTACATGGCTCACTGTCCCTGAGGAAAACTTAACATTATCTATCATCCTCAAGCCCAACAAGCTACATATTAAACATCAATTCTATTTATCGATTATTTCATCACTAGCCATTCGTGATGTGGTCGCTAATCAAGGTATCACCACTCATGTCAAGTGGCCAAATGACATCTATATCAAGTCCAATAAGGTCTGTGGAATATTGATCCAAAACACACTCCAGCAGTCCATGATTCAGTATAGTATTATTGGAATTGGTCTGAATGTAAACCAAAGCATTTTTGATCCATCTCTACCAAATCCGACTTCTATACTAATGGAAACAAACAAAAAGCACCACTTGTTAGATATTCGTCAAGAATTATACAATCACTTTGAATCCTACTATTTAGACTTAAAACAAGGAAATTTTGATGCGTTAATGACAACTTACAGACATCATTTGTATCAAATCAATGAAGTCAGGTCGTATAAACTTGAAGATGGGAAGATCATAAATGGTATTATTAGGAATGTACAAGAAAATGGAAAGCTAGTAATGGAGCTGGAGAATGGAATCCAAGAATTTTCTTTGAAAGAGATATCATTCATGTAAAGTCGATATAAAATTGACCTCCAAGCAATTTTTTATAGACATTCGCATAGCTACATTTTGAACTAACATGTCCTGAGTGCAACATGTGACACCATCAAAAGCGGGTTTTTAGGATGTTTGTAAGAACTTGGAATGTCGAAAAGTGAAAATCAGTTTATGAAAGCTAGCATAGTTACAATTGGTGATGAGATATTGATCGGGCAAATCATCGATACCAATTCAGCCTGGATAGGACAACAGTTGAATAAGATTGGCATTGAAATCCATGAAATCATTTCTGTTAAGGACACCATGGATGGTATTCGTATAGGCATAAATCAAGCCGCTGCTGTTTCCGATATCGTATTGATGACAGGTGGTTTAGGTCCAACAAAAGATGATCTGACATGTGAAGCGCTTGCGGATTATTTTGATGTGGAGCTCCTGTTTAATGAAGCTTTATGGACTCATATTCAAGGTCTGTTTTCCCAAAGAGGGCGATCGACAACTGACTTACACAAACAACAATGTTATCTGCCAGCTAATGTGGCATTGCTTAGAAATGCTATGGGCACAGCGCCGGGCATGCTGATCAAATCAGATGGCAAAATGTACGTCTCAATGCCAGGTGTACCCTACGAGATGAAGTCCATTATGACGGACCATGTCCTCCCTCTTCTCGCAAACCAATCAGACATCTCGATTGTCCATAAAACCATCATGACTGTAGGACAAGGAGAATCCGTGCTCAGCAAAGAGATCGATGACATTGAAGCCACATTGCCTGCACATATCAAACTTGCCTTTTTGCCCAGTCTTGGGAAAGTTAGGATTAGGTTGACGGGTAAGGGAGCAGATGAACAAGCTTTGCATGATGAGATAGAGACGTTCGGACAACAAATTGCTGATCGGTTGGCGCGCTATGTGTATGGATTCGATGACATACCATTTGAGCAAGCGCTGGGTGAGCTTTGTTTGGCAAAAGGTGTGACAATCACCACTGCTGAAAGCTGTACCGGTGGATTAGTCGCGAGTAAAATCGTATCTATTCCAGGCTCTTCTGCCTATTATTCGGGGAGCATTGTGGCCTATAGCTATGAGATGAAGGAATCGCTTTTGTTTGTCCCCCATGATCTTCTCATCGAACACGGAGCAGTGAGTGAGGAGGTTGTCAGCGCTATGCTTTTGGGTGTGCTTAAGCAGACGGGTGCTGATGTGGGTGTCGCGATATCGGGGATCGCTGGGCCTGGTGGTGGTACGCCAGACAAGCCAGTGGGGACGATTTGGTTAGCCTGTGGGAATCTGAAAGAGCAGGTGACGAAACGTCTATTGATTAGTAAGGATCGGCGGATGAATATTGAGTATACGTCAAATGTGGCTTTGAATATGGTGCGGGAGTTTTTGTTGGGGCGATATTAGGGGTAGAAACCGTAACTCTATTTCAATTTCCAATTGAAAATTAACCTAATGCCATTTTAGCACTCTCTTTCAAAAAGAAACTAGGAATTTGAGTTTCTAATTTCCATTCAATATTCATAGGTTGTGAGCCATAATGTGATATATAATTTACCTTGCCTAATAATACAAATCCGTAGGTGTTACCGTATTCGTCTTTGTTTTTCTCTCTAACAAATAACAAAATTGACTTTTTATCTTTCTTGTGTTGAATATAAGATTGACCTTTTGTAGATGACGGCTTAGTCGCATTTTGTGATTGCCAATGAAATAAGTTATCGGAAATAGCGTAGTCATTATACGATGTTGATGGAGAGTAATGTTCCTCAGTTTTTTCTAGAGTGACAAATAACAATTCTGTTTTCTTTGTCTTGATATTCAATATGCCTTCTCTAGCTGAGCTTTTTTTCTTAATTGTAGACTCGCCAAAAGCCGCTAAAATTTGACTCCTCGTATACCTGCCATGTATCTTCAAGGGACAACTATAAGGGAGTTTAAGGGGCTTTTCGATTGTCCTAATTCTTGATCTGAGCAGTACAGCAACCTGTCGAATCTCTCCAACTATATAGGGATGCTTACCTATGGCTTTAATGCTGTCTTCTAAACTGGCAAAGAGTTTAGGATCTTGCCAAACATCATAGTACAGCATAGCAGCCATCAGTTTATCATTTTCTGATCTATCTTGAAGTTTAATATTAAAATTATTATTGGCTAAATCAATTATAAATGTGAAATAAGCATAGGAGGAACAGGAAAGCCATTTCTTATGTATAGCACTCACAACATTCCTCAAATAGTCTACATCCGTTGGTTCTATTTTCCCGGCATCCATCATTAATTTTGTCCAGCCACCTCTTTTATAAATGATTTGCAAAGGCACATTATAGAAGTCGATAAAACTCGCAATAGTCAATTTTCTGTTTGTATGTAGGCTGTAGTTCTGTATAAGCTGACATAGTCTATGCTGACTATAAGTTGTTGCATTTTTGATATTGTCTAAGATGCTTTTCTTGGCAACACGTTCTAAGACAATAGAGCATCCTAATGGCAATCTCGGAAAATCACTTTCGAGTTCATTTTTAATTGAGGTATTCGTCTTCCCTATTAGAGCTCTAAACTTTGTCTGATAATCATATTCAGGTCGAGAGTTGCCAACAAAATCAAGCACAGATAAACAATCTTTACCCTCTGACAATCTTAGCCCTCTTCCAAGTTGTTGCAAAAATACGGTAAGACTCTCCGTAGGTCTCAAAAAGAGAATGGTATCTATTTCAGGAATATCTATTCCTTCATTGAATATATCTACTACAAAGAGGTAATTTATTAGTCCACTGATTAGTCTTTGCCGCTTTAGTTTTCTTTCGGTTTTCTTTGAATTACCACTGACCAAATAGTCTGCTTTGAGATTTGCTAATGTAAACTTTTCAGCCATATATTGGGCATGCTCCTTAGTCACACAAAAGCACAGAGCTTTTACTGAATTGATATCCGTGATATATTTATTTAAATTTTGAATGATGCTCCCTACCCGTTGGTCATTTTGTGTATAGATCTTCGACAGTTCGCTAGGTACATATTTACCGTTTTGCCACCTTGCTTGGCTTAGGTCGATGACATCTGAAATACCAAAATAATGAAATGGGCACAGGAGTTTTCGATTGAGGGCCTCTGTTAGTCTAATCTCTGCAGTTATCTTACCATTAAAGTCTGCCAAAATATCAGCATCATCATTTCTTTCTGGCGTTGCAGTCAATCCAATTAGTACTGATGGAGAAAATTTTTGCAGTATTGGACGGTAGCTGCTAGCAGCGATATGATGTACTTCGTCTATAACGATATAATCAAAGTGATCGGGAGCTAATTCAAGATCATCAATTCTATTTTTCAATGTTTGAACAGACGCAAAAAGATGGTCATATTGAGTCGGCTCTATACCATCTACCCAAAGATCTCCAAAGTTATTATCGCGAAGGATTCCTCTAAACCTACTAAGACCTTGTTGTAGTATTTCTTTTCTATGAGCAACGAATAATAGCCTCGCCCGTTTATTGCTTTTATTGAATCTTTTATAATCAAAAGCAGAAATCACAGTTTTCCCTGTCCCTGTAGCGGCTACAATGAGATTTGTATAATTATTATGTAGTTCTCGTTCTGACTGTATAGCATCTAAAATTTCTGCCTGATAAGTGTATGGTTTAATATCAAAAAAGCTAGCGATGTCAACTGTATCATATTTATGTTCACTTTTAATTGCTAGCGCAAACTTCTCATCATCAATTCCTGGCCTGAACAGTTCAAAATCTTTGCTCAGCCAATAAGAACCAAAGGTTTTTTTAAACTTCTCTATTAGATGGGAAACTTCTTGAGTTGTAATTTTAATATTCCACTCCAAACCATTTGTCAAGGCGGAGTGTGATATATTTGAAGAGCCTATATATCCCGTATCAAAGCCAGTATTACGAAGAAAAAGATATGCCTTGGCATGTAGTCTTTCGTTAGTTGTGTTATAGGAAATTTTAATTTCCGAATTTTTCAAACTTGATAAGAACTTGATTGCCTTGATGTCAGTTGCCCCCATATAAGAAGTGGTGATTACTTTGAGCTTGCCTCCTTTGTTTGTAAAGTCTGACAATTCCTTTTGGAATATTCTTATCCCAGAAAATCGAATAAACGACACTAAGATCCAAATTTCATTACTGGAAGAAATTTCCTTTTTCATTTCGCTATCCAACGAAACTCCAAGATTATTACCTGTAAATAATTCACTTTGTGAAAGTCGAGAGTAAGGCATAATCTCTTTAATCCTTGTAGCTAGAATAGGTAACTCTTCATTCATTCGCTCATATACCGCCAGTAATATTTTCCCTTCGGTTTCCACAAGATTAGCTTCAAGTGTTGAATCATCTACCTCTTCTGCAATGAATTTAATTATCTTATTCGCAAGTATAATTTTCTCAACAATCTTCTCTTTACCTGATTGTAAATCAAGGACGAGCGTAAGTAACTTAAGTAGATGATTAGACAAAAACCGTGAAGCCTCTTCTTCCTCCAAATTTTTATCAAGAAAAAAGTATTGCTTCTGGTCTAGTGATTTCATCTTGTTGTAAACCAACTTGCTCACCAATTCCTCATATAATCCTATCTCCATAATGCTAAATCTAAATTCATTACTTGCTCACAGATAGCAATATCCGCATCACACCAATCATAATCTTTTAATAAATGCGGGTCTACCCAATGGAATACGTCATGTTCAGTCAAAGTAATTTGTCCATCTGTTTGCGAGCATAAAAAAGGGATTAAGTGTACAGATGAGCTTTCATATTTATAAAAAGTTGGAATCAATCTTTTTAAAACGACAACCTTAATCCCTAACTCCTCCTTAATCTCTCTTTTTATACAATCTTCTTCTGATTCATTATTTTCAATTTTCCCACCAGGGAATTCATATTTGCCTGCCATCTTCATCAAGGGACCTTTTCTGACAATAAGAATCTTACTTTCAGATATGATAACAGCACATGCGACATTTAGTACGATCTCATTCATGATGTATTAATGTGATTGGAGATATGTAAAGTGAATTACAAAAACTATGTCTGAACAATAAATCTGTATAGAAAAATCAATTAAATATCTATTCTCAAAGTAAGCATAATAAATAATTCCTCCTTATAATCCTGAAAACATTATCCCGTCTTCTGACGTTTGATCCGCCCGGCTAACCAAATGTATTAGACCATCCCAAGATTTCCTTAATGTCAGACCAGTAAAATAAAATAACAACATCACTCAAACAAATTCAAAATCTGCTTCTTGTCCATACTCTTAAATTGCTGATCATCGATACTGATAATGTCGCTCGCTACTTTTCGCTTCTTGTCCTTTAAGGCCATGATCTTTTCTTCGATCGTGTCTTTGCAGATGAGCCTGTAAGCGAAGACTTGCTTAACTTGCCCGATGCGGTGAGTCCTGTCGATCGCCTGGGCTTCTACAGCTGGATTCCACCAGGGATCAACGATGAATACGTAGTCTGCCTTTGTAAGATTAAGGCCCGTATTTCCAGCTTTTAGTGAAATTAAAAACACCTGACAGCTATCGTCATCTAAGAATTCATTGACTGCTTTTTCTCGATCTCTAGTCTGGCCATCGAGATAGGCGAATTTTTTATTGAGCTTGACGAGAGAGTCCTTGATAATGGTCAACATACTCACGAATTGTGAAAAAATTAAGACATTTTTTCCTGCTAAATCTTCGCTCAACAATTCTTCTATTTTTTCAATTTTTGCTGATGATGTCTGGCTGTTTGCTTCCAGTATTTTTGGAGAGTTGCACATTTGTCGGAGTCTCAATAGGCCTTCTAGGATTTTAAACCTCGATCGTTTTAAGCCATCTTCTTTGATCATCTTGTAGACATCTTGTTTTATGGCTTTCTTGAGTTCTTCATATTTTTTTCGTTGGTCTTTTGGCATCTCACAGTAGATAATCGATTCAGTCTTTTCTGGTAGATCCGTTGCGACTTGCTCTTTGGTTCGACGTAGTAAGAAGGGATATATCATTTGCTTGAGCATCTGAGCGGCGTCTGCATCTCCGTTGACATCGATAGGTGTGCTGTATCGTTCTTTGAATTTTTTAGCAGAACCAAAACAACCGGGATTCACAAAACTCATCTGGGCGTATAGGTCAAATGTGTTATTCTCAATAGGCGTACCAGTCATAGTCAACCTGTGCTTGGCTTGCAGTAATCTCATCGCCTTATATCGCTTAGATGATGGATTCTTAATGGCTTGGGATTCGTCTAGTACGACGTAATTAAACTCTATATCTTGAAATAAAATGATATCGGATGCGACTGTGTCGTATGTGCTGATGATGATCTTTCTATCTGTTATGGAGTCAAGACTTGATCTAGCGCGATTGGGGCCATGGTGTACGACATAATGTAATGCAACAGCGAATTTTTCGATTTCTTTAGCCCAGTTAAATAATAATGATCTGGGGACAATGATGAGGTTTGGAGTCGATTTTTTCTTTACTGCGTATGCAAGTATACACAGCACTTGCAAGGTCTTACCTAGCCCCATATCATCTGCTAGAATTCCTCCAAAGCCACTCTCGTGCAGAAAGCATAGCCAGTTATATCCCTGATGTTGATAGGGTCTTAGAGAGGCGGTTATCGCTTTCGGGATGGCTTTCTTTTTTTTGGTATCCGTCGATTTGATCGCATCAATTCTTGCTCGTTTCTTAGCGATTTCCAATAGCGTGGTTTCATCATCTATATCCTCGAATAATTGATCGATAAGATTAAAATTGAACTTAGATATTTTGAGTTCACCTTTAATGAGTTCTGTATTCGTATGGATATGTTTTAATTTATCAAACCATTCTTGAGGGATCACACCCTGGCTTCCATCATCTAATTTGATAAATCTCTCATTAGACTTAATGGCATTGATCCATGCCTTATTAGATATGTCTTGATCGCCAAAACTCATAGATACATCAACATCAAACCAATCTATGCCAGACTTAATGCTGGATGTAATTTTGGGTCTATGTCGACTATAATTAAAATCATTAAGATTCTCCTGTCCAAAGACTTCAATGCCATAGACCTTACACTTTTCGTAGAAGTCATAAAACCATAGGTCTTCTATGAATTGATTTGTATTCAAAAATAAGAAGCTAAACTCATGGACCTGGGTTGAGAAATCAGGGTGTAGGGATTTGATCTCTTTTATAAATTCACTTCGTTCTTGCTTATCGATTTCGATGACTGCTTCATTTGCAGCTTGAAAGTCTTCATCCAGAATAGCAATCGAATTGTCTTCACTACTTAGCTTAGGTTCTATGAAAATTGTATTTTCTTGCTGAGTCAAGAAAAGTGATTTATTTGTATTTGATAGAATTGTCGTTTTGATCGCTAGATTCGGATCAATATCAAAATCGATTTTATGTTTTAGCCTAGCTATCTGTTCGACTAGGAGGTCTTTATCTCGTGGTAAGAAAGAAAGACTTGGTGCTTTGATAATTTCTCTTAATAGATAGTATATATCATGATTGAAGAAAATATAAGCTTCTTCACCAATTACTAAGAATAGCTTATTAAAGAATGCCATTTGGTCGATGCTTAAAGGCGTATCATCAATGATAAGTATAAATGTTAGGTGATAGAGCCCATCTTTTACAGACACGATTGCCTTGAGGTCAACTAACTCCTTTTTAAATGTGAAATGTTTGAAATATTTAGCCTTCTTTTTGGTTTCGTAGTAGGATCCTATCGCATTATCGTCATAGTAATAGTGCTTGTCTAAGGTAAGTGTGTCATGCTGTTTTAATAAGACTTGATGTACGTTGTTATAATAAGTAAACTCTGATTCTGTAAAGTCGTAGTCACTCTCCAGAGAGCTTAAGACTTTGTACATTTCTCTGAGATGCTGTGGCAACTTGCTTGCATCACCTCCTTCTTGAATCTGAGTCTTAATGACACCATCTCGTTTTCTAATTTTACCACTTATGAGATCAACTATATTTATTGATTCAGAGCCTAGCCATTGGATGGCATATGTGAGACTAGCTTCCTTTAAAGCAACATTAGAAAGCTCAATAGCATATTGTTTATCATTTGAGCTGTCAATGTTAATGAAAGAGAAGTGATCAGTATTCAGGATCACATTTTGATCATTCGATTTTACATAGATCTGTCCATACTGGATAATAACGGAAAAGTGCTTACTGAAATTAGCAACTGATAGTGACAAGCTCTTCGCGGCCTTTGCATACAATCCCTTAACGTGTGATTGAGCGCTTTCAAGCAATTGAATTCTATCCATATCCTTGATTTCGTTTAGGGCGATTTGCATATGACCACACAGAAATTTGTCTTTCTCTTCACAGATAGAACACCGAATATGGATATGATTAAGTTCTAAGGTTTTGATTTCAACATGGCATAAATATTCCTTCTCATTCCGCCAGTATTCGCTTTTATAAAGCGTTACCACTAATTGGTACTGTGCATTAACTGAAAGTTCAGAAGAAATAGAGGCTCCCAAAATTCTATTCCTCTTATTGCAATATTGGTTGAATAATTCATTGAATCGAGTATAAGGAAGTGCAATGAATTCGGATCTACTTACTGCTTTTGGAAGCCCCTTTTTGCTGCTTCGCTTTTTAGCTGTTTTGGCTTTTTTTTGGCCATTTCGTTTACTGATTAACTCTTTATCTTGATCATCATTACTTTCGATCTTGCTTTTTGCCATATAGAGCAGAGCAGCTTGATGTTTACAATATTCTCCATAAGGACAGGTGCAGTGCGCAAAGAGAATCTGATTCAAGTCTTCGGTGAATTTGATCTCTTGTTTATAACGTTTACCACCTTGTACCGCTCCTGTGATACTGTTATCTTCTACATCTATGTGTATTGCTCTGACGGCACTTGCATCATAGAGTTTTTGTCCTCTTCTTCGAATGGTAGAAGGGAATTCATTTTTTAATATCTGTTTGTAATTTACCAAGATCTCGTTATACAATAAGCCATTTACATTGACCTTTAATATATAATATAACGGGTAGTTTACCTACATAAACCTTACTAAATCGATCACTTTAATTACGTTGTATATAGATTAACTAAGGAAGTTGAATTTACAAATACCAGATAAGTTAAATCATCACCCGACTATAGAGGGAGACATACTTTTAATCGAATTAATTATTCCCAATAGGCCCCAACTCAATCCCTTCTGAGTAAGCCATCTTAATATTATTCTTACCAAGCGCACGTTTGATCGCCAGGTTTGCGGCGTAATACACATCCCAATAATGTGCAGGATCAGTATTCATAAATAAGCCGACTTTGATATTGTGAGACTCAAATTCTTCAATGCCTAGAGATGCCGCAGGATCTGTGAGAATATGAGGCACGTTTTTTAGTTCTTCCAAAACAGCCTTTTCCACATGATCAAAATGTTCTTCATAAGGAATAGAAAAGAATAAATCCACTCTAATATTTCCATTGGAACTATGATTGATAATGGTATCCGAAGTCAATTTACTATTTGGAATAATGGCATTTTGATTCGTTACTGTTTTTACGATTGTGTTGAATATTTGAATCTCTTTAACCCAACCTTTCTGACCATCGACTTCAATCAAATCACCTACGACGTATGGTCGAAATAATAAGAGCAACACACCTGAAGCAAAATTACCCAGACTGCCCTGCAGCGCCATCCCAATCGCAAATCCCGCAGCAGCTAATAAAGCCACGAACGAAGTGGTCTTAATACCAACCATCTCTGCCACACTGAATAACAATAAAACTTTTAATAAGACAGAAAGGACAGATGTCAAAAATGGAGCTAAACTCTTATCAAAATTAGATGCTATTAATTTGTCATTGACAAACTTGATAATTTTGCCTATGATATAAAAGCCTACAATTAAAACAATAAGTGCCAACGCTAATTTTGGGGCAAAATCGATAGCAAGGTCAACGTATCTTCCTAATTTATCCATTGTGTTTCTAATTCTTTATAAAGCGGTAAATGTAAGGCCTTATAGGCGTTTCTTTTATTAAGAAAACGATAAAGTCAGATTTTTAATCCTCAAACACAATCGCAACATCAGCAGTCGTAGGATGTGCCTGACAAGTTAATATATAGCCATCAGCAACCTCCTCATCATCCAATGCGTAGCAGGCATCCATGTCAACCTTTCCACTTGTCACCTTTGCCATGCATGTTGAGCATGCTCCACTTGTACAAGAATACGGCGCATCTTTTTTCAACTCAAGTATCGCATCCAAGATCGTTTTTGATGCGGGTACAGTGACATCAAACTCTTCGCCTCTCAAGCTCACCTTGACTGTTTGATCTCCACCACCTCCAGCTCCGGCAGGTGCTCCTGCATCCTCTGTAGGCGAGCCAAAATACTCTACCATGATATTTTCCATTTGCACACCTTGGCCAAGTAGAGCGGCTTGGACAATATCCATCATAATCGTTGGACCACAAATCATATGGATTTGCTGCTTGCTCTTAGCCGGATTCTCTTCTATAAATTCTGCGATATTTTGTTGGTTTGGAAAACCTGTCCAACCTTGCCATGACACTTTCGATTTTGAAAAGAAGCCTGACTTTTCTTTAAGTGGATCACTGAGAATGTGTCTGACATTGAATTGACCCGCATACTTCGATGCAATGGCATCTAATTCATCTTGAAAAATAATATTCTTTTCATCTGAATTGCCATAGAACAGATGTACCGTGCTCATCGGCTCTTCTTCCAAGATTGTTTTAATTAAGGACATCATAGGTGTGATACCACTACCTCCCGCATAGAGGTAATAATCCCTCATCGCATCATGATCCAACTGTATCGTGAAGTTTCCCATTGGTTTCATGACTTCCACCGACTGGCCTTCTACCAGCTTATCATTCATGTGATTCGATATGACACCACCCTTCACTCGCTTGGAGGTGACACCTAGTTTGCCTTCGATGGGACTTGTGAAAATGGAATAGGCGCGCCGATATTCCTCTCCGTTTAATTCAAACTTTAAAGTTAAATACTGCCCCGCTTGAAAGGCATAGTCATCTGCAATATCTGTTGGAACATCGAATAAGACAGAGATACTGTTTTCTGTCTCTCTGATTATTTTTTTGATTGTCAAGCTATTAAAATCCGTACTCATATCTTCTATTATAATAAGGCAACAAAAGTAATATTGTTTTGATTATAAAACTTGAGTCCACTCTGAAAAGTGACGAATTTCATAAAATGAATTATTTGGGATGAGATTTTTGTTTTTTTGAAATTCAGTGATGCCTGAGTATCAGTTAGTTGAGAAAAATAAAAATATCGCCCAAAGAAACTTTTTTGATTTTGTGAGTTGGACTCAAACTTGTACAAAAGTGAATTTAAAGTTCTTTGGACTAGACAGTCTGATAGATCAAATACAATCCAAAGCAAAACAAACCGACACCAGCGACCTGACTAAATCTTTGGATATGGGATGACTTCAACTTCGTTCGGATCGATTTTGCTAGAATAACCTTCATCACATCAGAGAATACAATCATAAATAGAATGGAGCCCAGAAAGATCATTGCTTCTGTGTTATTGATTTTTCTGCCAATGATGTATGTCGAAATGGTGCTGAGCCAAAATAAAAATGTGAATGGATTAATCGTATTGACTAAAAATCCTTTGAGCCAAAAGCCCAAATAGTCTTTGTATTCGTGCTTGCGTTGGTTCAAATCGAGTTCTACTCGTTTAAAGATTGAGCCTAATCCAAATAAGATCATCACAATCCCACCTGCCATACCCAACCAAAATTGAAACGATTCACTTTCTACCGTTGCACTGATTCGTTTTATAAATAAATACGTAAAAGACACAATCAAGACATCGCTGATCCATACACCTAAGCCTACCGTCATGCCTGCCCGTCCTCCTTTTTCTACTGCCGTTTGTGTTAAGGCAATAAAGATCGGCCCTAGTGAAAGAGACAAAAACAAACCAAATAATAAGCCTTCAAGTATAAATTGCATGACAGCGTGACTACAGTGCTCAAGTTAGCGAAGTCATAGAAGAAAGATAGCTTTCCTAGTAGTTATTGAGTAAATCAGAGGACATTTAGTGAAGTGATTTAAAAAAAATGTGTGTTGATTTTTAATTGAATCTATCTCAATAGATACACAACAAAGCTTTTGATAAACGTTTCAGAACGATTAAAAACGCTTAGGGTTTTATATAAATGTGTTGTGTTTCAACCAAATTTAGGAATCACCCACCAAACCTCCCTCAAAGGAAGGCTTTTTTTGCTTGAATTTTAAACGGATCGAATGACTTGAAATTTAATTCATGAATAAAACAGTCCCTCGCCTTGTCGCGTAGCATTGCCTACCTCAGGGAGGACAGGTGGGTGACTCATTACTTTCTTTAACTCCAAATATAATCTATCCATTCTTTCAACAATCCATGTACAACATCCATTTGATTCATGATCTCCCAATCAGAAAATCATAACACTACTCAAATCAATGCGAGAACTTTTGATCTAACTCTTGCAAAGTGATCGTGATGAAGCATTTTCTTCCACTCGGACTTTTGTATGGCATTTCACAAGAGAACAACTGATCGATCAGTCCCTGCATTTCATCACCTTGTAAAATGGCACCGCGTTTTACCGCTTCGCTTTTAGCCATGGCGCTGCATAATCTATCATTGATCCCGCCTTCTATATCTGTATCTGATATAAAATGTTCTAGAAAGACTTCCACTAATTCCTGTGGGTTTACGTCTGGACTGATATGGGCTGGTGCACCTCGGATGATGAATGTATCTTGGCCAAATTCATCGACATCAAATCCAATTTGCGTCAATTGTGGCAGAATCCCTTTTAGTATTTCAGATTTATGAGGGTTGATTTCGATCGTGATTGGAAACAATTGTTGCTGGGTTAATATTTCTGCATTTGAGAGTGCTTCTTGGAGACGTTCGAAAATAACTCGCTCATGGGCAGCCTGTTGATCAATCACAATTAAGCCACTTTGTATCTGGCTAATGATCAATCGTTTATCTAATTGAGTTGGCGCTTTGATTTGTAGGCTATTCTGCAAACTGGCTTCGGAGGCATTCAATTTGCTAGCTAGGATCACATGATCTTCTTGTCCAGCAGGGGTCTGGACCAGAGATTCATATTCTTGATTCCAGGCATCGACCCGTCGTTGGGATGGCTTTTCATGCATGGCCGATGAGGCAAAACTAGGCCCAGAAGAAGGGCGCGGCAATGCAGTGTTGGCTGAATGGGCCAAATCATAATTAACGTTTTGCTCAAAATCGATGACAGGCGTAATGCTGTATTTACCTAATGAGTGTCGGACAGCAACTTTGAGGTAATTATAAATTAAACGCTCATTTTCAAATTTGACTTCTTGCTTGGTCGGATGTACATTGATGTCAACATCTTTAGGATCCATTGTGATAAACAAAACGAAAAATGGATAATGCCGATCAGGTATTAACTGTTCATAGGCAAATCGTACAGCATGAGATAAATAGGCACTTTTTATAAATCTGTTATTGACAAAAAAGAATTGATCGCCCTTCGATTTTTTAGAAAAATCTGGTTTACCTATAAATCCTTTTATCCGAATAAAGTCTGTCGATTCTTCTACAGGGATTATTTTTTCGTTAACGGCTTTGTTAAAAATCCCTGTGATGCGCTGGCGCAGTTGTCCTGCCTCCAATTGATGTAATTTATTATCATTATGATAGCAGTAAAATGCAATGTCTGGATGCGCCATGGCAACCTTGATAAATTCATCTAGAATATGGCGTAACTCAACGGGATCAGATTTTAAAAATTTACGTCTGGCTGGTACATTGAAAAATAATTGCTTGACGCTAAAATTAGACCCTGTTTGAGCTTGACATACTTCTTGAGCAACAACTTTTGAGTTTTGTATTTTCAGCAAGACACCAAGTTCTTGATCGGCTTGCTTTGTCTTGAGTTCTACCTTTGCAACGGCTGCCATGGAGGCCAAAGCTTCTCCTCTAAACCCCTTTGTTTGAATTGTAAATAAATCTTCTGTTGTCTTTATTTTACTGGTAGCGTGTCTTTCAAAGGACATCCTAGCATCCAGCTCAGACATGCCAACACCGTCATCAATGACCTGTATTAATGTCTTGCCAGAATCTTTCAAAATCAACTTTATTGTATTCGCCTCAGCGTCTACCGCATTCTCCAATAGCTCCTTAACCACAGATGCTGGTCTTTGAATGACCTCACCGGCAGCTATTTGGTTGGCTAATGAATCTGGTAAGAGCTGAATAATGTCTGGCATAAATATGTTCTGTCCTTTTAATCGAATGCTTCTAAAAATTCTGGAAGATATTCGAGTAGAAAAAAGAGTGTTAAGGCTATCAATCCGACGGCAACAATCATGACAATTCTATTCGAACGCCTTAGGGATTGTTTATACAGGTCTGATTCGTATTTTGTACCAATTGATCTCTTAAAACTACCTCTAATTCTTGATTTTACGGCATCAGCATCTTGAACAGATTTTTCTTTATCCGTGAGATACGGGGCCATTCTCCTCTTCAAATCATCTTTGTCTGGGTCATAATACCTCGGGGTATAGTCGAAACTCCGATGTTTTGGACGTTTACCAAATCCCATTAATGCCATAGTACAAATTTATAATTTCATTTATAAGAACGAATATATTTCACACTTGAGTAATCCACCAATTACTAACATAGTTAACTTGATTATTTAAAAATGAACATTACATAGAATTTATCTTGAATATTCCCATAAAGCATCATATTCGACTAAAACAAACTTATCATTCTATAAATGCTTTCTTTCATTTTTATCTAACCGGCAGCCGCCACTGTTCTTAACACAGTCTTTTGTCATAAGGAGCTCGATCATTCCTAAACTAACTAAACAAAAACCAAATTAACAATTTTGAGTTTTTAACCATTTATATTTATACTTTTGATAATGTTTATGGACATATATACTATATGAGTGAGCAGATAAACCATGAGTGTGGCCTAGCATTCGTTCGGCTCTTAAAACCATTAGACCACTACCTTGATAAGTATGGGACAAGTCTTTACGGCTTATACAAACTACAACTCCTTATGCAGAAGATGCGAAACAGGGGGCAAGATGGTGCAGGCATAGCTACAATTAAGTTAGATGGTCAGCCAGGCAAGCGCTATATCAGTCGTAAACGATCAAACTCTGATCAATATCTAAAGGATCTATTCGACGATATCAATAGTTACTTTAATGATTTAAGTCCAGAACAAAGACGCGATCCAGAATGGATGAAGGAGAACTTACCCTTTACGGGCGAACTTCTCATGGGCCACTTGCGCTATGGGACTCATGGGTCAAACTCCATTGAAAGTGTACATCCCTTTTTAAGATTGAACAATTGGAAAAATAGAAATCTGGCCGTTGCCGGTAATTTCAATTTAACAAATGTCGAAGAGCTGTTTGATGAGCTCGTGGCTATAGGTCAATACCCCAAGGAAAAATCTGACACTGTCACAGTGATGGAAAAAATAGGTCATTTTCTTGATGAGGAAGTCCAGCGTTTATTTTCTTGGTTTAAACCAGAAGGCTATTCGAATCAAGAGATGAATGAACTCATCTGCGAGCATCTTGATGTGCAACGCGTCTTGCAGCGAGCTTGTCGAAAATTTGATGGCGGCTATGTGATGGCTGGCATGATCGGACATGGTGATGCTTTTATATTAAGAGATCCACATGGGATTCGTCCAGGTTATTATTATCATGATGATGAAAAGGTAATATTCGCTTCTGAGCGGCCTGCCATTCAATCTAGTTTTGATATACTATACGGCGATGTGAAAGAATTAAAACCTGGACATGCCTTAATTATAAAAAAGAATGGTTTAGTAGAAGAGAAGTTGATCCGCACAGAAGAAACCCGTAAAGCGTGTTCTTTCGAACGGATTTATTTTTCTCGAGGCAATGATCGTGAAATCTATAGGGAGCGAAAAAAATTGGGTGAGTTATTAGCACCACGTGTACTCGCTGTGACCGAGTATGATATCGCTAATACGATTTATTCGTTTATCCCGAATACCGCTGAGACATCTTTCATTGGCTTGATGGAAGGAGTCGACGCAGAAATCACAAGCATTAAAAAACAAAAGCTCAAAGAGGCAGGACCGGAAGTATCTGATGCCCAATTGGATGAGATTTTAGATATTCATCCAAGGATTGAAAAATTAGTTCTCAAGGATGCGAAGATGAGAACCTTCATTGCAGATGACAAATCAAGGGGGCAGCTGGTCAATAGTGTCTATGATGTTACTTATGGGATTGTGCGCAACGGTATAGATAGACTTGTTTTGGTTGATGATTCCATCGTGCGGGGGACAACATTGCGGGATAGCATATTGACGCATCTTTATCGATTACAGCCGAAGCACATTATTGTTGTTTCGTCAGCACCTCAGATCAGGTATCCTGATTGTTATGGCATCGATATGTCGAAAATGGGAAATTTTGCTGCATTCAGAGCATTGGTCAGCTTGTTGAAATCTGACAACAAAGAAGAGTTGATGGAAACATGTTATCACAAATGCCTAACTGATGCGGACATTCAGACGGGCTTAGCTGTGAATCATGTCAAAGAACTCTACGACCTCTATACGCAAGAAGAGATATCAGCTCGCATGGCTGAAATGCTTACACCTCCACATGTCAAATGTAAAGTCTCGATCGTCTTTCAACGGATTGAAGATTTGCATAAAGCCTGCCCTGACAATACGGGGGATTGGTATTTCTCTGGTAATTACCCTACTGCAGGCGGTAGTCGCATTGTCAATAAAGCCTTCGTCAATTATATGGAGAAGAAGGATGTGCGGGCGTACACCTAGGAAAAATTCAAATCAAAATCAATTGCAATATCAATTGTAATTCCAAAATCAAAATACTCCGCCGTTGTTGGTCTCCGAACCAACAACACACTGTCTGAACAGGATTTTTAAGACAATTAAGATAGACATGATTATGAACTTAGGCAATGAACACGCACCACATGTTTCCTCCTTGGGCCTGTCAGCAGCCTATGGCTGGGAGGTCAGGAGTTGGAATTTACTAATTTACTATATTAACAAGCATGTGGTCTGAGATTTATCTTATGACATTTGAAAGCCAAATCATGGAAATCCTAAAATCATATATACCTGTCCGACTACCGGCGGATCATAATTCAGACAGACATGCATTCGGATAGAAGAGGCCTATTTATTCCAATCGTATTTCCTTGAGGTTGAAAACCTCAAGGATCCGGTATACGTAGGGAAGATTAAAATCATGTCAATTGCAATTCCAAAATCAAACCTCGAAGCCGTTGTTGGTCTCCGAACCAACAACACTTGTGTCCGCTTTTAAAATGATCTATTTCTAAAAATGTGAATTATTGTCACTAACTTTATCAACGATAACAATTTTACAAGTAATCATTTTTTTAAAACAAGAACACTATGCGTGCATTCAAAACATTGCTGATATTGGCATTCGTCTGCTCAGTCAATCAAGTATTATGGAGTCAAATAGAATTTCAATCAGGCTACTTTATTTCAAACTCTGGCGAAAGAACCAACTGTCTAATTAAAAATTTAGATTGGAAAAACAACCCGTTATCATTCAAATACAAAATTGGTGAAAATGACATAGTGCAAACAGGCGCTATAGAACAGGTTAAACTATTTTCTGTTTCTGAAGAAAGTAAATATGTAAGAGAAACTGTTTTGATAGATCAATCTATTACAGTTGTAACAAATTTGGATAATAATAAAGAGCCAGTATTTAAAGAGCAAACTGTCTTCTTACAAGTATTGCTTGAAGGTCAAGCGTCCTTATACGCATATGAAAGTGGCAGTGAAATCAGATATTTTTATGAAACAATTGATAAACCCATTACTCAACTTATACATAAAAAATATGTCACTGCTGACAACGTCGTCAAAACCAATGCTGCATACAAATCACAATTGTGGGAAAATCTCAAATGTGGAGACATGCCCATGCAAAAAATGCAATACCTAGAATACGAGCAGGATGAATTGATTGCCTATTTCAAAGATTTAAACAATTGTCTTGGTTCAGAAATATACGATTGGGAACAAAACAAGAGAAAGAAAACACAAGTAAAGATTAACGTTGAAGTTGGTACTCGATGGGCACATTTAAGACTAGGAAGTAACTCACCGATAGTAGATGGAATTGAATTCAATTCTAGAGGTTATTCAATCGGACTCATTCCCGAATTAACTCTTCCTTTCAATAAGAATAAATGGTCAGTCTATGCAGGTCTGCTTGGAAGACATCTACAAGGCAAAACGATATCCCAATCAGATCTTGTTGTCTTTAAGTATCACACGATTGAGATTTTAGTTGGACTTAGACACTCATTTTACCTGAACGATGATTCCAGAATTTTTATCAATCCCATCTATTCTTATGGTTTTAATGCGCAAGCAATAGTAGATTTTGCATCTTACAATGATCTAGAATTGTCCACAAACCAAAATATTGGAATAGGAGCTGGCTATGCCTTTAAAAACTACTCATTAGAGATAAGGTATGAACATTGCCGTAATATTACAATCAATTACAGATCGTTAACATCATGTCATAAGAGTATTGGATTATTTTTTGGTTATACTTTATAAATTGCAGAATATGAGTCCCCGCAATCTTACCAGTATGATTTAGCTGTCGCAATAATTACCCTATCGAATAATTTAGGTCCAAAGTACCTCCTGTTTAGTTTATAGCAAAATTCATTTAAATAATTCTGCAAATATTTACCTTTAACCA
>CALGLU010000030.1 GCA_937959275.1 uncultured Saprospiraceae bacterium | reverse complement strand
CGCTAGCATTGGGCTATTCGATATGTATGCTTATTATTGTTCAAAATTAATGAAACCGCCCAGTACGTAAGGCGTACGCTGGGTGGTGTGAGAGGACGAAACGACCAATTTTATTATTGCTCGTTTCTCCTACTCGATTGTCAAAAAAGACTGTGGTTAGAATTGACTCTGATATGTTTGAGTTTGCTTTCAAACATAACTCTCATTTTATCAGCTTTCTCCATCGCTTCAGTTGCTTTTGGTCCTTCAAAGTTTGATTGAATGGTTTTTTTAAATAGTTGAATCCATCTATCAAAATGATCAGTATTAATATTGAGGTCTACATGATGAGAGAAAGGATTGCCTCGATAATCTGGGACACCGAATAAAACAGTATTCCAAAAACCACTCAACTTATCTAAATGGCTAGGCCAATTATCCAATTCAATTCTTTGATTAAAAATAGGTCCAATCAAATCGTCAAGTTTCACTTTTTCGTAAAAGGAATTGACAAACTTGATCACATCATCCTTATTTGTTATGTCGTCCATTGGCGGTACAGGTTTATAAACAGAAATATGAGTGCCCCCGTCTTTAGAATCTCTAATCCTATGAAATATAAATGATGATGACTGGAAGAAACAGGATCGCCTCTAAGGATTCTATCAACTCTCAAATCCAGAATGGGTAAGAGATAAATACTTTGGACGCTGACACTTATGACTAGTAATAAAATATACAGCTTTGCCGATTTAATTGAATGAGAGAAATTATAAATAAGACTGGATAATAGAATAGCCATCAGGAATAATTGGATTTTATTTGAGTATCCAAAGACAAGTTTGCCAATCCCTAATCCTAATTTGGTGGTCATGCCTGGAGCTTGAAACTTTAATGGAGCTTCTACAAAAGAAAGACCGATGACTAATCCTATCCATGTACCTATTAACAATAGCAAGATTGCTTTCATCTTCTATTTATGTTCAAATTTCAGCTTTGCGTCTGCGCGTAAGAATAAGAGCAATGTTGAATCTTCTGTGAATTCTACTTTATGAATTTCATTTTTTGGAATGGACTGCAAGTCTTCTTTTGAGAGAATAGTCTTTATATCGCCTTGTGTGTAAGTAACATTACCGCTCAGCACTAATAGAAAGGCATCATAGTCCACCTTGTGATCCGTAATTTCGTTTCCAATTTCTCCATTTATCTCCAATATCTTAAAGGATGCATTATGAAGTTTTACTTTTATTTTTGGCTTGTTAGTTTTCATAGATTAAGCAGGTATGTTATAAAGGGAATTAATGTCATAATTAGAATAGTCGCATGGTATAGAGGGATGAATATGGTGCTTTTCAATTGAGCAATGTGTACACCCATATTCAGAAAAAATAGGAGCATTGTTATGACGATGAACCAGATAAAATTTGGAACAAGTAAGTACATCGCTGTTATAGATGGAACCATCATGGCACAGGGAATCATAATTAGAACCTTCAGGTACCAATACATGTTTTCACCGTCTTTTGAGGCCACATAGTCCATATATTTTTTAAGTAATGACTTGGGTATGGTGCCTAGTGTAAATCGATGTGCACCCTTGAAATGTTTCTGTTTTAATTGAATGGTATTCATAGTATATTATTTAATGTTATAAAAGACCTTTATATCCTATATTAAAGAAAAATTTTTATCGCTGAAAATTCTTAGCATCCATAGCCGTTGTTAATTGTAAAAGATCATTTGATTGACACATGTCTAATAATTCATTCCTAACAACTTCATATTGAAAATGTAAAGGACATGGATTCTTGGCATCGCAATGAGAAAGCCCCAAACCACATTGACTAAAGATGCCTTCTCCATCTATGACTTTTACTATGTCTATCAGTTTGATTTGATCTAATTCTCTGTTGAAATAGAAACCACCCGCTGGACCTTTCTGAGAATTGAGGATGTTTCTTTTTACTAAGTTTTGCAATATTTTGGCAGTAAAGGATTCTGGTGTCTGAGCTATTTTACAGATCTCTTTGATGCCAATCTTTCGATGATCTAAGTGAGCTTTTCCTATGACTGTAAGAGCTCTAATACCGTATTCACAAGATTTTGAAAACATCATTTTTTGTTTACATGGCAAATATAAGATAAAAAGGTCTTTTAATCTAGATATAGTGTAACTATTTTGAATTGATATTCAAAGATTCTGTGTCGCACAAGCCCATCATCGTCATTAAACGATTGAAATTACCTAAAATTAGGTATAATTATCATGGAAAATGAGGATGGTTTTGTAAGGGGATGGAGGATATTTTTGCATAAATATTTTTTATCATTTAAAATGTCTATCAAATGAAAAACTTCCTCATTTTATGTTGTTGCTTGTCTTCAGTGAATCTAATCGCTCAACTTTCCGTAGTTGATAAACCAATTCATCCGTCTCTTCTTTCATCATCAATAAGTGACAATTCAATAGATGAATCTGAATTAATGAACACTAAATTATCGACAGATCAATGTCCAATAGAAAATGGATACGGTGTGTCTAATTGTAGTCTTCAAGAATTAAAGCAATTTATGGCTTCGATGCAGTATCCAGCCATCGCTTATGAATACGATATTCAAGAGACATGTAAAATTTCATTTACAGGAAATGCAACAGGTGAAACGAATAATATATCTGTATCAGAATGTTCAGAAGCTTTGTTTGGTAAAGCCATCAGAGATCATCTTGCACAATTTACGTGGACACCTGCAACTGAAAATGGAGAAGCTCAACCAATGAGCGTTACATTTAATATGCTATTTCGAAGTTAAAAACTGATCATTCGGAAGATCGTTCTTAGGGGATGTTGTAAGGGGCATCCCCTTATTTAATGACGATAACAATATCAATAACAATATCAATATCAATATCAATGTCAATGCCAATGTCAATGCCAATGTCAATTGCAATTTCTATTTCAAATTATTCTGTATGCGGGATTTGCGTTTGTTATGAAGTTGATTCGATCTTTAGGCGAGAATAAACACCGGAACAGTGACATAATTGTAATCCCGCGAGTCATCACGAGGAAGATCGTAGAATTTCAAAAAGGAATGCTGTGAGGTGCGATACGATTTTAACTACACGCGCACCCGCCTTTTGATTAGGGAATCCCTTAAGTTAGTTTTACAAAAGCTTTTTGATCTATTTAAAATCTTGGTTTCAACCTCCAACCTCCCAACTCCGGACTCCCAACTTCCAACTCCCAATTTTAATCCTCCTACCTATTATACAAAGCCTTGCCAAGTTCAGTATACTTATCACCATCTATCCAAAACGGTGCTTCATCAGCATTCCCAATTAATCGAGCAGACAAGGCATAAGCTCTAAAAAATTTAAATAAATAATCGTAATCGAGACTTTGTGCATGGTCACCAGCTTGGTGATAGTATTTTTGAATCTCCGCGTCGAATGAAGTAAAGCCCATACTGAATGTCGGTGCAGGAATACCTTTTGCCGCAAAATTGACATTGTCTGATCGGTCGAATAAACCTTGTTCTTTGGCTGGGTCTTCAATAGCTTTTAGTCCATATGCTGCACACGCTTCCTCTATCATTGACTGCGCTGTTGTTCGTTCAAGACCAATGATGGATGCCAGACTCGTATCATTATAGCCACCATTGTCGCTATTAAAACAATATACAATATCTGCTAATGGTATCGGTGAATGATCCACAAACCATTTGCTACCTAGCAGCCCTTTTTCTTCAGCTGTAAACAAAACAAATAAAGCAGAACGTCGAGTCGGATGTTTGGCAATATTTTCTGCTGATACAAGTACAGTTGTTGTGCCGACGGCATTATCTCGGGCACCATTATAGATCGTATCGCCTGCCATATCAGCTTGTCCAATCCCAACATGATCGTAGTGAGCTGAATAGACAACGACCTCATGTTTTAATGCAGGATCCGTCCCTTCGACATAGCCCACAATGTTATCAGAAAATAATTCTTCTTTTTGAATGCCATCAATGTTTATTGTCAAGCTTGTCTTTCCTGACTTGAGAGCTTCCACTGTCTTGTCTTTCGATGCATCAATCATTAAGTGAGGGACGACTGTTTGACCTTTTTCAAGATGACCCAAAGTCATTGATTCAGATGAGGCTAAGAACCGTTTGACAAAATTATAAGGAGCTTTGGGATTGAGATATAATTCTAAAACCGCAGTAGCTCCAGCTTGAGATGCCAACTTGTTTTTTTCTTTTGATAAATAATACCAAGATTGAGGATCCGAAGATTCTCCATCACCTGCATTCGCTATGACTATTTTTCCTTTGACATCAATGTCTTTATAATCTTCTGCTAAGCCAAAATCAACAAAGACTAACTCGTTAGATTCTATAAATACATTATCAGCATCTAGTATGAAAAAATCGTCAGGATTATTCAACTCAACACCATCGAGTGATAAGACTGATGTCGTGGCTGGTTTGGTCTTGGTAAAAGGGACGGCTTGCCGATAGCTATCCATGCCAGGCGCAGGCTTCACGCCAAATTGCTTAATCTGCGCTTCAATAAAGTCAGCAGCCAACTCCAAACCCGGAGAGCCAGTATCTCTGCCTTTCAACGCATCCAAACACAAAAAATGAATTTGACCTTTGATCATATGTTGATCCACTGTCTGATTGACAAGTTCGGCATCAGTCTGAGCTAACAGATCAATGGAGATCATCATCAAGAATATTAACACACTAACTTTCATATATTATAAATCGATTACAAATCCTTTAGCTCCTAATACTTCACGAGTCTTGACATGCTTTTCTACATCTTCTCTATAGTAATAACAATCACGCATTTCTTTCTTTGAGAATAATTCTAGTTGGTCGCCGTAATGAGGTGAGTCTTTTTGTGTACTATTTCCATAACTCATCAATACTTTGGCTTTTACTTTTTCACCAAATTCAATCACTGCTTGCCAGGTATCACCGCCATCTATATACATCCGACCATCTTCTGCTGGGCCTGCTTCACTCCAGGCAACTCGAAAGATGCCAACACTGCCATCCGCTCCATTAGCAGGTAGGTCTTTACTATTGTAATTAATGCGATAGAAGAAGCCCCATGGCAAATCTAAAGGCACGCCTCTTGCTTGAAATTGTGTCGCAACGGCTTCCAGTGTTTTGACTGCCGCTAACGGATCGCTTAGACCATCAGGTGTTGTCAATGGATTTTCGATATCCCACTTATCTTTATAGATGCTTTGATTATACGGACCCAGCGCATGAGCCCACTGATAAAATAAGGTCATGCCTTTACTTGTCGCATCTGCTTTTTTATCCCATGCCATCAGTACAGAATCTGCTTTCATCACCAAGGCATTGCCACCTCCATATAATTTGACGGCCTCATGAAGATCGTCTAGCACTCGATAAGCCATTTCGACATCAGTGGATAGTTTATAATCAACTAACTCATCAAACGTAATACTTTCATCATTCACTAATTTTTTAGCTGCGATTTGAGGTCTAAAGGTCATCCGGACAGGAGACATGTAGGGCGGAAAATCTGTAGGATCAAGCTCCTGGGGAATCGTGCTGCTCCAAGGTGGATCATTTGCATTTTGCAACCAAGACTGTGGTGGATTTTTAAGTTTAGGTAAATCCTCGTAGGTATGGATGTCATTCCATATGAGCTCTGAATCTGTCCCATCTACAATATCGCTCCACATATCCCAACCACCGCGCGGACGTACAGGCACTTGACCATTGAACATATAAAAGATATCTCCTTTCTTATCTGCATACATGATATTAAAGAAAGGAATCTGAACTTCTTTTAACGCTGTTTCGAATTGATTAAAATTCTTTGCCTTACCCATGTCCCACCACTGCTTAGAGGCATGAGGTCGGTCCAATCCAGGCAGCCGAACCGCCAAGGCTTTGTCTCCATCTTGCTTTACAATCGGGCCATGTAAGGATTCTAATATTGTTACCTCACGTGTTTCCATTTCGCCATTTTTCGATATCACGTCTATTTTTGCAATCCGTTCTTTGAAAGAGTTCACTTCGCCATCAAGCACATACCCGCCATCCTTTAGTTGTAACTCATAGACGTCAGCAGCGTCTATTGTATTATTGGTGTGGCTCCATCCCAGCTCCTCATTGAATGCAATTCCTAAAGTGGGAAAACCCACGAGAGTTGCACCATACAAGTTTAGCCCGGGAGCATTATAATGCATTTCATAAAACAACCATTCATCATTCCATGGTAGGTGTGGATTCATGACTAACATAGCATTGCCGCTAGCACTTCTCTCTTTACCAATCGCATAGGTGTTTGATCCAGTGTGTTCCCAATTTTCGACCATACCAAGTTCGCCTCCGGCGATAAATCGTGTATAAATCACAAACAGATAATGTTTGAATACATCTTCTTTTCGAATCGGGAAGACCAATTTATTAGACGCTGATATACTACCTGAATTTGCCCGAGCATAAGCATTCATCCCATCCACAAACTTTTGAGTGTAAGTTTTAAATTCAAGACTTTGTTGTTCATACCAGTCTGCTGCGATTGTTGGGAAATTAAGACTATGTACCATCATATCATTTTCCAGATACTCTTCGCCCCAATACTTGGCAGCCTCTCCGCGCGAGTGGCCATAATTGCGCAGGATAGTATTACCATGACTATGCATCTGTGCCCAGCCAGAAGCATAGAAGAGATCAGCATTATTCTTGGCATATATGTGAGGCACGCCCCATTCATCCCAAAGGATTTCTGTGGTCCTTTCTGTGGCTAAAGGTGCCAAAACCTCATCAACTGTAGTATTGCTGGTATCTGAGATTCGTTTAGAACACGAAACAAGACCAATGATTGTAAAAAGAATGACAAGGTTTTTCATGTAGTAAAAATGTGTTAGAGGAGCAAATTAAGAAAAAGAATGAGGAGCATCTAAAGCTTTGAGCTTTTGTTATATTGATATGACTTTTACAAGATATACAATAGCAAAGACGAAAAAGCTGTCATTCTAGATTTCTTAGAGGCATTGTGTATTACAGTTTCTTTAAGACAGTTGCTTTTATTAAGGCCTTCAGCCTAAGAACTATTTATTCAAATACTATCACATAGCAGGTATATAAAGAAGTAAAATGATACATCTTTTTAAGACACTGAGTTATGATAGTAATACTAGATTATTTAATATATTGAGGCTTATATGCAAGCTTTTAATAGACATATCATTGTTTTTGCAATTGTTTCGATTTTTGGAGCAATAAGTAGCCCGCTTATGTTTACAAGTGATCAATCAATCAGCCTTGAGGTTTTCGAAGTCATAGAAATCGAAGAAGAAAGTAAAGATGATTGTGCAGAAGAGATGACGAGCTTCGATCAAGATGAAGATTCGGCGTCTTTCCGATACAGTTATTCAACAACTAGCGCCTCTTTAATGGATACACACTTCCAGTTGTCTGATAATAAAAATGTGTTTGGGACAATAGATCAACCACCCCGAGTGTAATTCCTCATTTCCCTTTTAGAATCAAATTATAGATTCTTCCTTATCTATTTATTCAACAGAATTTATACTAAACGTTTTTAATACATGGCACTTTCAACTGAGGAAGTTTTTCAATCGCACTCAAAACGAATCGGTGTAAAAGATAGTCTAACGAAGACACAAAAAACACTAGGTTTCGTGAATGTCAATTTAGTAAGCCATACAAAACAATATGAACGGCAATCTATCCCTGAACTAAACAAAGCAATGGTTTGGTTGGACCTGTACATCAAAAATAAATTTCATATACAAAGTCTCATTCGTATACGGAAGAGAAACATTACTATAACGAATTAAAAATAAAAGATGAAGACGTCGATGTTTGATTTTTCTCACTTCAAGGGTGATCTTTTAGGTGGAATCACTGCAGGAATTGTGGCCTTGCCTCTAGCACTTGCATTTGGTTTAAGTTCAGGATTAGGACCTGATGCTGGATTATATGGTGCGATCATAATTGCCTTTTTTGCTGCTCTTTTTGGTGGCACTGATACTCAGATTTCAGGACCTACGGCACCAATGACAGCTGTGAGTATGGTCATTATAGCTGGTATTGTTCAGCAAAATAATGGGGATATTCAACAAGCTTTGCCAGCTATTCTATCTGTATTTTTAATGGCTGGTATCATTCTAATCCTTCTCGGTATTATCGGCGTTGGTAAGTATATACGATATATGCCTTATCCAGTCGTGTCAGGGTTTATGACTGCTATTGGGGTCATCATATTAGTTACCCAACTCTTGCCTTTCTTTGGCTATTATCCAAAAGAAGACGCGGTATTAGTCGATCGGTTTATGCCCGAAGCGCAAGAGGTGCTATTGGAGAAAATATTGAGAGAAGAAGCAGGTGAAGGCATTCTTGTATTGGATCATTTTGAAGAGACAGTGCGTCGAGCTAAACAGATCACTCCAGCAGATATTAAGCTAGAAGCTGAGACGCTTGCTTCGAAACATGCCTCTGGTGTTATTGGTGCAGTTAAGGTAATGGGAAATGCAATAAAAAATATAGACTTAACAGAATTGTTGCTAGCGTTGATTACCATTTTTATCATATATGGATTTAAGCGGATTACGACTGCGATTCCGAGTGCACTTGTTGCCCTGTTGGTCGTATCAGGTGTTGCCTATTTTCTGCAAATGCAAGGGACGATCAATTATCGACCAATTCCAAAAATACCCGCTGGATTTCCAGTTTTTCGTTCAGAAATATTTTCACAATTTAGTCTTGCCTCGATTACCCCCTATATTTTTACAGCGTTTTCACTTGCCTTGCTAGGGGCCATAGATTCATTACTGACTTCTATTGTAGCTGATAATATGACAAAGACAAAGCACAAGCCTAATAAAGAATTGATAGGCCAAGGCATTGGTAATAGTATAGCGGCATTATTCGGAGGAATACCAGGTGCAGGTGCGACGATCAGAACAGTTGTCAATATACAAGCAGGTGGTAAAACGCGCTTGTCAGGTATGATTGCTGGTGTGTTGCTTTTGTTTATTCTTTTAGCACTAGGACCGATTGCTTCACAAATCCCAGCAGCAGTTCTTGCCGGTATTTTAATCACTGTCGGTATAGGTGTCATGGACTATAAAGGACTGAAAGCCCTGCCAAATATGGAGCGCTCAGAAATCGCTGTGATGATGATCGTATTAGTCTTGTCTGTTGTTTGGAATCTAGTATATGCCGTAGGTGTAGGTATGGTCATTGCAGCTTTGATCTTTATGAAGAAAATGTCTGATATCACAGCTGGCGAATCTGAGATTAAAAAATTGAAAGACGAAACTGAGTCTGCAAAATTTTGGACTGATGAAGTCGCACTACCAGAAAACTTTAGTGAAGAGGTCTATATCAAGCACTTAAATGGCCCACTGTTTTTCGGTTTTACCAATGACTTTCAAGACCTAATTAACCAAATTCCTTCAACGGCTTCTCATGTGATTATTCGTATGGATAGAGTACCCTATATCGATCAATCAGGATTATTTGCTATGGAAGATGCACTCATTGATTTGGGCAATAAAAATGTCAAGACGGCTTTTGTTGGACTTAAAGATCAGCCCAGCTTTCTATTAAAGCGGATTGGTATCATTCCAGAACTTGTTCCTAATGACCTTGTTTTTGAAGATTTTAAATCTTGCGCAGAGTGGATCAAAGCAAACGTTGACGCAGGTAAGTTTTCTTCTCCAGGTGTCGATTATGAAAAACTTGTTTAAAGGACAACCACTGAATTAAATACAAATGTTAAGGCTAGAATTGCGGCTCGAATGGAATGTTTGAGCCGCGATTTTAGTTTGTGACTGTTTTGTCATTATAATTAGGGTATACCATAGGCTACAAAAATCATCGGCTCTTTATATTTAGCTTCAAATTAATATTTATTCAACAATAAAATCCTGAATTTCAATCACATGTAATACAGGACATTCTTCTATTTAGACATAAACGTGCAAGCATGGCTCCAATAAATTATAAGTATAGTCTTTATTGTATTGGCATCCTTATAATGCCTTTCTATTTGACTGCCCAGACACCAGCATATTTTGGAGGAGGTAATACGTCAGGCATGACAGTCACAGCCAGCAGCCATATGACTGATCCTGTTTGGGCGACTGATCCTTCGCCTATCAACACTATAAATGGGTCAGGATTTGATGCAGATTATTATGAAGCTGGTCGGTTTTTAATGCAAGCGACTGTTGGATTTAACGA
Organism: uncultured Saprospiraceae bacterium; assembly: GCA_937959275.1. Lineage (GTDB taxonomy): Bacteria > Bacteroidota > Bacteroidia > Chitinophagales > Saprospiraceae > CALFUK01. Next base: position 103,982 of record CALGLU010000030.1, on the reverse strand, counting down.
GATACATATCCAAGACGTGTTAAGCATAGGGATGGATAGTTGGGTTGATGATCAGTTTCAAAAGCCGATATCATCTGTTTTACCTGTGTTATACCAAGTTGGTCAGATCTCTCGAGATAGTTGCATCGCAGGAGGAGGCAGTAATTGTGATCGTGATCGATTGAATGAGAATGTATTCTCTCATGCCTGGTGGGATACAAATATGAAAAATGACGATTTACTACGACACAAAGTCGCTATGGCCTTATCTGAAATTTTGGTCATCTCTCGTAATAGTCGGTTGGGACAAAACGGTGAAGGACTAGCAGATTATTATGATTTGCTTCTACAACATGCATTTGGTAACTATCGTGATTTATTATATGATGTGAGTCGGCATCCAGCGATGGGATATTATTTAACTCATGCAAACAATCCTAAGACTGATGTTGCTGCTAATATTTATCCAGATGAAAACTTTGCTAGAGAGATATTACAACTGTTTTCTATTGGCTTAGTCGAATTAAATAATGATGGTACAGCAGTTCTTGTGAATGGCAATCCTGTACCTACATATGATAATTATACTGTAGGCGAATTTTCTAAAATTTTTACTGGTCTGTCGTGGGGTGCTCTTTGGCCTGCATCTAATCCGCCTGCTTCAGTCTCGGGTCCCGCATTCGGAGTCTCCATTAATTACGCTGATTTTACGACGCCGATGTTGATGTTTGATAGTGCTCATGAACCAGGTATAAAGAATTTGCTAAACGGACAATTGACATCAGCTTCAAATACGGGCCTTGAAGATCTTGATGCAGCAATTGATAATATTATGGCACACCATAATGTAGCTCCCTTTGTTTGTTATCGCTTAATCCAACGGTTGGTTAAGTCTAATCCATCTCCTGCATACGTGACACGAGTAGTAAGTGTTTTTAACAATAATGGCAATGGTGTAAAAGGAGATATGAAAACCGTGGTAAAAGCGATTCTGATGGACGAGGAGGCTAGAAATTGTGCTTACCAATTGAATGATAAAAATGGACGATTAAAAGAACCCATGTTTATGCATTCTCATTTTGCACGGATGATTACATTGGAGAGAGATCAGGATAACTATTTCTGGAATTCAGATGGATTTTTTCATGCAGCCACTAAGCAAGGCGTGCTCAAAGCTCCGTCTGTTTTTAATTTCTTTAAATGCAATGATGGACCAAAGGGTCTAATACAAGATGCCGGATTAGTAGCGCCTGAGTTCTCGATTTTGACGCAACAGACAAGTGTGGGTTATATCAATTATGCCAATACTTGGTCAAGGGATCATAATGGTGAAAATAGCAGAGTATTTAGGATATCAGAACTCAGTTGGGATGACCAATATGTGTACTGGGATAAGGATTCATTTCTGCCATATACTCATGATACCGAAGCCTACATCAATTGGCTAGATCGGCACCTTACGGTTGGTACAATGTCAGATGATACAAGACAATTAATTCGTGATGCAGCAGATGCTATTTTAGCACCAGGCTATCTTTCTACTATCTCCAAGGACAGGATATCATTAGCGACCTACCTCACACTTATTTCACCAGATTATACAATTCTTAGATAGCATGAGATGAAGAATATTTCGAGAAGACGTTTTTTAGGCCAAGCTAGTTGCGCTGGATTGGGGTCTCTATCATTTGCCAATACCCTGCTCAACCTAAAAGCTATGAATGCGGCTGCAATTTCAAATAGTTCAGTTGGGTCTGACTCATATAAAGCGCTTGTGGTCCTATTTAAATTAGGCGGCAATGATTCATTCAATACCATAATCCCTAGGGATACGGTCAACTTTAATGAATATTACAATTCACGTGGAGCGATAGCTTTAAATTCATCACAACTCTTACCCCTGAATCTAACATCACCTGACTCGAATGGCAGATTGTATGGCTTACATCCGGAGTTGGATAATCTGCAGACTTTATTTAATACGCAGAAGGCAGCTTTTATTGCCAACGTTGGCACCTTGGTAAGACCAACCAGTCTGTCAGATTATACATCAAATAATTATTTACCTCTTGGACTTTATTCTCACTCAGATCAACAAGAGCAATGGCAAACCAGTATTCCTAATCAGAGAGCCTTGATTGGATGGGGTGGTAGAGTGGCAGATTTAATTAATGATCAAAACTCTGCCGAGAATTTGAGTATGTGTGTTTCGCTAGCAGGCAGGAATATTTTTCAAACAGGAAATACCGTTGTTGAATATGCCATCAATAACAGTTCAGGTAGCAGAGGGATCACTGGTTATAATTTTAATTCTAGCACCCAGTATGATGTAGCAAGATCTACAGCTGTGAAAAGTATGGTCGAAGAGACGTATGCCGATATGTTTAAACAGACATACGTGGACGTCATTAGAAGTTCTAGGGATGCACATGCAGATTTTCAAGCTGCTATAGCTAGTGCCGCTACATTTTCGCAGTTCACCAGTTCTGATTTAGGACAAACATTGGAGATGATAGCAAAAGTGATTTCTGTGAGACAGGAAATGGGCTTTGTCAGACAAATATTTTATGTTGGAATCGGTGGTTGGGATACACATCAAAATCAAGATGGTGCACACGATGATTTATTGAGATATGTCGATAATGATCTGCATAATTTTCAAGATGCACTAGAGCAAATAGGGATGCAAGATTGTGTATTAACGGCACAGATGTCAGAGTTTGGAAGGACAATTTCCAGTAATGCTTCTGGTACAGATCATGCCTGGGGAGGCAATGTGTATGTGATGGGAGGACAGAATTTAATTAATGGAGGTTTGGTCCATGGCCAATTTCCATCATTGGACTTATCCAATCTAAATCTCATCAATGCTGAGCCAAGAGGTAGGCTGATACCGCAGATTTCGACAGATGCCTATTTTGGAGAAATAGCAAGATGGTTTGGCGTACCTGCTGTAGACTTAGAGTATGTCTTTCCAAACATTGGGCAGTTCTATTCTTACTTAACTGATAAGCATCCTGTTGGCTTCCTAAAACCTTATACCAATTAAAAAGTAGACAATGAAAATTAAAATCACTTTTATATTCTGGATAATATGCATTGGTATTGGCATACAAGCTCAGTGTTATGTGGATAGGCATAGTACAGATATAGCGGACGCTTGGTTGTCCTGCGATTTATCTGCGAGTCCTAATTCTGCCAACCCGGATAGTCATTGGATTATGTATGATCTGGGTGGGATTCATCCTATTTATGATATCCATGTTTGGAATATGAATCACCCTGATTTTCTAAATTTCGGATTTAAAGAACTCCAATTAGATTATTCTCAAGATGGTGTCAATTGGACAACTGCTGGCACATATTCTGTCCCAAAAGCCTTTGCCTCATCGTTTTATGAAGGGTACAGGGGTATTAATTTGAAAGGTCAGCAGACTCGATATTTATTATTTACGGGCGTGTCTAATTACCAAGGGCCTTGTTTTGGCTTAGGAGAAATCAAGGCTTACACCAGCCAGCAGTCATCTCAATCATGGAGTTTAGCAATGGGTACTTGTGAATCAGAAGGGCACCTACAATCCTTGTCTTTTGGCAGTCAATATGCTGGTACCTATTCTGGTCCTGGTGTGACCGATTTGGGCGATGGGAGCTTTTCATTTGATCCTGATATTGTTGGTCCAGGCCTATATACGATTCAGTTTAATACTGGTTCGAACCAAGTGACGGGAACAATAGAAGTCTACAGTTGTGAGAATCGATTTTGCAGAGACTGTCCCGAATGCGATAATTTTGTACAGTCCGAAGTGGATGCAGATCCAATACAGGATAACTATTATTATGCAGATTCGATTAACTCGATGGGTGCTGTTAGAAACTTTGATAATGTATATTTAAGAGGTGAAGATAATGTGACCATGCAACCAGGCTTTGAAGTTATTCAAGCGATGGATTTTGTATCTGAAATTAGAGATTGCCAAACGAATTTAATTCGAAATCCAAGTTTTGAAAATGGTTTAACTGATTGGAAAACAACAATAGCAAGTGGCATTTCTGCTACCATCTCAACCACAACTCAAGAGGCCTATGAAAAGGCAACATCTGCGTATATCGATGCCAATAGTTCAACAGGTGACTCTTGGAGATTAGTCGTACAACAACAAAATATTACCTTACTACCAGATCAAGAATATCTGGTAGCTTTTGCTATCAAATCAGATCATCGATCGACTATTAATTTCAGGATCACAGGACCTTCAAATATATTTAGTCGCGATCTAATCCTCGATCCATTTTGGAATCATTTTCAGTTTACGTTTACAGCAGGATCAGGAGTTGTACCCGATGGTGCTTCTTTAAAATTCCAAATGGGTATTGAGACGGGAGAATTTTGGATAGATCATGTGCGATTAGAGCCTTTGGATTGATCATGAATGACTCTGGTGAAATCATCTGATGTTCACTTAGAGCTATGGTTTTTTGAAAGACTTGTTTTAATTTTTACTTTTCAATTGCTGGATTTCAAAAGGCAGTTTTTTAATTAATTTATAGACATTTTTTTTTCATTAGTGATGTTTTTCTTCAGATATGCTTCTATGTCTAAGTGTATCAATTGTAACATCTTTTGGACGACCTCTCTTTATCAAATCATTTAATTGCCTTCGATAATCGAAATGACCTTCGCTAGCTGATCATCAGTATTACTGAGGTATCCTGTTAAACTTTGTGCAACCAGAATATCTGGCTGAATGCCTTCATCTGGTAATTCCGTCATTGGGTATCTTCCTATCAAAGGGATATCAATCTCTATTTTTGTATTTGGCAAATTCAAGAAAAAGATTTGGCCACCTGTGATGCCCATTTTAGTTCCTCCAGTTTCAGTACCGACCAATGTCGCATAGCTGTTCTTTTTACAGATTTCAGCCAGAATAAAAGTGGCCGAACTATTTGATTCGTTGACGAGCAAATAAGTTTGACCTGAAAAAGCCTCTTTGTTTCTTTTTATCTTTTTTTCTTTATTACTTGAAAATTTAATGGTTCGATGAGTGGTATTTAATTTCTTAGTCCATAAGGAAGTATTATAAAACCATTTACTCCAAGTAGATACATGAGGCTTTAAGTTAGCGCTTACTTTTTTATAAGCAAGATGTGGTTTTCTAAATACTGTTACGCCTTCCTTCTTTGCAATTTTTTTAATCAAATGGTCCGAAACATCCGACATCCCTCCTTCATTTCCTCTAATGTCAATCACCAAGTTTTCAATTTCTCTCAAGGATAATTCTTCAAAAAAAATATCTAGATATTCTTCCCAATCAAAACTCAATTTCCATGTGGCAAAATTCCCAAGCTGCAGGTAGGCATAGTTTTGAAAAAATTCAAAATTCCACGTATCATCATAGGTAGATAAATTAGCATTAGGAAATCTTGCAGAATAGGCCAGACTTCGCTCACTCTTATTGAGTAATTTGATTTCCTGTTCAAGCCCACTTTTAAACTTCAATTTTATTCTATCTTCAAACTCAAATATCATTGGAAAATAATAATCAAAATAGTTAAACTTAGCGCCTAAGTCCAATTCTAAGTCTTTGACTCGTTTACTCTTGCGGTCTCCATCAGCTTTGATGTAAGTACTCAAACTATCAATTATATTTCCGACTTCTATATTGTTTATATGGGTGATCACTTCACGTTTTTCGACACATGTCTCAAATGATTCATTGACAAGCATTTGATTTTCTACAATCGAAAAACCAAAAGGCAATAAGACCTTCTTATTCACAACATTTTTGATAATGTCGTTATTTTGATTGAATGGATTTAAATAGCTGTGCCCACATTTAATCTTGGTCACAAATTCTGTAAATAGGATAAACGTCTCTACTTCTGTCCGATCAACACAAAAGTCTTGCAACAGTTCTTCATAATGTCGTTCTAAAGAAACTGTGTCGATGTGTCTGTACAAACCAGGATGTAATTCGTTTAACGCTTGCCATAATAGCCTTGCATCCGATTGAAGTTCTTCAGAAGTAAACAAATCTTGACTAAAACTAGATTGGTTCAAAAACAAAAAAACCATTAGGAAAAGGACTTTTTTCATTGTAAAGAATTTGATTGGAAGATTAACAATATGCCAAAGGTGGATCAATCAGACCTGATTAGCGTCTCAAATTCAGCTTATAGGTCTCATTATAGAAATTAAGTCGGCTCAAATCTTCTAATAAACTAATAACCAGTCAATTATGATTGACTTCTCTTTCTGTAGAAAGAAGGCGAATTACCGTCCATTTTCTTAAAAACCCGATTGAATGTCGCCTTGCTATTGAATCCAGAGTCAAACGCTAGTGCTAAAATTGACAGATGATCAAATTCAATTGACATGAGTTTTTCTTTTATGGAAGTCACGCGATACTCATTGATGAATTCATTAAAGTTTTGGCTTTTTCCTTTATTGATAATCATTGACAATTGAGAGCTGGGAATATTAGCCTTCCTAGCAAGTTTAGTCAATGTCAAATTTGAATCTAGATATAACGCTTCGGATTCAACTATTTTAATAATAGGCGCAAGCTGTTTTTGAATGTCGATAGACGAGACTTCAGGATTAATGCTTATGTGAGTATTGGTATATAATAATGCTGGTTCTAGAAGAGGCAAATCTTCCATCGGTGTAAAAAATCCTTTTATTCCCACATAGATGACGACGACTAAAGAAAAGAACTCATACCACCATTCTTGGGTCCAATGCAGATCAAAAATGAAATTTATCGTTATCAATTGCAAACTGTCATATACAAAGAGAAAAGCAAATAGAAAAAGGAAGTTTCTCAACCATCGCAATTCAAACTTATATGTATTAGAAAATTGATGTTCCAGTTTTGATCTAATTTTATAATAGTGCCTAAAAGAGAAAATCAAATAGACGAAAAGATGTAAGCTGAAAACAATGGTAATAAAAGTTGACAAATTCTCAAGTATCCATTGGGTTATAATACCATTTTGACTCTGATGAAAATCTGGCTGCCGACTATCGTATAGGAAAATACCAATACTACATATCATGTAAACCAATGCTGGTAAAAAATGAATCCATTTGGATCTGTCAAATGTAAAGCCCTTCTCTCCAATCGACTTAATATATAGATAGATCAGAGGTCCTATGCACAGTCCCATTGAAATTAGAAAATAATTAATCTTGGTGGTTCTAAACGTATCATACCAACCCATAAATCCAATCGCATAACTGATGCGATGGTAGCAGGTCAAGAATAACAATATGGCTAAAATGAGACTAGAATCATCCTTTTTTGACTTAGACTTCTTGATTAAGATACCGACCAAAATAAGCCCTTGGATGATTAAGAGCAGTAAGGGAACAGAGAATATGTTGAAGTCTGGAAACATGAATAGTAAAATTAGAATATAATCAGCAATTTCCTAGAACGGATAATTAGGTGTCTAGTATATTCTGTTTGGGATCGGAGTATGTAGTTTGGCACTATAAAGCTGAGCTGTAAATCAATATTTTGAATTGTGTTTCCAATAATTCTCCAAAGAATCTTATCTTCCTTCTTTGAATCATAATTTTAAGAAAACACATGAAAACGATAAAAGGTCCTGCAATTTTTCTAGCTCAGTTTATGGGCGATGACGCCCCCTATAATTCACTTGATAGCATTTGTCAATGGGTGGCTAGTCTTGGTTATAAAGGCGTCCAGATCCCAACTTGGGATGGTAGATGTATTGATCTCCAAAAAGCAGCAGATAGTAAAGATTATTGTGATGAGATTAAGGGCGTGGTTGAAAGTCACGGCTTACAAATTACTGAATTATCAACTCACCTTCAGGGCCAGCTTGTAGCTGTTGCTCCTGCATATAATGATATGTTTGATGCTTTTGCACCCGCGGAGGTCCATGGTAAACCTGCCGAGCGAACTGAGTGGGCTAAGCAACAATTACGCAATGCTGCAAAAGCAAGCCAACACATGGGCTTGACTTCACACGCCACATTTTCAGGTGCTCTCATCTGGCAGACCATGTATCCTTGGCCTCAGAGACCTGAAGGTTTAGTCGATGCAGCGTTTACAGAGTTAGGAAAGCGATGGCTGCCCTTATTAGACGCTTTTGAAGATGCCGGTGTAGATGTCTGTTATGAAATTCACCCTGGTGAAGATCTTCATGATGGTGTTACTTTTGAAATGTTTTTAGACAAAGTGAATGGACACAAAAGAGCGAATATCCTATATGATCCGAGCCACTTTGTGTTACAAGTCCTAGATTATGTACAATTCATAGATATATACCACGAACGAATAAAAATGTTTCACGTCAAGGATGCTGAGTTTAATCCAACAGGAAGAGTGGGTGTGTATGGCGGTTATCAAGGTTGGAATGAGCGTGCAGGTCGATTCCGTTCATTAGGTGATGGGCAAGTCGATTTTAAGTCGATTTTTAGTAAATTATCTCAGCATGATTTTGATGGCTGGGCTGTATTGGAGTGGGAATGCTGTATTAAATCACCGGAACAAGGTGCAACTGAAGGTGCGCCATTTATTCAAAGTCATATTATTGATGTGACAGAAAAGACCTTTGATGATTTTGCTGGAGGAGAAGCGGATATTAATTTGTTGAATCGGATAATGGGATTGTAGCTTCCGATGGTCGCAGTGTTGAGTTTTGAGTTTTGAGTGTTCATTAATACTCATTCCAAGTTACTTTAGTGACTTGAGCTATATGAAGGCTTAAACTTATGTGTCTTACGCATTTCACTTATGTGTCTTATGAGTTTCATTTTCTATTTAAATTGATGAATGAATGATTTTGATTTTATAAAGTGCATCGTCACATTTAGATAATATTAGTAAATTGGCAGTAGAGTGCTACGTATGGATTAACCATTACATGTTTGTTGGAGATTGCCATACTAAAATTTAAAAAAAACAGAAATTTAAAACACTATGCAAATTATAGAATCTCCTAAGGTATATGATGCAGTTATTGTCGGCTCTGGTGCAGGAGGTGGAATGACAACTAAGGTTCTTTCAGATGCAGGATTGAATGTAGCAGTCATCGAGGCTGGCCCATTCTTTGATCCTAAGGATCCGGAGACTATGACTCAAATGAAGTGGCCTTGGGAATCCCCGCGTCGCGGCAAGGCAACTGACAGCCGACACTTTGGAGATTTTGATATGGCTTATGGTGGATGGAGTTTGCCTGGAGAGCCGATCACCATGAAAGGTGACACAGATTTTATGTTATTTCGATCCAGAATGCTAGGGGGTCGCACCAATCACTGGGGCCGAATCTCTTTGCGTTTTGGTCCAAATGATTTTAAGCACAAGAGTATTGATGGCTTAGGTGATGATTGGCCGATTGGCTATGAAGACGTCAAACCTTACTATGATAAATTAGATAAACTCGTTGGTGTTTTTGGTTCAAAAGAAGGGTTACCGAATGATCCAGATGGGTATTTCTTGCCTGCTCCAAAGCCGAGATTGCATGAGTTGTATTATATAAAAGGAGCGAAGAAATTAGGTATTCCAGTGATTCCTTCGAGATTGTCTATTCTTACAAAAAAATTAAATGACGAGCGTGGCGTCTGTTTTTATTGTGCACAATGTTCGCGCTCCTGTAATCAATATGCTGATTTTTCTGCAGGATCTGTGTTGATTTTCCCTGCACAGAAATCCAAAGGTCAGGTTGATATTTATACCAATAGTATGGTGCGAAGTGTTGTCATGGGTCCAGATGGTAAGGCCACTGGTGTGTCGTATATCAATAAAGATGATGGCACAGAGCATGTGATGCGAGGGAAGGTTGTTGTACTTGCGGCATCAGCGTGTAGCAGCGCTCGTATTTTATTGAATTCTAAAACGACAGGGCATTCAAATGGCTTGGGGAATAGTAGTGGTGTCGTCGGCAAATATCTTCACGATTCTACTGGATCTTCGAGAGGAGGATTCATACCAGCCATGATGGATCGCAAAGTCTATAACGAAGATGGTGTTGGAGGGATGCATGTCTATTCACCATGGTGGGGAGATAACAGTAAGTTGGACTTCAAGCGAGGGTATCATATAGAGGTATGGGGTGGCATGGGGATGCCAGGCTATGGCTTTGGTATGGGACTCGATGGGTTTAATGAATTCATGGGTCTGCCCAAAGGTGGCTATGGTGAGAAGTTAAGAAAAGATGTCAAAAGATATTATGGAGCGACCATAGGATTTGGTGGACGTGGAGAGTGTATAGCTAGAGAAGATAACTATTGTGAATTGGATCCAGAAGTTGTTGATCAATGGGGTATTCCAGTCTTGCGGTTTCAATATTCGTTTTCAGATCAAGAAAAAAATCAAGCGAAGCACATGCAGCAGACCTTTGAAGAATTGATTGATGCGATGGGTGGAAAAGTATTTGGCAAAACACCAACAGCCGAACAAAATTATGGCTTGAATAAAGGTGGCGAAATAATACATGAAGTCGGTACGACACGGATGGGAGATGATCCTAAAACATCTGTCTGTAATCGATATCAACAGTTACACGATGTCAAGAATGTCTATATCACCGATGCAGGACCATTTGTCTCCCAAGCAGATAAAAACTGTACGTGGACAATTATGGCTTTGGCCTGGAGAGCGTCGGATCATATCGTAGAGCAGTTAAAAAAACAAAACATATAGTTGACGAAGTGAATTTACATTTTCATTCTAATTTACATTTTGATTAAAACATTATGGACAGACGAGATACACTAAAAACCTTATTGATTGGATCAGTTGCTGGTGGCGCTGTAAGTGGAACAATGTTAGTCGGTTGCCAGACTGAAGAAGCTGTCAAGGAAGCACTGGGTGTGGGTATTGGGCGGACGCCATTTGAGCGTGAGCGTGATGCTAATCTAATGAAGGAGGAGTTTTTGACGGTTGCTGAATTAGGCGTTGTAGCGACACTGTGTGATATTATATTGCCACCATCAGATTCAGCAGGTGGGGCCAGTGATGCACAGGTGCCAGACTTTATCAATTTTATTGCTAAAGATATTCCAGATTTGAAGATTCCTATTCGAGGAGGCGTGGCTTGGATGAATAATGAATCATTGACACGGTTTGGCAAGGGATTTACTGATATCACGAATGCACAACAAATAGAAATTGTAGAGGATATAGCTTATCCAGATACAGCCAGCGAAGTGATGAAGCCAGGTGTCAACTTTTTTAATCGGATGCGCGGCTTAACATTGACAGGTTATTATACGACCAAAATAGGTCTGGATGATTTAGGTTATGTCGGGAATAGACCAAACGCCTGGGATGGTGTCCCGCAAGATGTCCTCGATAAGCACGGCATGTCTTATGAAAAAGAATGGTTAGCTAAATGTGTCGATCAAGAGCAGAGAAATGTCAAAGCAGAGTGGGATGAGCAAGGAAATCTATTGACCTAATGCAAAGCGAGATTCCCAAGCCTTTAAGGATTGGCAAGCACACGATTTAATTTAAAGCTGTTGATTTTTTAAATCGGACGTTTCAATTTTTTCCTTGGCTAAAGCTAAAAAAGCCAATCATTCCCTTTAATGATCATCGGCATACATATTATACTCGTATATGTCATTACAAGTTAAAATTTGCTGTATTAGCAGTGTGAAAGAATCCACGATGGCAATCGAGGCAGGTGCGACTGCAGTTGGTCTTGTCGGTCCGATGCCAAGTGGGCCCGGGATAATCAGCAATGAGCTAATTGCAGAAATTGTCCAGACCATACCAGAGCATATAGAGAGTTTCTTATTGACAAGTGAAACAAGCGCCTCAGGTATTTTAGAACATCACAGACAAGTGAATACATCTGTTATTCAGCTTGTCGATACACCAGAAGAAGGTGCCTATTCCATTTTAAAAGAAGCTCTGCCTCAAGTGAAAATCGTCCAAGTAATACATGTTCGAGATGACGCTGTAATTGCAGAAGCAGCACACGCGGCTAAGTTCGTTGATCGTATTTTATTAGATAGCGGAAATCCTAACTTGGCTGTTAAAGTGTTGGGTGGTACAGGAAGAATTCACAATTGGGATATAAGTCGCGTCGTAGTACAAACTGTCAATGTGCCTGTATTTTTAGCTGGAGGCTTAAAGGCTGAGAATGTCAAACAAGCAGTCCAAAGAGTAAGGCCAGCAGGCGTTGATTTGTGTAGCGGCGTTCGCTCTGAAGGTCAGTTGGATGTAAGAAAATTAAGAATTTTTTTTGATGCTTTACCTCAAACATTGTAGTTGCTTTCCGATCTGGTTTGCAAAGTACACAAAACACATTCAATTCATGCTCCGTTAAAATAGTATGCCTCCGGATATGACAAAACCCCCAATTCCACCTAAAGCAATTTTGGGTTGAGCATAAATATAAAAGTCATTGACAGGAATCTTGAAATTGGCTCCAAAGTTAATTCCGACGTCTGTGTTACTTCTATAGCGAACACTGAAGCGTGCAATGCTTAGCCCAGCAATTGCTTCCAATTCAATAGAATCTCCAATAGTCAACACGTAATAATGAGGATCTAAATCAATGGACCAAAGACTCCCTCCATCAACAAAATAGTAGGAGAATGCTCCTATAGCATACATGGGCTTATCAACTATATCTTCAAGGTTATACAAAACTTTTCCTTGGACTCCGAAAAAGCCACCACCATCAGCGGCATAGGTTAATCCAGCTCCGAAATCAAGTTGGCCTAGAGATATAGTTGCAAATGCAAAAAATGCAATACAAGTAATTGAAATTTTTTTCATGATTTTAATGAGTTGAAGTGGTTTTTAAAAGGGCTATAATGTCAAAGATTCCGGCATATATTATCTTGATAGGCCCATCTTTTCTTAAGATTACTCTACATTAATTGTTATAGATTCTTCAGTGACAAATGACTCATCATCAACTGCTCGTATAGTTATAATATCAGTTCCAGCCTGAACTATTGTTGGGACTACAACACCTAGATCTTCTAAGACAATGGATGATCTATCTGGTATATTAGATAGATTAAGCTCAGTTTCGAAAAACAACTCAATTTCTGAAGATACCGATATGGAGGTGATCATACCATCATCAGTAATCGTACCTTCGATTAGTAAAATATCACCAGTAGTAAATGTCTGACCATCAAACGGTGATGTAATTTGAATTTCTGGTGAATTACCACAAGAGGCAAGCAATAATCCCATTGTTGCGATCGTCAAGAATCTGTTCATTTTATATGTATTTGAATATGTTTAAATATCATATAGCATAGTTAGTACATATTGTTTGGTCATTCATCGTGGTATTCCTTCATAAAAATTTATAGTGGTTTACCACGACTTACAATATTGTTTCGGCTACTTTTCATCTTTTTAAGTTAATCTCCATAGCCATGTCTTGTTTAAATACTTTCATGACGAGATTCGGATTAGACTTTTCGGAGTTATAGCTCCGCCCAAGGAAGAGTATGCAACAAACAATGCCGCAATCACTCTGCTATATCAATGAAGGATATAGTGATTTTGAGTATATAGACTTGAGGGATTTTTTAATGAAATAGCACATTCTAAAATACGACAGCTCTTTCACGAAAAGCTGAAATGTAAAACCAAAAACCAAAATGCGCTTGATTCGCAAAAGATTAAAAGCACCAATCCTTATAAATAGGAAACTAAGTAAACGACGAATTGGACCTCATGTCAGGGGTCTAATAAGAATTATCGAATTCAAACTTAAGCATCTGCCCAACCACCAGCTTTACTTTTTCTAACTCTCGCAACCCTAAGTGCTGAGAATCCCAGCTATTACTTTCTTTAATCTTGGACTAGCATCTTTAGCCACTTGTATCAGCTCACCTAAATCTGCATGCTCAATTGTATCTGGGTCAGAGGCAATATTCGACACACAGGAAATCACACAAACACGCATAGCCAACTGTCTGGCGACTATGACTTCTGGTACAGTAGACATGCCAACCAAATCACCTCCAATCAGCTTTAGATATTTATATTCCGCTCGAGTCTCTAAACTGGGTCCAGCCAAACTCACGTAAACACCTTCTTTAAGTTCAAATTCATGTAGAGCAGCAACTGCATGTGCACACGAAATCATGTCTTTATCATAGGCATCTAACATCACAGGAAATCGAGGACCATAGCGCTCATCATTTAAGCCGCGCAAGGGATTGTCTGGTTGGAGATTAATGTGATCAGTGACGATGACAAGATCACCCAGCGCAAACCTTTCGTTAAGTCCACCTGAGATATTCGTTATTAGGAGTCGAGTTACGCCCAACTTGTGCAGAACGCGAATAGGCAATGTTAACTCTTGCATAGCATACCCTTCATAGTAGTGAAATCGCCCTTGCATGACGATTAGCTCAACTCCATTGAAGCTACCGAAAACAAGTCTTCCTGTGTGGCTGATCACCGTACTAGAAGGGAAATGTGGAATGTCTTCATAGGGTAAAAACATGGGACCCTGCAATGCATCAGCAAAGTCAGACAATCCTGTACCCAATATGATGGCTGTTTTTGCCTGCGAAGGGTAGTTTTCTTTAATAAAGTCTACAGCTTCATCTAACTTGTCTAATAGTGTCATCTTCAACGATTAATATATTTATATAAACCTTATTTATATGTCAAAATGCAATTCTAGTCTCCTAGCTTTTATCTAAAACAATCCTTATGCCTAAGAATTGGGTGTTTATCTGTATATTTGCGCTGAAATAGTGATAGAAGGAGCCCAAAAGGTTCCTTTTTTTATTGAAGAAATTAGAGACCTTAAAGAATCATCAACTTTTTGCTGTTGTTAAGATCTTAAAAAATGACTCCATTAAAGTTTACTATTTCGTATAATTATATCAAGTGATAGAGCACAAAATAGCAGGAGTTTTAGAAAAACTCTTTGTAGAAGAAGAATTCGTAGATTGTTTCCTGGTGGAGATTAAAGAATCGCAGGACGGCAGAAAGTTAGAAGTCTTTATCGAAGCTGATACAACACTCACGCTGGGTAGATGCCAACGCATATCCAGACGAATTGAAAAGGAAATTGAAGAAAATAGGTGGATGCCAGAAGCATATTTACTTGAAGTGTCTTCACCAGGAGTCGGGAATCCATTAGTATTGAAACGTCAATATGTTAAAAACATCGGTAGAATGATTGAAATCGTTATGACTGATGGAGAATCAAAAAAAGGTAAACTGACTGAAGTTATAGAAGAAGGAGTCACCGTGGTTGAAGCGGCTCATGGGAAAGCGAAAAAAAAGGTGGAAGAAAAGATTTATACAATCAATTTTGATCAAATAAAAACCGCAAAAATTAAAGTAAGCTTTTAATTAAAACTCAAATGAATTTAGTTGAAACTTTTGCAGAATTTAATCAGGGGAAAAATATAGACAGGCCCACGATGGTGCGTGTTCTTGAAGATGTGTTTAGAACACTCATCAGAAAGAAATATGGTACTGATGATAATTTTGATGTTATTGTTAATACTGCCAATGGTGATCTAGAAATCTGGAGAGTACGAGAAATTGTACCGGATGGTGAGGTTACAGATGATCGCAGTCAAGTGTCTTCATCAGAAGCGAATTCGATTGATGAAGATTATGAAGTCGGGGAGGAGTGTTACGAAGAGCTTGATCTAATGGAGTTCGGCAGGCGTGCAGTCATGGCAGCAAGACAAACCCTTATTTCCAGAATCAGTGAATTGGAAAAAGATGAAATCTATAAGAATTACACGACGCGGATTGGCGACATTGTTCTTGGAGAAGTTCATCAAATATTGAAAAGAGAAATTTTAGTCATTGATGATTCGACAGGTAATGAACTTGTCTTACCTCGTAATGAAATGATCAAAGGAGACTTCTTTAAGAAAGGAGATATGGTCAGAGGAGTCATTCGAAAAGTAGAATTGAAGAATAATAATCCAGTTGTGATTGTTTCACGTACCGATCCACAGTTCCTTGAAAAATTAATGGAACAAGAAGTACCTGAAATTGAAGATGGATTAATCACTGTTAAAAAGATTGTTAGAATCCCTGGTGAAAGAGCAAAAGTGGCTGTTGAATCGTATGATGATCGGATTGATCCAGTCGGTGCTTGTGTCGGTATGAAAGGCTCAAGGATTCATGGCATCGTACGTGAATTGAAAAACGAGAATATTGATATCGTTAATTATACAAGTAATAATGTCTTGTTTATTCAACGGTCATTGACACCAGCGAAGGTCACAAGTATTAAGTTGGATGATGAAACGATGACAGCATCTGTGTATTTAAAACCAGATCAAGTGTCTTTGGCAATTGGTCGAGGTGGATCTAATATTAAATTGGCAAGTAAGTTAACAGGATACGAGATCGACGTGTATAGAGATACAGATGAGGAAATTGATGATGTAGATCTTGATGAATTTACTGATGAGATCGAAGGCTGGATCATTGACTCACTTAAAAATATTGGCTGTGATACAGCTAGAAGTGTGTTAGACTTGAGTAAAGAAGAATTAATCAGACGTACTGATTTAGAAGATGAAACGATTGACAGTGTATTGGGTATACTGAAATCAGAATTTGAATAAGACAATCGAGAAATCGAATAATTAAGAGGCTTAAATAATATATGTCGAAAAGACTAATCAAAATTGCTAAAGAGCTAAATGTTGCGACTTCAACCATCGTCGAACATCTTACCGCTAAAGGTTTTGAAGTAGAAAATAAACCTACTGCCAAGATCAGCGAAGAGATGCTAGAGGAATTGAACCGAGAATTTAGCAGTTACCAGGAAGAGAAGGAAAAAGCTGATAAGGTTGTTATCGGCACTTCCAGGGGTATCGTCGACGATATGAGTATACCTCGTAAAGCTGCCGAACCCACACCGGTCACACCACCTCCACCTCCTCCGCCACCACCTCCTGCTCCTAAGCCAGAACCAATACCTGAACCGGAACCTGAACCTATTGCTCAGCCAGATCCTGTTCCAGAAGTTGAGGCAGTGAAACCTGAGCCTGTTGTAGAAGAAATCACAAGAGCCGATACACCTAAAACAGGTATCAAGGTCGTTGGTAAAATCGATCTCGAGAAAGAAAAGGAAAAAGTCGTTGAAAAGGTAGTAGAAACACCTCTTAAAGAAGAACCAAAGGCTAAGCCACCGAAGGTTGAAAAGGCAGCAGCACCAGTAAGTAAGGATGAACCCAAACCTGCTGAACCAGCAAGCCCTCCGAAACAAGTGCAAGGTAAAAGTGCACCGCCTGAAGAGGTGATGATGCGTGCAAAAACACCAACGCTGCAAGGACTGACAATCAAAGGTAAAATTGATGCATCCAAGCTTGTTGAGAAAAAGAAACCCAAG
Source organism: uncultured Saprospiraceae bacterium (assembly GCA_937959275.1). Lineage (GTDB taxonomy): Bacteria > Bacteroidota > Bacteroidia > Chitinophagales > Saprospiraceae > CALFUK01. The sequence goes on along the minus strand of CALGLU010000030.1, from coordinate 86,669 downwards.
AAAGAAGATCCTAAAAAAGCAAAGGATAATAAAGGTAAACGTAAGCGAACTCGTAAACGAGTTACACCTGAAAGTTTAAAGCGTAATGACAGGAATAAACCAGCGCCTACTTCACGAAGGCGTTCTGACGAAGTAAAAGAAGTCTCTCAAAAAGAAATTGAAGAGAAAATCAAAGCAACTATGGCCAGGATCACTGGCGGTGGTAAAGGGAAACGACAAAAAGGTCGAAGAGATAATCGTGAAGTAAAAAGAGAAAAGCAACAGGCAAGAGAGAACGTCGAAGAAACAGGTAAAATTCAGTTGACTGAGTTTATCTCCGTCTCTGAATTTGCAGCGCTAATGGATGTCTCTTCAACAGCTGTTATCACGACTTGTATGAATCTAGGCGTTATCGTTTCGATCAATCAACGGTTGGATGCAGAGATCATTGAATTAGTTGCTGGTGAATTTGATCATGAAGTTGAATTCATAAATGCTGAAGACCAAGAAGAAGAGGATGAAGTCGTAGCTGATGATCCAAAGGACTTGATTCCACGTGCACCAATCATCACGGTTATGGGTCACGTCGATCATGGTAAGACCTCGTTATTAGATTATATTCGAAATGCAAATGTTGTTGACGGCGAAGCCGGTGGTATCACGCAGCATATTGGTGCATACGAAGTTAAAGTAGGAGATAAAAAATTAACCTTTCTAGATACACCTGGTCACGAAGCCTTTACGGCCATGCGGGCGAGGGGAGCAAAAGTTACGGATGTTGTCGTCGTTATCGTTGCAGCTGATGACGATATCATGCCTCAAACAAAAGAGGCACTTAGCCACGCTACTGCTGCGGGCGTACCCATCGTGTTTGCAATTAATAAGATTGATAAAGCTGGGGCTAGTCCTGACCGAATCAAAGAAAAATTGGCGGCCATGAACTTTCAAGTGGAAGAGTGGGGTGGAAAATACCAATCTCAGGATATCTCTGCTAAAACAGGTGAGAATATTGATCAATTATTAGAAAAAATTATTCTCGAATCTGAAATGCTAGAGTTAAAAGCAAATCCAAATCGAGAGTCTCACGGAACAGTGGTCGAAGCTTCTCTTGATAAAGGTCGAGGCTATGTGACTAAATTACTGGTCCAGAACGGTACACTCAAAATTGGAGATGTCGTTGTCACTGGGAGCCATTATGGTAAGGTTAAAGCCATGTTTAATGATCTAGGTAAAAAGACAAAAACAGCTGGCCCTTCAACGCCTGTATTAATGCTAGGGTTAGATGGAGCGCCACAAGCTGGCGAAAAGTATAAAGTCGTAGAGACAGAGCAAGAAGCGAAGTCAATCTCGAATAAGCGTCAACAAATATCAAGAGAGCAATCTAACAGAGCCAGTAAGCGAATCAGTTTAGATGAGATCGGAAGACGTTTAGCCTTAGGTACATTCAAAGAATTGAATTTGATTGTGAAAGGTGATGTAGATGGCTCAGTTGAGGCATTGGCTGATTCATTGATAAAATTATCTGTTGAGACGATCCAAGTGAATGTTATCCATAAAGCTGTTGGTCAAATAGCAGAATCAGATGTACTTTTAGCTTCCGCTTCTGACGCAATTATTATTGGCTTCCAGGTTAGACCATCAGGAAATGCACGCCAAATTGCTGAAAAGGAAGGAGTTCAGATTAAAACATATTCCATTATATACCAAGCTATCGAAGAGATTAAGATGGCGATGGAAGGCATGCTAGAACCGACAAAAGAAGAAAAGATCACGGCTCAAGTCGAAGTAAGAGAAGTGTATAAGATCAGTAAGGTCGGAACCATCGCAGGTTGTTTTGTAAGAGAAGGCTTGATCAGCAGAAATTCACATATTCGTGTCATTCGAGATGGTATCGTCATCTACCCGAATAAGGAAGGAGCAAAAGGCGAATTGGCATCCTTGAAGAGATTCAAAGATGATGCAAAAGACGTCAAAGCAGGGTTAGAGTGTGGGTTAAACATTAAAGGCTTTAATGATATCCAAGTTGATGATATCATTGAAGGTTACAAAATTGTAGAGATCGCTCAGACACTAGGCTAACACGTACAGCGCAACCATCCTGTCTATAGATGTGAAACATCATAAAAATATTAGGTGCAGCGCACCGTCCTGTCAAAACAGATTTATAATATACATGGCAGATCAGCGAACAGGTGTTAAATGCAATGATAGTATCTGTCTTTAAAGCTTTACATACGCTTCCTTATCTTGAAGGCAATAACAAACTAACGTGCCACAATTAAAAAAACATCAAAGCGATCTCAAAGAGTATTTGGATGAACAAGTCGACATCTATAATTGCACAGACTTCATTGAAAACGATCCGATATCACTGCCTCATCGATTTAGCAAATTGCAAGATCGTGAGATCATAGGTTTTTGGACAGCTATGCTCTCTTGGGGTTTACGAAAAACAATTATCAAAAGTGGTGAGCGCCTGCTTGAGCTCATGGACAATGCACCCTATGATTTCATCATGAATCATAAGGAAGCTGATCGAGCTCCTTTTTTAACATTTAAGCACAGGACCTTTAATGATGTCGATACACTGTACTTCTTAGAGTTTTTCCAACACTATTATAAAGAGCACAATTCATTAGAGACTGCATTCTTACTACCTGCTGGCGTGTTTGATATCGAGCAATCACTGACCCAATTTCATCATACATTTTTTTCATACCCTGATGCACCTCACCGTACACGAAAGCATGTCGCTAATCCAGCTAAAAAATCCACCGCTAAGCGGATTAATATGTTCTTGAGATGGATGGTTAGACGCGATGACAAAGGCGTTGATTTCGGAGTTTGGAAAAAGATGAATCCCAAGGACTTGATGATTCCATTGGATGTTCATGTTGATAAGGTTGCCCGCAAACTTGGATTGTTAGAGAGAAAACAAACTGACTGGCGCAGCGTCAAAGAGCTCACAGAAAATTTGAGGCATTTTGATCCAGACGATCCTGTTAAATACGACTATGCTCTGTTTGGTGTTGGCATTCTCCAGAAGGATGAAGGAAGATTGAAATCAAAATAAACATTGAAATCAAAAGACGTATCAAATTGCTGATAGCCGAATTTCTTTCACTCGTCCATTTTCATCTTCTGTAAAGACAAACAAGCGATGCTGACCTGCTATGGAGGATAGATTAGCGACCGTATAGATCAATCGCTTGTCATCAGCTTTGCCACTGTGTCGGGTTTTGTAGCCAGTAGGTTGGATAGTCGTTAGGTAAGACGATAATCTTTTAAGGGCATCTGTTTTTCGCAATGTTGCCGAGTCGTTATTGATAGATAAAATGACCCAAGTTGATAACTTATCTTCTGAAAGAGAAAGATCATTTTTAGCAATCTCTTCCATGATCAATTGGGAAGCCTGGGCTTGCAAAAAAGAACAGCTAAGTATACAAAAGAATACGAGTGTGAATTTCATACGTTTTAAATTCATTTTGTTTTAGCACATCATTGTTTTTTTCAAGAGGACTACAACAACTTGTAAAAGCAATAAAAGGAGAAATAGTTCAAATTCTTCAAGAAGAATCAACTATCACGAAATGCCAATCAAACAATCAGCCAAGCATGAAAACACAAAAACACAAATCACCAATCACTAATTCACCAAATCCCCACTCAACCAATTTTGTTTTTGAAGAAGGGTTAGCTACTTTTATGCTTAGATTTGAACACCAATCCTTTCCATTTAGATACCATTATTAAAAGTTGAACTAGTAAAGCAAATATGAATCAAAAAGCAATATTGATTATTTTAGATGGTTGGGGACTCGGCTCTAATCCAGAAGTGGATGCTCTCGCTCAAGCAAACACTCCCTATTTCGATAAGCTCATGGAGACTTATCCCAATAACACATTAGTCACTTTTGGAGAAGATGTCGGTCTACCCGCTGGACAAATGGGAAACTCAGAAGTTGGACACCTCAATATTGGTGCAGGTAGAATTGTGTATCAAGATTTCACTAAAATCAATAAGTCAATTAGAGATGGTGATTTCTTCACAAATCCATTGCTGATGGACTTGTTTAAAGAAGCAAAGGAAAATCATAAAAATGTTCACTTTATTGGATTGCTGTCTGATGGTGGCGTTCATTCACATATCAATCATATCAAATCGCTTTGTGATGCTTCTCAACAGCAAGGCTTAGAAGACGTATATGTGCATGCCTTTTTGGATGGTCGGGATACCTCGCCTCATGGTGGCAAAGACTATGTAGCTGATCTCCTTAATCATCTGAAAGGAAAGCCAGCCAAACTCGCGTCTATTATTGGTCGATACTATGCGATGGATCGAGATACACGGTGGGACCGAACCAAAAGAGCATATGATCTTCTAGTCCATGGCATCGCTGCCGTGCATAGCGACGATGCTCTAGCGACGATTCAATCCTATTACGATCAGGATATCACCGACGAGTTTATGGAGCCAATTCAGCTAGTCCCAGCGGTGATGGAGCAAGGTGATGTCGTCATCTGCTTTAACTTTAGGACTGACAGACCACGACAAATAACAGATGTGTTGACACAGCGAAATCATCCGGATCACGATATGACTAAACGCCAGATTAGCTATGCAGGTATGACAAAATATGATGAAGCATTCCTTAATGTGGGCGTCCTTTACGAAAAAGAGAATTTGTCGCAAACACTGGGCGAAATCATAGCAGCCAATCAAAAAACACAAGTCAGAATAGCTGAAACTGAGAAATATCCTCATGTCACCTTTTTCTTCAATGGAGGAAGGGAAGAGCCGTATGCAGGTGAAGATCGGATTGTGGTGCCATCACCTAAAGTGGCTACCTATGACCTACAACCAGAAATGAGTGCAGCAGAAGTGACAAGCAAAATTATAGCAGCTATTCAGGAAAAAACTCCAGATTTTATTTGCTTAAATTTTGCTAATACAGATATGGTGGGCCATACAGGAGATTTTGAGGCTGCAAAAGTAGCCGCTCAAACAGTTGATAAATGTCTTAGCGAATTGGTGCCAGAGTGTCTGGATAAGGATTATCATATCATCATCATTGCTGATCATGGGAATTCGGATATCATGATCAATGAAGATGGAAGTGCCCATACGGCGCATACGACGAATCTTGTGCCAGTTATTTATGCATCCAAGAATACGAATAAGACGTCGATTAAATCAGGGAAGTTGGCAGATATAGCACCGACGATCCTTTCCTTGCTTGGATTAGATATTCCAAAAGAGATGACGGGAGACGTTTTGATTTAAAGGATTAACTCTCACAATTGCTCTTCTGTTGTTATGAGCAATAACTAAGCTATAGATAAGAATGATAAACCACTAAAAGTGCGCTATTTGTAAGAGAACGCCGGAGGTGTGACATAATTGTAGCCCTGTGATTCATCACGGGGCGGATAATATAAATTAGATGAAATTTGGCTCGATTTTTCATGAAAATCGTGACAAATTTATTTAGGTAGTCATCTAATGTCAGAAGAAATCATGAAAAATGGATTTTTGACTCATTACAGTATCATCAAAACTTCCGCAAAAGCATTTTGTTGGAATACGCTTGTTAAGTCCAACATATATCTATCTTTTTTTAATACTTTTGCAACTGAATAAATGAACTATGACAAAGTATAATTTTTATGCAGGTCCTGCTATCCTGCCAAAAGAGGTTATGGCAGAAGCATCGAAAAATGCTCTTGAATTGGGAGATTCAGGTCTATCTATTCTTGAGATGTCCCATAGATCCAAGGAAGTAGCAGCTATTTTAGACGAGGCAAAATCAAATGTTTACGAACTGTTTGATATAAGTCCTGAAAAATATGATGTCTTATTCCTACAAGGAGGAGCAAGTTCTCAGTTTTTTATGTCTGCGATGAATTTCTTAGGAACGGAAGAATCTGCAGGCTATGTCGATACTGGTGCTTGGTCAACAAAAGCCTTCAAAGAAGCTAGTGCTTTTGGTAAAGCAACTACCTTGGCTGCTTCAAAGGATAAAAATTATAATTATATCCCTAAAGGATATGAAATTCCATCCGATTTAAAATACTTACATATTACGAGTAACAACACAATTTTTGGGACACAGTATAAAGACTTTCCTGAGACAACTGTGCCATTGGTGTGTGATATGTCGTCTGATATTTTTAGTAGACCACTAGACTTTTCTAAGTTTGGGTTGATCTATGCAGGCGCACAAAAAAATCTTGGACCCGCTGGTGTGGTTTTAGTCATACTTGATAAAGAGTTTGCCGCTAAGCAATCTAGAGATGTGCCAACGATGCTTGATTATCAGACACATGTCAAAAAGGATTCGGCATTCAATACGCCTCCAGTTTTTCCAATATATGTCAGTATGTTAACCATGCGATGGTTAAAAAAGAATGGCGGCTTAGCAGCGATGGCTACTCGAAATACAGAAAAGGCAAATTTAATATACTCAGAAATAGATCGAAACTCGCTCTTTTATGGGACTGCAGCAACAGAAGATCGCTCAGATATGAATGTTTGCTTTTTATTACATGATGAAGCGAAGACAGATGCGTTTTTAGCCGATTGTGCAGCAGCTAATATTATAGGCGTGAAAGGCCACAGATCAGTTGGAGGATTTAGAGCATCAATTTACAATGCTATGCCAAAAGAAGGTGTCCAAACTCTAGTTGACGTGATGAAGTCATTTGAATCAAAGCATGTCTAAAATTCATAGATTACTTATCGAATTGGAGGACAAACAAATTCCTCTAGACGTATTTCAGGAACGTCGAAATTCGGTTCGTGTATCTGTTGGAAGGAAAAGTTTAATTCTTCGCGTACCCAATCGGACTTCGAAAGAAGTATTGAGGAATAATATTGGCTGGGTAAAGGATTGGCTCAAAAAGCAATTGAAGAAGAAGCCTAATTTGTTAGACCATTATGATATTGAGGAATATCATGATGGTGATCTCATTCACATTACAGATAAAAGCTATATTCTCAAACTCCAGATTGAAAATCGAAAAACGAATACGGGTAAAATTAGTGGAGATAATGTGTTAGACCTCAAGTTAAATGAGGAGCAAACGCCTTATCAACGTCATACCGTTATCACCAAATTGGTCCGTAGACTCATCGGCATTGACCAGACACCACAAGTCGCAGAGCGCATAAAAGCCATCAACGATACCTACTTTAAAAAGCCGATCAAGCAGGTCAAGCTGAAGTACAATACAAGTAACTGGGGTAGCTGCTCATCAAGCTCGAATATTAATATCTCAACCCGCCTGCTCTGCGCTCCTCGAGATGTCCAGGATTATGTCTTTGTCCACGAACTGGCACATCTTGAAGAACTGAATCACTCAGCTCGATTTTGGAAAATAGTAGAAGACGTCATGCCCGGCTATAAAAAACAGGAGAAGTGGTTAACCGAGTTTGGGCATACTTGTAAGATTTAACTTGACAGAATCAGAATGAAGAACGTCGAAGCAGTGACATGTTATAGCTCCAATGTTTTATTTATAGAAAACGCCGAAGGTATGACATGATTATAGCTCATCATTTGTGTTCATAGAAAACGCCGAAGGTGTGACATGATTATAGCTCAGGATTAGTGATTACAGAAAACGCCGAAGGTGTGACAAGATTATAGCTCATCATTTGTGTTCGTAGAAAAAGCCAAAGGTATGACAGGATTATAGCTCATCATTTGTGTTCATAGAAAACGCCGAAGGTGTGACATGATTATAGCCCATGATTTGTGTTCGTAGAAAAAGTCAAAGGTATGACATGATTATAGCTCATGATTAGTGATTACAGAAAAACGCCGAAGGTGTGACAAGATTATAGCCCATGATTTGTGTTCATAGAAAATGCCGAAGGTGTGACAAGATTATAGCTCATGATTTGTGTTTGTAGAAAACGCCGAAGGTGTGACAAGATTATAGCTCATGATTTGTGTTTGTAGAAAACGCCGAAGGTGTGACATGATTATATTCCTCTAATTCATAATGAGAAAAGTAGCTCTATCAATCCAGCTCCTCATAAATAAAAACCCTAAAATCAGCATGCTTCCGCATCCCTGATAAATCCTGACAACACATCCCCACAAAAGCACCAGTAAAAGCAGGCCGATACCAATTCTCATCATCGCGTACATAATCATCAGATAAAATACTGCCGTCTACAGGATCACCAATCGCTGTCCATTGATTCGAACCATGTTGAACATAACATTGGATCTGATCACCATCCCAATCAGCGCGCAAACCTACATCACCGGGCTGTTCAGAGGAGAGGACATGTGGCTCGACTAAGGATTCGCTGATGTTATGTTTGTCACAAGTCATTAATTGTAGGAAACGCTGCCCTTGCTCATTTGCGGATATAAATAAGTAATGCCAATGATAGCTATTGTAATACAACACAAGCCCAGCCATCTGTTGATAGTGCTCTGGGTGAAAATCAAGAAGCAAGATTGTTCTGCTCTTCGACTCAGTCACGCGACGTGCTAAGAGGCTTTGATTGTGCCAGCTAGTCAAGGATTCTCTTCCGAATAATCTTAGATAACCTTTACGCTCAGTCAAGCTGCACCAGTCCTCTGTAATCGGCACGCGCAAGGACTGCAAATCCAAAGACAGTTGTTCGACGGCAAAATTGTATGCATAGGTTTGACCTTGATAAACCTGTTCTACTTTGTCTAACCAGACTTCGAGGCGAGGTTTTTTATCACCAGATTCTAAATAAGGCCAACCATCTTTCCAAATAAATTTTTCGATCGCCGTTTCTCTACCTGTGATACATCTGCCTTGCTCGGTCAATGGTCTTCCTACTAAAAGGACAACATACCAGTCACCATTGGGAGCTTGCACAATATCAGCATGGCCGCTTTTTTGGAGACCATGAGATGGATCATGACTTGATGTGATCCAGGGATTGTCAGGATGCGTTTCGTATGGGCCAGTCAGAGATTGACTTCTCATCATAGTAACAGCATGTTCGTACTCAGTGCCACCTTCCGCTAGAATGAGATAATAATAGCCATCTTTCTGATACAAATGAGGAGCCTCTGTTTTGCCTAGAGCTGTACCGTCTGTGAGATGATACTGTTCCCCAATTAATTTTTTATCGACTGTAGAATATTCTTGTAAAACGATACCACCGAAAAGGGTGTCCTTCCGGTGATCTACAATCATGGAACTAAACCATTTCTTCCCCGTATCCTCATGAAAGAGCGAACCATCAAATCCACTTGAACTTAAAAAGATTGGTTCGGACCATTCACCTGTCAGATTATCAGTGGTTACCAAATAATTTGGCGTGTCTTTCCAAGGCCCATTAAAGGTTTTGACATTGCTAAACACCAAATAAAATGTCCCTTGATCATAACTCAAACACGGAGCCCACACACCTCCAGAATCAGGGACGCCAATTAGATCTAACTGTGACACCCGATCCAATGGTCTGGCAATTAATAGCCAATTCATCAGGTCTTTAGACTGATAGATCAATACACCTGGAAACCATTCAAAGGTGGAGACGGCGATATAATAATTATCATCAACACGGATGATAGATGGATCAGGATTAAACCCTCTAAGAATTGGATTTTTAATAAAGCCCATAATCGAATTCGAAAGATTAATTTAGTGTTTTACCAAAATAGCTTCAAGCTCTTCTAATGATTTTCCTTTTGTTTCAGGGACTGTCCGCAATACAAACAGTAAGCCGATGACTGCAAAAACACCATAAATGGCAAAGGTCATCGCTGTACCTAAATTTGCTAATTCCCAAGGGAAAATTAATTGCACAAACCAACTCACTGCTGAATTAACAAATCCAACAACTGAAATAGCGAGCCCTCGAATCCAGTTGGGAAATATTTCAGAAAACAAGACCCACATCACCGGCCCTAGTGAAATCGCAAATGAAGCAACGAATCCCAAAATGCCAAATAAGATTAACCAAGGATTCATATCAACAGCCGCTTTAATCAAGTCTGCTTCGTGCGCAGTAGCGACCTCTGCACCTAGATTAGAAATCAAGGCATTTTTATAATCAACGTCATTATCGTACACCTGACCAGCGATTGTGCTGAGCGCTTGCTTATCCACATTGAGGTCAAGTTGATCAATCGCTGTAGTTGATAAAGAATAGCTAGCTTGATGAAAGCCATAGGCAGAAATAAACATACTGATCGCAATCCCAGCTGTACCAAAAATAAGTAATGGTTTTCGCCCAACGCGGTCAATAAAATACATAGCCACAAGTGTGAAGATGACATTGATGATACCAACCCAAACAGCCTGAGTGAATGACGCATCAGCTCCGATTCCAGATTGTTCAAAAATAGTGTTGGCATAAAAGAAAGCGATATTGATACCCGTAATCTGCTGTAGGATACCAACGACCAGTCCAATGACTAATACCAGGCGCAAGGAAGGTTTAAATAATTCAACGATTCTAATTTTATCTGAGTTGGCAGTTTCAATGATATTTTGTTGGATCGTATTGACTTCAAGATCAACATCCTGTGTACCTCTCACTTTTTGAATAACTGCTCGGGCTTCATCTTGTCGATTTTTGCCTATTAGCCATCTTGGACTTTCTGGAATGATAAATAATAAAAAGAAATAAAGAATCGCAGGTAAGAATTCTAGGCCAAGCATATAACGCCACATATCTGGATCGCTGCCATATTGCTGGTTAATAAAATAGTTAGCAAAGTAGGCGGCAGAAAATCCTAAGACAATGTTCAACTGATTGATTGAGACCAACCGACCTCGTTTTTCAGCCGGAGCTATTTCGGCTATGTATAAGGGAGCCATTATTAACGCAGCACCAAACGCTAGGCCACCAAGCATCCGCGCAAAAATCAGAATGCCTACGCTGGGTGCCATAGCAGATAAGATAGCTGATAGCGCATAGCCAAAAGCGATAAATATCAATACCTTTTTACGTCCAAACATATCACTAATTGGACCCACAAACAGCATCGCAATCGCAGCAGAAAGAGTAGGGGATGACACGACAAAACCTTGTTCGAACGTTGTCATCGGAAACATCGCTTTTATGGACCCGAGGGCACCTGAGATCACGGACGCGTCAAAGCCAAACAAAAAACCGCCTAGAGAAACGATGACGGCGTAGAAGGTAATCGACGAAGTATTAGAAGTACTCATATAATAGGGAGTGTGCTAGTTTACAATTGTGTACATTAATATCAATTTGGTAAGGCAACAAGCTGATGGCTACAAGGCCGAGTCTGCGATCCCCAACTTATTGAATCAAATGTAATGAATAGAAGTAAGATATTGTAGTTGGCTGTGTATTTCAGGATTTACTTTATTATCTGGACTCACAGATCTATTCTTCTTGGATTTTGTCACTAAGTTCTTCTAGAGTCAGTCTTTCATTGCATAATGCACCACCTGAATATGGTCGCCAATTAAAAAGCACCGGAACAGGCGTAGCAACAGGAAACATTGCCAAAGTTATACTAATCAGGAATTGATTCCTTATTCAAACTATTTAGAATTTGATGCCCGTACGTATCTGAAAGCAGTTGCGGTATTTGATGGGCCAGATCCGATTAGTGATCAGTTTCCACATGTGAATTCGTATAATTATGCAGAGTTGTCACCCGTTGCTAAATTGATTTGTATGGATTACAGAAATCTAAACCACCACTCTTACAGAGGGTATTTAGTGCTTTTAATGAACATAAGAGAGTAAAACGTCAGCTAAATAATAAGCCACAGCTTTCTAGTAAAGAATGATTTTCAGAGATAAAATCAACTATTAGCAATTTAAATAATATAAAGAATGAATCGTTATCAAATGTCAGAGAAGATGCACAGTTTGTAAAAGGTGTTTCTGAACCGGCAGAGCTTACTATGCACACTCCGACAGCCTTGTCAGGTGGATTTTGGAGTCCATTAACAGTACCTGTTGCCGGAGTTGCAAAAGCGACGACTATTGGCGCAACTGTAGTAGATGTAATCTCTGATTATATGCAGGATGGAAAATTAGATTCGGAAACGAAAGTAAGCATCGTAACATCTGTAGTGACAGCTGGATCTAGCAAAGCTATGAGAAAAGGAGTTAAAAGTTTGAATATTGGAAATAATACAGAAGCAGTTGACGCCGCAGCAAAGACAGTATTAAAAACTTCTAAAATAGCAACAGAGAGAATTGAAAATTAAAAAATAATATGCATTTAATTATTGGAATAGTTCTCATTATAGCTGGAATATACTTTTTTTTTGAAGCAATTGTTAACAAGGATAGGAAACTAAATTCAAACACATTAGTTAATGATTTAAGTTTTGGTTTTATATTATTTATTTTGGGACTAGCATTGTGTTTAGGGTTATTCAAGGATTGAATCATTATAATGAAAATTAAATTTCTTCATTTATCATATGCCGTACTTCTGACGATATTCTTGTCCTTAGAATTGATAATGAGATCGGTATTAATTTATGATATGCAGAACATTATACTTTCTGTGCTTGTAGTCTGCTATATTATATTATGTTCATGTTAATAATTGCTTTTATAAATGGTTCTTTCTTTATCCTGTTACTAAAAATCTTTGTAGCGTTAATTTTCAGTGTTGGATTGATTGGATTACTTAGTAATGGTGTAATTGTATTTATAGATGGTAATATTGATTCAATCAATCTATATGGGTTAATTTCTCATTATGTTCATATAATAATTGGTATTATCTTATTTAAATATATGGATGCGTGTGTCAAGGTTATAAAATAGATATTAGCTATAGGTTTTTAAGATGTGTCAGACAACCTATAGCAGGAAATTTGGACACTTTGATTGAAACAACAGAGGTCTCAACAAAACCAATCAATTAATGCTAGTTAAGTATTTGCGAATAGTATTACTTACTTCTATGTTTCTTTTTGCTATCTGCTGCTGGTGAGCCTCCCCGCATCCTGACAATGCGTGAGGATAACTGGTTTGACAAACGTCATCTCAACTCTTCTTAAAAGATAGTACCATGAAATGAAGTTTTTAAGTTGATAAATGCCAGTAACTAGTCAAGAGACCTTGCCGAATCATACCCCTGAGTCATTCTCGAAACAATAACAATTGTCAATAATCCCGACACCATCGCTAGCGTCCGAAACGGAAATAAAACCACCCCTTCTTCTATCATAGGATAAGGAATCATCGTTGGAATCCCCAAGGTAGCATCCCCACCACCAAATCTCAACACAGCCGCCACCACAAACCCCGCAAGCGCACCCGTCCGATTCGCTTTCGCATCAAACAACGCACATGCCAATGCGGGAAACAACAGACAATACACAAAATCACTACACAAAAACCAAAGCGAATACACACTCTCCACCTGCAACGATAACAAGGTAGCCGCAATGCCTACAATCAAAATGGCACGCTTCATCAGTTTTTGTAAATCAGCCTGACTCACATTCGGGTTGATCAGTGGACGATAAACATTCCAAACAGATAAAGTACTGGCTGACAACATCGATGAATCAATAGAAGACATCACCGCCGCAGAAATCGCACCCAAGCCAACCAAGGCCACAACAGGCGGTGTCAAATGCTGAAAGACATAAGGCAAAATACTCGCATTCGTCTCAGGTCCCGCCAGCGCCAAACTACTCCAATCCGTCACACTCCCCACCATCCCAATCAACGCAGCAGGCACCGCAACCACAATACAAATCACCCCCGCAAAAATTGACAGCCACATCGCAGTCTTCTCCGTCCGCGCCGCCAACACACGCTGAAAATAAACTTGCCAAGGTATCCCACCAAAGATCAATAGAAAACCATAATCCAACCAATTCCAAAAATAATTGCCCATACTCTCTGGATCCGGTATAAAGGAGGCATCTGCCCCAAACTTTTCCTCATACAGCAACCACAACTCATCCACTCCACCAACCCCCGACAACACAAACGGCATCACCAATATCAACCCAAACACCAATAGGCCCAATTGAATGATATCTGTATACGCCACTGACCACAACCCGCCAATCGCCGTATAGAGTATCGCTATCGCCGCAGACGCAATAATTGAACTCTGCGTATCCAATCCTATAATTACAGAAAACGTAGTCCCTAAAGCTGTCAATATAGCCGCTATCCAAAAGGTCTCCCCGAGTAATGCGGGTATAAAAAATAAACCAGTTGCTTTACTCCCAAAACGTCGTTCGAGTGGGTCCAGCATCGTCCTAAATTCATGCCGACGCATCTTGCGCGCAAAAAACAACCCGCCTATAATTAAACTCAATCCATAACCCCACGGCGCTTGCACCCACACAAGCCCACTTCCCGCAGCGGCTTCTGCTGTCCCATTGATGTAGCCACCACCAAGCCAAGTCGCAGCCATCGTGATCATTGCAATCCATAAGGGCAATCGGCGACCTGCTAATAAAAAAGAATCAAGATCGTCGCTCGTGGCACGATCAGCTGATTTGATGCCAATGTAAAAAATCAACAAATAAAAAAAGATGACTAATCCTAAGCCTGCCCAATGAATCACCTGACCTGTCAACAGAGAATACAGAATTAAGCCACCAAAAATCAGAAAAAAGATAAGGACCGAAATTGATTTATGCTTCAGAAGTTCCACTGCACACTAAGGTAGGGATAAAATCAAAAATAAGTAAAGACGTTACATGCAACGTCTTATCAATTGCCAAAGGTAATACCTCTAAAAAGCCCTACCTCCACTCATTCAACTTCTGCACCGCTTCTTTGATTTTAGCCAATCCGTGTCGCAATGTATGCGGATGCTGGAGCAAGTATGCACCATCAAAATCAACATAGGCAAGTCTTGCAATCAGCTGATCTGAGGCGAAGCCAAATGCACTCCCATGTAAGACAGCAACGCCTGTATCTTTGAGTAAATCCCGACACAAAGCCTGATTTGTATCAAAGGGATAGAGGGAAGGATCAAATTCTAGTAGTCCATAAAATCCTCCTTGAGACGGACGCATTTTTAGTTTAGTTTGATCTAAAGTCGCATGGACAAGGTCATGGGCTTGTTTCAAGATTGACTTGCAAGAAGAGGTATATTGTTGAATGTCTTCACCGTGCTCAAAGGCAACTTGAGCGGCAAGTTGAATGGGAGTCGCAGCACAGGAGTAGGTTTCACTCCCCGCTTGAATGACCTTAGCTTTGATGTCATTCATCTCTTGAGGGAAGATCATATAACCTAGTCTCCAACCGCCTGCGCCACACCACTTGCTCAGACCGCTACACACGATCGTATGTTCTGGATATAAGGTGGCTATGCTCAGGTGTTTTTTGTCAAATGTAAATTCGGCATAAATCTCGTCTGATATAACGATGACACCATATTGACTAAATACCTTCACCAATGCCTGTAATTCTGATTCTGAATACACTGCACCTGTCGGATTACCAGGATAATTTAGGATGATTACAAATTCTTCCTTCAGGTGCGCACGTAAAAATACTTCCAGACGAGCAGGATCTAATTTCCAATCTTGATCCGAATTCGTGTCAACCCAATAGGTAGATAGACCCAACAAGTTAGCCTGAGGTTCATAACTGACCCAACTCGGACGAGGGAGGAGTAAAGAACGATTTAGTGCTAGTTGCGCTAAAAAGATCAATTCCTTACTGCCTGGCCCGACGATAATATCTTCGGCGTACGAAGACACAGAAAACTGCTGTTGATAATAGTGGCTAATGGCTTGTCTAAGTTCTATTATGCCCTGTGTATGCACATAATCTTTTCGATAGGCATGACTTTTTAAAGCCTCAACCATCTGATTTGGCACAGGAAACGGTGATTGTCCAAAGCCTAATTTGTATACAGGCATTTGTGACGCTTCACGTTGTTTCATCAAATTATTCAACGCGAGCGTAGGAGAGATGCGGATCATCGAGTAGTTATCGTTTCAAATATCGCAAAAGCCAAAAAGTAGACTCCGCAAACAATAGTTAATAATTGTGCAATAGTATGACTATTTGGGTAATTCATCAGCACAAATAAGGCAGAAGACAAGGCCGTGATCGAAACAAGTAAGTGAGGGATAAAATATTTCCTTGCTCGACTCGGATATGCATAGCGCAATGGGATGAAATGTAACACACCAACGATAACTACAGAAATGACATTCAGGATCAGATGATTATCAAAGACGAAAAATTGAAAAAAGACAACAAAATTCCACAAAACTGGAAATCCGATAAAATATTGCTCGTCCTCGACCATGTTGTTTTTGCCATAATATAAGGCAGAGCTTAACAACATGATGGCAAGGGTCGGCAACATCGCAGTAGGTGGAGCCATATCTGCTTTATAAAAGAAAAAGGCTGGGATCAAAGCATAGGTGCTAAAGTCAATCACATAGTCAATATTCTTACCATGCATGTTTGGTAAAATCTCAGTGACCCTTGCTTTTCGGGCTAATGTCCCATCAAGACCGTCTATGATGAAACACACAAATAACCAGAGGAATGAGCGTGCCCACTCACCTTGATCAATGGCGATCATTGCCATAAAGGCAGCAAGAATTCCCAAAGAAGTGAAGACGTGAACAGACCAGGCAAAGGCAATTTCCAGTTGGCGTTTCATACGAAAGGAAAGGTAGTTAAATCGCTTAAATTAGCCAACCATCTTTAACACATTGCGCACAAAATCGAAAACGCAGTAGTCTCGTGATTTCTCGTGAACCAGATCGTATAGAAAAATGAAATTTCACCGCCTGTCAGCCTTTTGGAGGATGAGTTTTGTTGAAGTTGCATAAATTTCATTTACAAACAGTCAATATTAATGGAATAAGCATGCTTCGCTGATTATACACATATCTTCGATCCCAAAGGACTTATATTTCTTAAAATAACAGAACAACACTGAAGGTGTGACATGATTGTAACCCTGTGATTCATCACTGGGTGGATAGTATAAAAAAGATAAAATTTGGCGGGATTTTTGGTAAAATCGTGACAAATTTATTTTGGAAGCCATTTAATTTTAGAGGAAATCATAACAAATTTAGTTTTAAAGGAATCATATTAAATTTTATACCTTAAAATTCCGCTCTAACAACAAGGAACTATATTTTTGTCCACATATGTTGACATGGTTTAAAAAACTCTTTGCCAAAGAAGAGGAAGAAAAGGAAGATCCTATGAAATACTTGATTGTTGGTTTAGGCAATATGGGACGTGAATATGATGACACACGTCATAATATCGGCTTTGATGTTGTAGATCATCTTGCGGAATGGGGAAAGGTTAGTTTTAAAAATGACAATCTGGGAGATGTAGCTGAAATCAAACATAAAGGCAGGACACTCGTATTATTAAAACCATCAACATTTATGAATTTGAGTGGCAAGGCTGTACGGTACTGGGGTCAAAAGAAAAAGATTTTGCCAACTAATTTATTGGTTGTCGTCGATGATCTACATCTGCCTCTTGGACAAATGAGGCTCAAAGCCAAAGGAGGAGATGGAGGGCACAACGGATTAAAAGATATCAACCAAATCTTAAATACTACAAAGTATACCAGGCTAAGAATTGGAATAGGCGATGAATTTGGTAAAGGGCAACAAGTCAATTTTGTCCTAGGTAAATGGACAGCTAAAGAACAAGAGCAGCTCCCAGAGATTATAAAAACTGCAGGAGAAGCGATAAAAAGTTATGCGACGATCGGCCTAAGCCACACGATGAACCAGTTTAATAAGTAAAAGTTGCTCAGGCATCTTGCCTGAGAAACTAATAATTTCGCCGCTGTCGGTCTCCGAACCAACAGCACATTTGTCTTAGGTTCGCCACTGTTGGTCTCCGAACCAACAGCATTTTTGTCTTAGGTTCGCCGCTGTTGGTCTCCGAACCAACAGCACTTTTGTCTTAGGTGCCATATGTGACTTGCACAATAACCTAATGACTTATGAGTCTTATGTGTTTCAAAAAAAAGTCCAAGTATTATTTAAAAAGAATGAACAACACAACTTAAATTATCATTTAAAGTAGATGAACCATTCTAAAAACGCAATCAATTAAGAAGTCCATGCATTTTACCAAATCAGACATCAAAGATTTAGACAAAATAAAACGATTAAACATCATCAACTCAGTAACAGGTGTGAAGCCAGCAAATTTAGTCGGTACGCAGTCGAAGGCGGGCCAGACGAATCTTGCCATCATCAGTTCAGTGATTCATTTGGGTAGCAATCCAGGATTGATTGGTTTTATTTTAAGACCGACAGGTAAAGTGCCTCGCCACACTTACGAAAATCTCAAAGAGACAGGTATCTATACGATTAACCATGTTCACCAGAGTTTTATTAAACAAGCTCACTACACCTCTGCTAAATTTGATAGAGATGTGTCTGAATTTGACAGCTGTGCCTTAGAACAGGAATATGTGGCTGACTTTCCTGCTCCATTTGTGAAAGAGAGCCAACTCAAACTAGGTATGAAATTAGTTGAGGAAATCCCAATCCCTCTCAATGGGACAGTGATGATCGTGGGTACGATTGAGCATTTACTCATGCCTGATACTGCTGTTACTGAGGAGGGGTATATTGATCTAGCCAGTATTGGTGATGTTGGGATTTCTGGCCTGAATAGCTATTATGCCTTACAACATCTAGAGACATTCCCATATGCAAGAGTCAGCGAATTGCCTAAGTTTAAATAATACCCTTAGTAGCCCCGTGATTTATCACTGGGAATGAGATTATGTGATGTATTATTGCAAATGTGATTTATCACTGAGATTTTATAATGCGTTGAACACACAGCATTGAGTTCGTATCATTTTCGACTTTAATAAAAAATAGACCAGCAGGTAATGCTGAAATATCTACGGTCGTTTCATTTTTACAAGGCACAAGGGTAGAATAGATCACACCAGCTGCATCGATAAGCTCTATCGTGTAGCCTTGAATATCTCCAGATACTGTGAAGTAATTATTTGTAGGATTGGGATAAATGTTAATCATATTATTAATGACCTCAATGCTCGGTGTATTGCCACTCGTATAATTTGGAATAGGTGAATGATGAATCCCTGTCCCAGGAGACCAGCCCCAAATATGGGGTGTATTGCCTGTTTCGATTTTTAGTTTGCCACCATTTGTCCAAGCTAAATCTTCATTAGCTGTCGTCCAAGTCTGGCCTGTATCATAAGAAACTAAAAAGCCAAGCGAGGCTGAACTGTATCCTCCTGAATGAAAGTTTTGTGATGAAGAAGCATATATGATGTTAGAGTTTGATGGTGTGAGTGCGACGCCTCGCATTTTCGAATTTGTAATTAGTTTATCCCAAGTGTTTCCTGCATCATCACTGCGATACAGACCTTTCCCGTCACCATGAGCTACTACATAGACTCGATTCGCAATTTGTGGGTCTGTCTTTATTTCAAATACACCATTGTAAGGTTCTTTTTGTAGGTCATTGTTATAAAAGGTAGGGACGATATCATCATACAAGCTGTACCCTTGCTGAGTTTGGATGTATTGCATTTCTGGTAAACCGACATTTGTCCAGGACGTACCGCCATTTGTTGATTTCCAAAATCCGTTCTCTCCACCTGCATAAACTAATTGCCCATTAAATTTATCAACAGCAGTAAATTTCATGCCGCCAGTCGGATGTTGTGTGTTGGTCCAGCTCTGCCCATCATTGATTGATTTAAACACATTACCATTTTGAGTCACATACAAGGTTCGATTGTTAATTGGGCTTCTGATGTCAATTGACATACCATGCATGGCGATTCCCATCGGATCCATTCCTGTATTGCTCATCGACCAATTTTCACCATAGGCTGTACTTTTAAATAAGGCACTTTTTGTGGTCGGCTGATGCGCTGAGAAAGATGCCCAAACGACTGCCTCTCGATCTGGGTCATTGAGTATAAAGTTGCAATTAGAACCTCCCTCAGCATACCATACATAATCTGGATATGTATTGACATCAGGCAGACTCTTTTTCCAAGAGGCACCATGATTTTTAGAATGCCAAAAGCCGATGTCGTAACCGCCCATGTAGACGACATCTGGATTGGTGTCATTGACGTCGAGTGCGTTGCCTTCTATGTTTTCTAGGCCTGTCGTGAGAAAATGATCTGGTGTAATTTCATTCGTCGAGATGTTTTTTAGTATATCACCACCATCAGTTGACATCCAAGCCCATTGCCCAAATGATCCATATAATTTATTTGGATTAAACCGATCCTTTGTTAGGGTTTTGTTGAGACCATTGAAACTGGCAACATACCAAAATTCAGGTACACCCCAGCCTGGGATCCAATCTGATATAAAACCTGTATGTGTCCAACTTGTACCTCCATCCGTTGTCTTCCAGGTGCCTGCATTGCCATTCCAAGTAGCAGGATTGATGATGTCAGTTAAGCTAATGTGATCAGGGTTAGTGCCGACGCTGATGATACCCGTGTGTTCGCTAATTTGAGAAAAGGTAGATCCACCATTGATGCTTTTATAAAAGTTTCCAGCAGAGGGGCCGCCAGTCGGGTATTGCCACAATTCAACATTACAGCCATTCTCTTCGAACGTACTCACATAAATTATATCTGGATCGCTTGGATGGAGATCAAGGTCGAGAATTGAGCCTAGGCTTGACGCGATTTCTATCCAGTTTAGTCCTCCATCTATAGACCGGTAGAGATTTGGCTCCGAACATCCAAATCGGGCTTTGCCTGTTAATGCATAAACAATGTTAGCATTATTTTGATCGACTATTAGTTTTACAATTCTAGCTTGTACAGGAAGTCCTGTAAAGTTGATAATGTCCCATGACTCACCCGCATCGGATGTTTTAAGAAGCGTCAGCTCTGGCAACCAATATTCATGATGGGCCATGTATCCAATGGTGCTATTAGAAATAGCCATCCCGATACTTTCCACATACCCATTGCCTAAGTTTGGATGGACTTCTATCTGAACGGGATAAATCGATTCTCCAGCATCAGTGGTCTTAAACGCACCAATACCAGTCCCAATTATAAAGGTATTGCCATCTATCGGGTGAAAACCAAAACTTGTGATGTTATCCTGCGTCAATCCTTGAGTAGCTCCTAGTACTGACCATGAACTACCGTTATCTTTTGAAAGATAAACACCACTCAAATCGCTGCCTGCCACAATGTATCCACTTGCTGTTGCACCTACCATTGATATAGCACCGCCGCCTCCAGGGTTAGTCAGCTGCCATTGATGTTGAGCCTGACTGATGTAACAAAAGAATAGAAAAAAGAGTAGGGAATAAGGTTTCCAATACGACATAGATTGGCAAAGTAGGGATTACATGTTTAATCTTATAACGATTCTAGTCGATAACTACTAAATGTGTCCTTAGTGCGCAGTTGTGTTCATGATTATTGCAATTGTCATTGATATTGCCATTGATATTTCTCAGATCTTTTTGAACTCCGTCCAAAGACGTTTATCTTCGTCGCTCATAAAAAACATGACATGCGATTTTCGATATCAGTAATGTGCTTATTCATCATAGGCTTGTTGTATTCTTCATGCGGTGGAGATGAATCATCCTATTTAACAATAGGTGAGTATGTCACTGAGAATAATCTGGTTACTCAGACAACAGCCTCAGGACTAAATTATATCATCAAGGAGCAAGGCACTGCACCAAATCCGACATTGGCGTCTGCCGTGACGATTAATTACAATGGTTATTTTTTAGGAGGCGGCAATGAATCATTTGATGCAAATGATAATATTGAATTTCCGTTGAGAAACCTCATTGCAGGTTGGCAGGAAGGCTTGCAGTTGATTGGGAGCGGTGGAAGCATCACGTTGTTGATTCCATCAACTTTAGCATATGGATCGAGAGGTTCAGGTTCTATTCCTGGCAATACAGATCTTGGTTTTGATATTGATTTGATTTCGCATAACTAGTAGCTATTGTGACGTCATTGAAAAGAACAAATTCAAACGACAAGGATTTTCAAAAACTTGTGCGCGCGCTAGATGCAGAACTTGCTATTTACAATGGTGATCAAAATGAATTCTACAGCCAGTTCAATACGATCCAGGATATGGCACATACTCTCGTGGTCTATAATGAGGACCTACCGATAGGTTCTGGTGCAATAAAGCCACAAACTGATTCCTCGATGGAGATTAAGCGGATGTATGTTCTCCCAGAATATCGAGGAGCTGGAATTGCAAGCCAAATTCTTAAAGAATTAGAATCGTGGTCGGTAGAGTTGGGATATAAGTCTTGCGTCTTGGAGACAGGCAAGTTTTTAAAACCTGCTGTTGCTTTATATCAAAGTCAGGGTTACATCGTAATTCCTAACTATGGTCAATACACACATGTAGAAGAAAGTGTTTGCTTTGAGAAAAGATTAGTATGAGCAGCATTTAAATTTTGGATTCAAATAAAATATAATGAAATACAAAAGAATACATAGTTTAACTCAGTACAATGAATATTGCAATATCTATGAAAAACTCTTGATGAAAAAAGCAGATAAGCATGTAGAAGAATTAGATTTATTAGAATTATTAATAGAAGATTATGATACTAGAACCATTGAAGCCATTGGCAACAATGAAGATATGAACCCAGTAGAAATTCTTCAACATTTAATGGAAGAACAAAAATTAACCAAAGCTGAACTTGCTCGACAATTAAAAGTTTCAAGACAATTAATAACTGAAATATTAAATTACAAGCGAAACATAAATAAAAGCATGATTACAAAACTCAGTAATAGGTTTAAAATGCAGCCAGTTGCTTTTAGTAGAGAGTATGATTTAAAAAGAAAAAAGCAAGCTGCATAAATGAAGTGCAGCATGTAACAATTAAATATCTTGGCACCTCAGATGGACGGCGACATATCATTATTCGTTCGGGATAAATTAACTGATACAAAATCACCATGAAAATCCAGTATTGCTCTGATCTTCATTTAGAATTTAAATCAAATTCAAAATGGATAAAAGAGAATCCTATTAAACCAGCCGGGGAAATTTTATTAGTTGCTGGAGACACATACTACTTAGGAGAAAATTTTCAAAAACATGAATGGTTTGATTATGCATCTGATCATTGGGAATACGTATTCTTAATACCAGGGAACCATGAATTTTATAGTGGATTTGATGCAAATATTTGTTTGGAAACAGATGTTAATATCAAAATCAGAGGTAATGTATGCTTAGTAAACAACACGGTTGTGGAAATAGACAATGTTAGATTTGTATTCTCAACGATGTGGTCAAAAATCGAAAGAGAAATTGGTGCGATATTCGGTGGCCTAAACGATTTTAAATTAATTCAGCTCAATAATAGAAAATTGAATATTGAGACATATAATCAACTATTCGATGTTTCGTGGAAATTTTTACAAAATGAAATCAATCGGGTAACGTCTTTACATAAAATATTTATCACGCATCATCTTCCAAGTGAACGATGTAACTTACCTCAGTACAAAGGAAGCAAATTAAATGAAGCATTTTGCATCGATAAAACTGAAGACATATTAGATTCAGATATTGATGCTTGGATCTTTGGGCACAGCCATGGTAATATTAAAGATTTCAAAATTGGCTGTACACAAATGTTAACAAACCAATTGGGATATGTAGAAGCAAATGAACATATTCATTTCAAGGGCAATGCGTACTTTGAATTAGATTAAAATATGTCTGATGAACCAAAGGGTATGATCGCGTGTTAGTATTCGCTTAGATCCTTTTATATCACTAACTGTAAGACACCTTTTATTCCAATAGCAGAAGTGAATATCGAGAACGCTAAAATCAAGAGTAGGATAAGGTTGGTGGATACAGAAAATCGATAGTTTTGCATCAGATCTTTTCGATTGCCTAAATACATAATACAAGCTACAGTTGCAGGCAGGATCACCGCATTGAAGGCTTGTGAAATAATCATAACGAAAACGGGACGTGCCTCAAAAATAGGGACTACAAGTCCGAGCAATGAAATAAGCAAAACCATAATTCGATATTTTGGTAATTTCATTTCTCGAGGAGATTGATTGTAATCACAGAGCAACCAAGGCAACATAAGTACATTGGGAAACTGAGAAGAGACACCCGCAGAAATAATTCCAATAGCAAATATAGTGACTGCCAATTGCCCTGAGAGGGGTTCCAGCAATTCAATCATCTGAGAAGCTTTAGTAAGGCCCAAATTCGCAGGATAAAGTGTCCCTGCCGCTGCTGCCATGATAGACATACTAATGATGAACATAAGGACAACCGATACGATGGCGTCTCTTCGTTGGGTGCCCGCATCTTGTATACGCCATCCTGCTTCTTTGACTAAGGTGGTACGAATGATAAATAAACCAGAAAACACAGTTGTTCCCACAAGTGATGCAATGACAAGATATGGGCCTTTGTCTTGATCTTCAGGAATATTCGGAATAGTTGGTATGAGTCCATTCAAAATGTCTGAAGGTGGTGGCATGAGAATAAAAAAATTGAGAAGAAAACAAGCTGACATCACAGCTACAATGACAGCAAGGGCTCGTCCGAAGAATTCTGTCTCGCCATTCCAAAAAATAATGTAAACTAGAGTCACGTAAAAGGCTGCAAAATAGGTGGCAGGAATACCATCACTAATAAATGATTTAGACCAAACGTGAGAAATATCTGCTACTATCCCCATCACACCCATCACACTGCCCATCACGCCAGCAGTTAATGCGATAATAAAAAAGATACCAACTGCAGGATGTATGTGTTTTCTAAACGCTTGAAGAGCGGTTTCACCAGTGACCATTGTATAGCGACTATATAGATTGATCATAAAGTAAGTGGCCAAACAGGAAGCTACAATAGTCCATAAAAGAGACATCCCATAAGTCGCACCAGCTTTTGCCATAGAGGTAACGCTACCTGTACCTATATTAAAACCAAGAAGAAAGATACCTGGTAGGAAAAGAGCTAATGTTTTTTTAAAACGACTCATGTTTATTGTCTATGGTTAATTTATTTCCTACTTATTTGATCAGAACACTACAATGTGTAAGACAACTAAAATTAAAATCGCCTCTAACATAAAAGGTTTGACTAGCAATCCATGAATTTATTGGGTAATGTAGACAATTTGTATAAATTCGGTTAAGCTTTAATTAGTTAATATATTAAAATTGTCAAAGGCTTAACGACTCAATAGAATAGAATTTCTAATCCAACCAGATTTGATCAGTAACGGATCAAGCACAAGTATTCAAATTGTAAAAAATCCAATAACGGCTCTAGCTTATTTTGCTGGAGTGTTTAGTTATTACTATTTAGTAAAACAGTTTGGAGATCTTCCTTATGTAAGCTAAAAACTAATAATTGAAGTGTTTTATTAGCTACTGAATAGCTAATAAAACACTTCTTTATGTTGGCCTAAATATTCTATACCTCTTCTTACATGTGCCCCACCTCTAAGTATTCTATGTGCCTATATGGTTCAACCCCTATGTGCACAAACTCTCTGTGCTCTATATACCTATGTGGTTCAATCCCCATGTGCCCCACCTCTATATGCTCTATGTGCCTATGTGGTTCAATCCCTATATGCACAAGCTCTATGTGATCTATGTGTCTATGTGGTTCAATTCCCTATATGGACAAGCTCTATGTGATCAATGAGCCTATGTGGTTCAATCACTTTATACTCAAACCTAGAACCTATAGTCTTATTCTTGCTCTTCCTCAGATGCCTCTTCTGCAAGTAATTTATCAATCTCCACAAGCTGTTTAATAATATGAGAATCCTCTTGCTTTAATCGTAAGGCTTCATAATATTCTGCTTGAGCCATTTCTAATTTTTCATTCGCTAAAAGAATCTCGCCGTAGCTATCCCTGACATTTGGGTTGTATGGAAATAAATGCCTATTTAATTTAAAAGCAAATTCGGCTTCTATTGATTTGTCCTGGGCACTTAGCACATAACCATAAGTATTTAATTCTGAGCTTGTTGATACTTCTCTTCTAATTTTTGCAAACGTTGTATTCAATACGTCTTTTGTAAATAATGAATCTACTGGTTGTTGGTTGATGATGTCATTCACAATACTGACTGCTCTGTAGCGAGGATGATAGGCCTGGTTGGCAGCAATTTTTTTCATATCCGTATCTAGATCAAAGACCGCTCTCTCCACAATTCGATTAATTTCCTGACCTTCTTTTTCAAATATGAATGTAGGGACACGATGTATGTTATAGTCATTCGTTTCTTGATTTGGTCCTTGCTTATAGAGGTCTCCATCGTTGTGTAAGCCTATAAATTCGACTTGATCCATAGATAAACCTAAGTGTTCCCAGTTTTTAATAAATCGGGGGAGTAAATATTTTGTGTCTCCACACCATGTTCCTAAAAATACTTTAACAGTCACGTCTTTAAAGGCAGTGCCGTCTTCAACAGTGAGTGAAGATTGATGATCGTCGTAGTGTTTAAAATACCAATCGGCATAAGGTGCTTTTTTAAATTGGTCAACTTGGATAGTACCCCATAAGTGAGTGTCTCCATCAGCATTTTTAAATTCCTGAGCTATACCTAAAATTGAGGAAAATAAAAAAAGTAAACTAAAATAGAGTTTCATAAGTGTGTATTTATTTTGCTACAAACTTAAGTCAGGAGTTGTGTATAAATTGTTAATGAGAATAGAAGGTCATGTTAAGTTCATCTAGCAATTGGATATAGAAATTTAGCTATTCCTTATTAAACATTCAAGATCGAAGTTGAACATCAAGTGTTTTTAAGCAATAGAATCCGCCTGTAGTCCAACAAGAAAATTTATTGGCCTAGAAACGAATTCTTAAGTTTTGTTGGTTGACTTAAAGATTACCATTCCAAAACAACTGACACTCGTGGTCTTTGATCAAAAGAAATAGTCCCTGGTTGATTACGGACACTCTATGGCCGTAGAAACCAACTGACCATCATCTGCAATCGTCACTCGAAAGCATTGTCCTGAAGGAGAAGTTAAGATCACGCCATAACAAGCATTTGTCAGATACACATCTCCTTCTGTTATTTCAATAGGCATATTATCAGCATCAGTACACTCTCCAGGATTTGTTTGCACCGGCGTAAAATCAATCCAATTGATATTATATCCACCACCGCTGATTGTCATCCTGATGATTTGATTAGAGCCAGATGGAATTGTAACATCCTCTAGCACAACTGTACTCCAGGTATCATATCCTCCTGTATTGGGAACTGTTATATTACCTAAGGAAACACCATCAAGTGATACATCAATCTGATCTTGAGCAGTCGAAATAGTGGCAACCCTAAATGATAAATCATATTGACCCTGCGCAACAGAAGCCATTGAGTATTCGAGCCACTCTCCGTCTTCTGTATAGGCAACAGAATGTCCTCCGCCAACATCAGTATTGAGTTCAATATCGACTCCGTCTGTTCGATAACTATCTCCATTATTTATAGGATCAGTATCATTATAGGCGATACCTTGTCCACCATTATCGTAATCTTCAACTTGTAATCTTCCAGGTATTGTTTGCGTACTAAATGGACTTTGTGGATTCGTATTTTCAAATTCTACCCAATTCAAATTAAATCCACCTCCTTCTATTGTTACTCTTACAATGTCATCTGTTCCTGCAGTAAGAGCTATATCTTCTAATGTCACTGTAGTCCAAGATTCGTATCCACCCGTATTGGGGACAGTCACGGTTCCTAAAGATGTCCCGTTTAATGAAATATTAATTCTATTCAAGTCATCAGTTATACTGGCCACTCTAAACAGTATGTCGTAATCACCAGGAGAAACGTTTGCAATCGTATACTCAAGCCATTCTCCATCCTCTGTCCAGCCAACCGTAAAACCACCTCCTATATCAGACGTGCCACCAATATCGACGCCATCTGTTCGATAATTATCTCCATTATTCACTGCATCAAAATCATTATAAGCGACGCCTTGTCCTCCTATATCATAATCTTCTAGTTGTATTCTACCTGGGATCGATTGACTGACATAAGGACTTTGAGTTGTCGATCCACCACCACCTCCAGCATTCCAATTCTCAATGATATCTCTAACATAAAAACCTGTGTTCGTTAAGTTATTATTTAAGAGTCCAGCAAGACCAGCATTAGGAGCGACAGATGATGCACCTTCGTCCTTATCAAAGACTGACCAATTAGCATGGCTGATGTCATTATCTCTTAAGTAGTCCATCCATATCTCTGTCTCTGCTGCAGCAATAGGGCCATCACCATCTGCATTGACCGCTCCCCATTCAGTTGCAAATAAGGCAATGCCGTTATTCATTGCAACAGTCGCCTTGTCCCTGAGATACTGTGTGTGAGTGCCTGAGTAAAAATGTAAGGCATAGGCAACATTAGGATCATTAATAGGATTAAGAGAAGCTTCGTCTACGTCCTGGCTGTATTGTCGACTGCCAACGATGATCAGGTTGTCAGGATCTTGTGCTCGTATAGCACTAATCACAGCTTCTGAATATGCTTTTATGACAGGCCAAGATTGATCTATCGGTTCGTTGAATACTTCATAGATTACATTGTCAAAACTCCCGTAGGTACTGGCCATGGTTGTGAAGAAGGTAATCGCATCTTGTTCGTAATCATTGGCATAGTGAGAATGAAAATCAATGATGACATAAATTCCTGCGGCTATCGCAGCGTCTACGACAGCAATCACATTATTAGTGCTCACCACAGAATTCGTTGTATAGGCATTAAACTCTTCTACACCCATTGCAGGTCTGACAATATCTGTATTCCATTCAGTGGCTAAGTGGTTAACAGTGGCAGCATTATAATAAATGCTTCCTCCAAAATTATCCCAGAAAAGGCTATTCCCTGCGAGGCTAATCGGCTGACTAAACTGGTTCATCACTTTGTTGCCAACGACTTGTAATCTACCATGAGTTTGGACTATGCTTTGAGCAGACAAGCTGCTGCCGCAAAAAGTGAACAGTGAAAAAAGCAGAAGCAATGTTGTTGTTTTACAGAAGTCCTTAACGGAAGTAATTGTATTTGTTTTTATCGTTTTCATAGTAGATGTTTGTTAGTTAATACAGTCTTAATCTATACACCTTAAAACTGTTAGAACTAAAGATGCGAAATTTGCTATAGATGTTTGCTTTTTTAGCTTGTAAGTACATTAACAGGTCTTTTTATCAAATATGTTGATCATTTTTATACCGAACCATTGATTCTTAGACAAGTAATAATTTCCAATAAATACAAATTCTATTGAAGTAGTATTCTGCAACACAATCTATTTTTTAGAATACAAGGCTTTCAATTGTGCGACAGCTGATTCAGCTAATTTCTCCCCAGAGCCTTTATCATAGATTGTCGTTCCAGGTGTCGTCTCATATCCTTTGATCATAGGCTTAAAACCTTCAGGCCCTTGACTAAATGAAATTTCAGTTGGAAAATATTTAAAATGGCCATTGGCTAATCCGACTACTAAGGTATTTTTGTACGGAGAATTTTCTTTGATATAGACACCAAACTCGTAGAATATTTCTCCAGGCATACCAACAATAGCCACGTCGCCAATTTGAATAACCATCACTTCGAGGTCATCGATTTCATGTTGCACATCGTACATCTCTACCCACCATTGCGCATATAATTCTTCTGGTATACCGTCGGGTTGCAATTCGGGCATCCCTTCTATTTCTACTCTATTCATTACTTTTTTTGCCCATTCATATTGCTCATCCGTGATCGTCATTTTTTTAAGTTTCACCTCTTCCCTAGAAATTTGAATTTGTCCATTGCCAGTCGCTGGGGCACTTTTATTCATTGCCTCTAAGGCAGCCACGCCTAATAGATAGCCGACTCGTTGACATTCTTGATAGGTGTCTAAAAATCCGACTTTGTGATCGACCTGTGTAATATTACCTGATGGTGCATTTAGAAAAAGTACGCCAAAATCTTCTCCTCTTACTTTTTGAACAGACTCAGATAAATAGGAAGGATAATCAGCTGAATACAGCCAATTATTTCCGGTAAGAGTCGTCGGGTGGCATCCGAAATTAACCAAGGTGCCCGTCGTCTCTCCATCTTTTTCAATACTGACAGTAATCAATTCTGGATCTTTTCCACCTAAAGCTTTTTCTATAAAACCGGGTTCGAATTTTTCCCAGACCATGTGAGTAGTGCCGTCTACTGCTTTTAATCTTCTATTATGCGAAACTCGATCTTCGGTCGTACGACCAACCATGAGTTCTGCTGATTCCAGATCTTTATTCGCTTCAAGGATAGCACTTGCTGCTTTTTGTAGATACCCTTTAGCTTGTGGGGCATCCATGTTTGACTTGGGCCCACTATGTGTATGTGTGGCATGAATAAAAACATTTTCTGCTTTGATGTCTGAATTGGATGCCACATAATCGCGCATCATATCTATAGCATCTACAGTTATAAGACAAATGTCTACGGATAGAATGGCTGTTTTTTCTCCATGACTGTCTTCGGCCACTATTGCTTTACCAAACAAGGCATCGTGAACACCACGGGAAGCATAATCATCACCTCGATAGTTGCCTACCAAATCGAGACCTACTGGAGGGGTGTAATCTACTTCGCCATATCCAATCTTAAGGCCAGAGTTTGGACTAGTTTTAAGACTTGGATTTTGACTAGTCGCATGATCAGAACTGAGGCTATCCGCATGTAAAGTAGCTCGTTGGCAGGACTGATTTATGCTTACAACTAGTATAACCAGCAGTAATGCTTTGCGAAATTTTATTGGCCTTTTCATAGGTGATATTTTATGTTAAAACGCGGTTTAATGTTCGTATCCAATTAGCTGAAAATATATTGTCTCTGTCTTTTTGTGTGTAGCCTCTATCGATAAGTATGGCACCGAATTTCTGAAGATCGGCGATGGTATCCATATCGTGAGGTGTTTGTTCTAATCCAAATAGGCCATCAAGATCACTTCCAAATCCGATGTGCTCACTGTTGCCAGCTATTTGACAGATATAGTCGAAATGGTCTACCAAATGTTCCAGACGGATGTCAAGTTCTTTTGGATCATCTATTCCAAGTTGAAAATTAGGATACATCATCCAAGTATCTAGAGCACCTCCGATCATCCCGTTCCGATCTATAATACATCGAATCTGTTCATCAGAAAACTGGCGTTCACCAGGTACGATACTTCTACAATTTTGGTGGCTGGCGATGACTGGGCCTTGGAAAATATCAAGTGCCTCGAAAAAGCCTTTATCAGTGAGATGCGTTAAATCCAATTGAATGTCTAATTGATTCATCTCACTTAAAAGTTCTTTCCCAAGAGCTGTTAATCCACTTCCGTCGGAATGTGTACCTGCTGCATATCTGCCAGGCCCAAAATGCGAAATTCCTATGGAACGTAATCCCATGTCATGGTAGTGGTGTAAGTAATCTAAATTGACAATTGAGTCTGCGCCTTCAAGGGCAAGGATATAGCCAATAGGTTTCTTTTCAGATTTTACGGTATTTTCTACCCAAAGGTTTATATGTGTAGATAGTCCAACTTGTGTGCTGATCTGAGTCATTTCCCCCATCGTTTCCATTTCGCGGTACCATGCTAATTGACATTGAGCATGAGCGTAAGCTTGTTGTGGTGAATGCCACCCTGGCAGTGCCATAGAAGGTATTGGCTTGCCTTCTTTAGAGTAGCGTGAAATCATGGTCGTTATGACAAGGCCAATATTTCCTTCTCGTAGTTGGGGTAATGCCACCGTGCCTTTGCCACGGTCTTGGTAATCTGTTAATCCTAACCGTCGCTCTTTTTCTCTAATCTCTTCTACGGTTTTCGTTAAGTCCCGGTTGAGCGTCATGGCATTAGTCGCCAAATCTAAATGGCCGTCCACTATAAATGGGATGGTGGAGGCGCTGCTCATCCTGGATTGTTTTTGGAAGTTATGTCAGACATTTTCTTAGCATAATCAGTAGATAAGCGATTCAAATCAAAAGCGAAATGTTCAAAATTTTCTTTCCATTTTTTTGCCTCCTCGGGAGTGTACTTATAAAACCCATGTCCATTAGTCACTCCGTTACCGCCTGCCTTTGCAATGTCATCGATAAGTTTTGGTACCGTTTTCTGAGTACTCAACTCAGGGAATAAGTCTTTCATCACGGCATGGTATGCCTGAAGCCCTGTTAAATCCATATAGCGAAAAAGACCGCAGAATGCCATCCATCGACCGCCATCATTTTTGCAGGCTCGGTCGACATCGGCAACTGTAGCGTAACCACCTTCCACAAGATTAAAGGCTTCTCGATACATGGCATACATGATTCGATTGGTGATAAAACCTCTGATATCTTTACGTACCAATGTTGGTTCTTTGCCCCATGTCGTGGCTATGGCATGTAACTGTTCCCCGATTTTGATCGGACTTTTTTCGCCACATACGATTTCCAAAAATGGGGAGGTGTAGGCTGGTTCGTCCCAGTGCATTCCAAAAAACCGTTCAGGTACTTTGCAGTGGTTCTGTAACAGGCTTATGGGCATTGCCGACGTATTCGAAGTCATAATGACTTCGTCAGAAACGCAGGCTTCTATTTTTTTAAAGACCTCTTGTTTTATCGCAAGGTTTTCAGAAACGCACTCCATGACCAACCAACAATTTTTAAGGTGGCTGTAATCTGAGGTATACCTAATGTTTTGTAAAAACTCATCTGGAGTTTTAGTAGTCAGTCCCTCTTTGAGGCATACCTCTAAAGAATGCTTGATACGATCGGGAGCGGAACTGTCTACATCAGAGACTATCGGAGATACGGCTACGACTTTTTGGCCGTTCAATAGCAGAGCTGCAGCTATGCTTGCTCCCATGAGTCCAAGGCCGACGATACCGACAGTCGAGTTATTTTTTAGTATCACAGGCTTACGATTTTGTTGAGTTGTATTATTTGCACTCTTTAGTTTTTTTATTTTAATTCTATAAGCGTTTCCTTGGCCATTTCTATGGCATGGTCGATATGTTTTTCTTCATGGACGGCACTGATATACCATAGCCCTCTCCCAATAATTCGAACACCTCGTTGTTGCATGCCTTGAATGAACAGTTTAGATTTTGGCTGCTCATATGCACTCACTTCCCGATACTCTTTTATTTTAGATACGTCAGCAAAGCCAGTGTGGAACATAGGGCCCAAGCCTTGCACTAAAAGATTCTGTCCTGTTTCTTTAGCTGCTTTTCGTAAGCCTTCCATTAATCGATGACCTAGAGCATAAATCCGCTCATGGGTACCTTCTTGTTCTAATACCTCAATGGTGCCCAGAGCTGCGGCAATCAGTGCACAGCCAGAGTTCATCGTGCCTGCATGTATGACCTTTCCTTCAGCAAGTGAGTGCATCCACTCTTTTTTACCTACAATAGCCGAAATAGGATACCCACTAGCCAATGCCTTTGCAAAAATTGACAGGTCAGGCGTAATGCCGAAATGTTTTTGTGCACCTCCTAATCCCGTTCTAAAACCTGTAATGACTTCATCGAATATTAGGGCAGAATTATAGTGTGTACAAACATCGCGCAAGCCTTGCAGAAATCCTTCTTCTGGAAGAATGCAACTGCTGTTGCACATAATAGGTTCGGTAATAATGGCTGCAATCTCATTATGATTTTCGGCCATCGTTTTTTTGACCAGTTCTAAATCGTTCCAAGGGAGTATGATGAATTCGTGCTTAACTCCATCAGCGATTCCTTCAGACCAGGGTAGGGGAATGGGGGTTTCTCTTGTCCCCATTTTATCTTTATTCAAAGTCAGTCCCCACGAAACATTATCTAGCCAACCGTGATAATGGCCTTCGAAGCGTATGAATTTATTACGGCCTGTCTTTGCTCGTGCGACTCTAAATGCGGTCTGTATAGCGGTAGATCCATCTAAGCAGAATCGCATCAACTCTGCTGATGGAATGTACTTGTTTAATTTTTCTGCTAACTCTATTTCTAAAATATGTTGTCCTGCGAAGAGTTGACCTTTTTCAGAATAGTCTCGCACCCTTTTTAAAACGTGAGGATGAGAATGACCAACAATCATGGGCCCTTGACTCAGCGTAAAATCTAGATACTTATTACCGTCTACGTCATAGATGTAAACACCCTCTGCGTGATCATAGAACAGTGCGTGAGGGTGGTTAAATTTCCGAAATTCTGAAGACACTCCGCCAGCCAAAACCTTTTTGGAACGTTCAAGCAAAGCCGCGGATTTTTCGTGGCTGAGTTGCATGTTTATTTCCTGCATGTTCTTGTAGATTCTATGAGAGGATCAGTCTGTGGGCAATTTGAAAACAATATCTATTTCTACTTTTATATTGTGGCCTAGTACCGACTGCACTGTGGTGCGCGCAGGTTTTATACCAGTAAAATAAGTCGCATAGGTTTCATTGAACTTATCGAAATCGGCAATGTCTTTAAGATGGACAGTACTTTTTAAGGCGTCGTTCATCGTGCCGCCGGCGGTTTCTACAATTGCTTTAATATTATCTAAGGTTCTTCTAGTCTCTTCTTCAATAGTCCCTAGAACGAATTCACTCGTTGTGAAATCAATGCATGCCTGTCCACTTAAAAAAAGCATACCGTTATACGCCACTCCATCTGAATAAGCCCCGGAATCAAAATTAGGGTCGCGATCAGGATGTAAAATTTCAATTTTCTCCATATCTTCTAATGTAAGGAAATAAAGAAAATATCTTTTATTTATTTTAAAAAATTCAGTGGACCTGTTCAGCTATTTTTAGTTACTTGGTTAAATACGCTTAATCATTGCCAAAAATGAAAAATTCAAAACGAGCGAAATGATGATGCCGGCAAACCCTCCATATTAAATAGGGTAGCAACACCATGATCGCGCCAAGCGTATCTAACCTCTTTAGGATCATCTATTCTATCGGCGGAAACAACAATTTGATTGCCGACTATTTTTGCAATAGCTTCCACAAACTTTCCATTATCACCCGCAATTTCAAAACCACTCAAGCCATCTGCCGCTGCTTGTAATCCTGATCCCACATGATCAAAATCGATTACAATTGTCTTGCCCTCTACTTGCTTACTTTTATAAGTAGGTCCAGAGGCAACAATGTCCTTCCCATAATCATTCGCCAAGGCTAGTCCAGCCAGCCGCTTGCCAACATCTGCCTTATTCCCAGGATGAATATTTGTAAAATTTCCAATATCCATCGTGACGACCATCCCTGTTTTATCTAAGGCCAAGCTACGACGCTGAGCCTCTCGTAATTTTTGCGATTGATCATTTTTGACATCGCCTCCATGATATTGATATGGCGCTATTTGTACAAAATAAAAGGGAAAGTCATCACCCCAACGCTCGCGCCAATCTGTAATCATCGCAGGAAATAATCGACGATACTGCATGTCTCGTCCGACATTAGATTCGCCCTGATACCAGATGGCTCCTTTTATCGTGTAGGGTATTAATGGGTTAATCATGGCATTAAATAATACAGACGGATTATTTGGATTTTGTTTGATGACGTTTGGCCGATTCCTACCAATGGGAGCATTCATGTCATACAAATAAAATTGTCCCTGATAAATTTCTGCCACGGTGCTAGACTGCCAGTCACCTTCCAAAGAAATTCGTGTATCAGACGAGGAGGAAACTAGTTCCATAGGCGCACTCACAGATCCGGGTCCTCCAGTATCAATCGCCCGAATTGCTATTGTATTTGTTCCCTTTTTAAGAAGTGATTTTGGAACCGTGAAAGATCGTGGCACATTATGACCTTGGACACCACCTACTTTTTTACCATTGACATATGTGCTCTCAATATCATCCACTGCTTCTATTAATAGTGTGTAGTCAGCAGACACATCATCTATTTTAATTTCTTTATGTAACCAAAATGCGCCATCAATATCAGATTTGTCAATAAAATCAAAGCGACCTGGTAAAGCAACTGAGCTCGCATATTGACTTGCTCCTTTTGCAGCATCTACATCATTCAAGGTCAAGTTATCCCATTCGTCACGATTAGAAGGAATAGGCGAAGTTGCTTTGTCTGCAAACCACGCCTTGGTGACTGCTTCGCTAGTTGGGTTTGATAGTGTAGCTAAGGCATTGTCAAAATCTCCTAGCGTTTTTAGTTTGGCTGCACTTGTCCAGGCCTCTGCTACTGTACCACCCCAACTCGAGTGGATGATACCAACTGGTATCCCTAACTCTTGATGCAATCGCTTAGCAAAGAAATAAGCTGTGGCACTAAAGTCTCCAACAGTCGCTGGAGATGCGACCTGCCATTGACCTGTATAGTCTATCATTGGTTGAGCTGACATATTTCTTTTGACCGTAATCATTCTTATACCTGGATAGGTACCATTCGTAATTTCTTCTGCAGAATTGTCGATCAGATCATTTGGCGGCCAACCTTTAACTGGCATTTCCATATTCGATTGGCCTGAGCCTAGCCAGACTTCACCAACCATGACATCAGTCAGCGTTGTTGAGCTACCTTCATGGCTGATTGTCACCATATGTGGACCTCCAGCGCTAGTTGTTTTTAGTTTTGCGACCCATTCACCTGTATCATCAGTAAAAGATCTTGCACTCTTTCCCCAACTTCCAGACACCTCGACAGGACTGTGCGGTTTGCCTTTACCAAAAAGAGCAGCATAGTCATCTCGCTGAAGCACCATATGATCTGAAAAGATCGGTGATAGGACGAGGTCGGGTATGTTGTTTGCTTCTATTGGTGCCGTTTCAACTTGCTGCTGCAGTTTAGACGAAGAGCAAGAACTCAGCAAACCTATACAAAGAGCAATACATACGATGCTGATAGAATGTTTATATATGACTAACATGGCTAGATATTTTAGTTGAATATACAAAAGAGAATAATCTCGATGAGGCAACTATTCTTACTAAATGGTCTGATTGGTAAAATTAGCCACTAGAATGATCGTATCCGCACAGGATGGTGATGTATAATCAATGGTTGGTTATCCACTGTTTGCTTATTACTTTAAATAATTTAGTTGTAGAGTCTTCGCCTTGTCCATAATAGGATTGTTCTATTACGATTCCATCAAAAGCAGGATTCCCTTCAGGCCAATTTGCTTATGATCCTATGGTCCATTCCATGATCAGCTATTAAGGATCAACGTTTGCTATTCCCTTGTTCAATAATATTCACTAATTTGTATCGAAACAATAACTCCAATTCGTCATGATACAACTTCCAATACGACGTATCAGCATTCTTGTGATTGCCTGCAGTACCATTTTACTAAACAGTCTTATGGCGCAAAATCCAGTAGTCGATAGTCTACAAGAAGTCATAAAATTGGAGATAGCAGATAGCTTGAAATTTATTGCCTACAAAGACTTAGCTTGGCACTATCGACGCATCCACTTGGACTCTGCAATGATGTACAACGACTTGGCTTTGGAGAATCTGCAATCAATGGGGTCAGAACCTGCACTAGCAGACATCAATTATCAATATGGCTTAATTAATCGATACAAAGGCGAATTTGACCTCAGTGCAGAGTATTATCAAAAAGTACTTGATTTTAGGATTCAATCTGGTGATTCAATTGGCATTGCCAAAGTCAATTATGCCTTAGCAGTCGTAAAATCCCAAGCGAAAGAATTTGACTCTGGTGTAGAGTATGGATTGAAATCTTTGGAGTATTTAAATTATTAAATAGTGGTGTTGGTCAAGCGCGCGCCTACAATGTGTTGGGTGGTTTACTCAAAGATTCTGGTCGAGATTCTACAGCCATTATTTACTTTAAAGAGGGAATCGTTGTTGCCGAAGCACACGGATTAAAAATGGATGCCGCAAATCTGTATGGTAATATAGGAGATGCATTCTTCAAGTTAGATAATTATGATGAGGCTGCAGATTTCTACGATAAAGCCATGCAAATAGATGAGGAAGAAAATAGTCTTTGGGGAGTCGGAATGATCTTACATAAGAAGTCTGAAGTTTATATTGAACAAAAGAGATTTAAGGATGCAGAACAGAGTCTTAGGAAATCCTTAGATATTAAAAAACAGATGGGACACATAGAAGATGCTGCCCTTGTCAGTTCGGCACTCGGCTATGTCATGTCAGAAAATGGTCAGTATACAGAAGGGCTCAAACTGCTTGAGGAGAGCCTCGCATTTGGTGAAAAAGAGACCTTGGTACAAGTGACACAAAATGCCCTAAAGTATATGGCTCAAGCGCATGAATCACAACAACGCTATTTCGAAGCCAATGAATATAACAAGAAGTATAGTGATTATATGAATGAGATGCGAGAAGCCAATGTCGATGCTAAATTCCTAGAGCTGCAATCTAAATATGAAGCAAAAGAAAAAGCCATCCAAATAGAATTACTCAATACAGAAAATGAAATGACAAATCTACAATTAGCCACAGCAAGTCGGCGAAACCTGTTCTTAGGATTGATTAGTTTATTGTTTGGCGGATTGCTCATTACCATGTTTAGAATGTATCAGAAGATAAAAGAGCAAAACAAAATCAAAGATGTACTGCTTAGAGAAATCCACCATCGTGTCAAAAATAACCTCCAAGTCATCTCTTCTCTACTTAACCTGCAATCACAGAATGTCAGTAATCCAGAAGCCAAAGAAGCAATCCTTCTCGGGAAGACAAGAGTGCATTCTATGTCTCTCATTCATCAAGACTTGTATAAAGAAGACAATTTAAAAGGTATTGAGATGAATGAATATTTGGTCAAGCTTTCTAACGATCTTTTTTCTACCTATAACATCAGTCAAGGCAGCATACAATTAGACACTGACATTGATAACATTCAGTTGGATGTAGAAACAGTGATCCCGATAGGTTTGATTGTCAATGAATTGATTTCGAATGCACTCAAATATGCATTTCCCGAAGGCCAATCTGGTCATATCTTAGTCAGCCTCAAGGAACAGCAAGGGAAGCTCCAGCTTAAAGTGGAGGATAATGGAGTTGGGTTTGATCAGACCAAAATATTAGCCAGAGATGATACATCCTTTGGTCACTTTATGATTGATATATTCAGACATAAGCTCGGGGCAGAACTACACATTGATGGTAGTCAAGGCACTAAGGTGGATTTGCAAATAGGGACGTATAAGTTGGCTAGTTAATTTTGGATCAAAATCAAAATGAAAATGCAAATCAAAATGAAAATCAAAAAGCCTAATTCATAATGAGATTGTAAAAATCAATCACATTCATGTCCTCCTTGATGTTGGATTCTATGGATTTGATCAGTTTCTTATGATCTTTTTCTGTGATGTGCCGATAGGGTGCAGGATGTGCTTCAATGATGGAGACATAGTCTTTGAAATCCTTTTTTAGATTTCTGACTGAGATAAGTTTCATGTCTTGGGCTGCTCCAATTTCAGCAATACCACATATAAGTAGTGCCAAGAATACTCTTAATAAAGTCATGTATGCATAAAGTTTGTTAGTGCTAATGTATCGGAATATGCCTTTTTTCGCAAAACTAGCGTTCATTTTAACATAAGAGTATGATTGGTCGCATTAGACAAATTACACTGATATTCACGTGTTTATGCCCTAGATTGTAGCTTGCATCGGCATCGTCGCTATAGATTACCAGAAGACATTATGCGTTAATTACTCCTTAAATCTGCAACACTATTCCTAGGACTCGCTTACCTTTGCTTTACGAGTTACCCCTTCCTAAATTTGTGCAGTGAGAACGAGAGTTTTACTTAACGTATGCGTAATCCTATTCGGTGCCTTTGGAAATTTATTTTCCTTGGATAACATTTCTGTTCGGGTGACTCCTGATGCGTTTCCAGGAGATATCAGCTGGGAGATTCAAGATGGAGATTACAATACGATAGTTAAGAAAAATCTTTCTGGCTGTATTCCTTTCGTTTCTTGTAAAGATGACTTTCTCTTTGATCCTTTTGGTTGTTATCGATTCATTATTGAAGACCAAAATTTTGATCGCAGCACTGACCCCTCAAGTTTTGAAGTGCTCTTTAATGGCAAAGTCGTCATCTCAAGATTCATGACTGATAGTTTGTTTATTGTCTCATTTGATTGTGAACCGGGCCAACTCTGCGAACAGGCAGCTGTCCTTCCTTCTGAGACAACTCGTATTCATTGGCCTCCAGTAAGCAATTATTGGTTTAGCTATATCCCCAACGAAACTGGCTTATTCCAAATTTTGAATTGTGATCTCAATGAACGACGACGGTATCCGCCTACTAAATTATGGGTGTATGATGAATGTCAACAAGAGGTAAGGGATGGGCCTGAAGGCGCAATCGCGTTTTCAGAAAAACTCAGTTTTTGTCCGCCATCTTCTGGATTGAATGCGATTCAATTGACAGGTGACCAAGAATATTTTTTCAGACTTAGCTTACTTGATACAACAGCTTGGCGAGATAGTATTGAATTGACGATTACTCAGTTTGATCAAAATCCTGGATGCACAGATCCCAATGCGTGTAATTATTATCCCTTTGCGACCTCTGATGATGGGAGCTGTTATTATGAAGCCTGTGCGCCTGATTTAGAAATTGACCAACAGGTATTTGAGACAAGTATTTTATTTGATTCCATCCAGCAGAATGATAATTGTCTGATTACAGAAGGTTGCTTGCGAGGCCCTGGCAAGCGATACATCATTCGCTTTTCGACGTTGATTAAAAATATTGGGGATGCTGATTATATCATTGGTTCACCAGAAGAAAACACGACTAGCTTTTCAAATGATAATTGTCACCAGCACTTTCATCATTTAGGCTATGCAGAATATTTATTATTTGATGGGAATGGTGGGGGAGAGCCCATTGGATTTAAGAATGGATTTTGTGTTCAGGATTCAGATTGTCCA
Organism: uncultured Saprospiraceae bacterium; assembly: GCA_937959275.1. Lineage (GTDB taxonomy): Bacteria > Bacteroidota > Bacteroidia > Chitinophagales > Saprospiraceae > CALFUK01. Next base: position 45,845 of record CALGLU010000030.1, on the reverse strand, counting down.
ACAGCTTTGCAGAGATATTACTGTAACTATATGGGCATCACAGCTGGCTGCGAGGATCTGTATGTCAATGATATACAATGTCAGTGGGTAGATATAACCGATGTCCCTGATGGAAAATATACATTGGTCGCCCGGATCAATTGGAATCAATTGCCTGATATTCGAGGGTATGTCGAATCAACATATGAAAATAATTGGGCTCAAATATGTGTAGATATTAAGACGGTTTCTGGCATTCCACAAATTCAAGTTCTGGAAGATGATTGTCCAGCGTATACGGATTGTCTTGGTTTTGCCTTTGGGCCCACGCCTGTCGATTGTAATAATGTGTGTGGGGGCACAGCACATTTCGCAGATATTAATCAAAGCGGCGAGTTAGAAGATGAAGATATTATGGACTACTTGAATAGTCTATCTGATCACGGCTTGGGCGCTGAGCCTTGCTTTGATCTGAATCGCGATGGCGACATTTCGATTTATGATGTCTTACTTGCTGCAGATTGCCTAGAAGATGAACGGAAAAACAAGGACAACATTTTTCATCAACACTGCACATTGCCAGCAGGTCAGTACAAAGAGGCTGATTCGCTCCGACTGACGATTCAGGAAATAGATACACTGTCCAAATCTATTTTGGTTGGCTATACGAGTCCGCAAAGAAATATTATTTCCTTGCAATTTGAGTTTGAAGGCATCGACATTGAACAGATCCAATTAGAACCAAATGCCAGTTTTCAGACACACAATGATAGAGAAGTCTTTATCTATAATCGGTCGTCTGTTTTAGCTAGAAACCAACTCCCTGAAACATTCATTCGGATTTACTATACAAGCATTGAAGAGCATGTCTGCATCACGAATGTAGAAGGCATTAATGATCTGCTACAAGAAGTTGTTGCTTATAGTGGCCAACTGACAGATTGTTCTTTTTTGACAAGTACAGTTGACCAAACAACAGGTTTTGAGTTATCCGCTTATCCAATTCCTGCAATAGATAAATTATTTTTGGAATGGGAAGACCCAAATAGGATGAACATACAAGTTATAAAAGTAGATGGTACGATTATGATAAGTCGTGACGTCAGACAACTGACCAAGGTGGAGCTTGATGTCTCCTCGCTTCCTTCAGGATTATATATGATTCAAAGTATATCTCAAAATGAGCTTGTATCCATTCAAAAACTGGTGATTCAGTAGAGAAATTACAAGTCTCAAGTTTTACATAAGAGTATATAAACGAATGGCACCGAGAGTACTTATTCACTAGGCTAGGCTCTCTTTAAAGGTGTGTATAATATGCATGGACGTTGTCCATGGCTTTTTGATGTAAGCCCTTTGGGCTTTTCACAAGGCGCAATTTGTGATACACATTCTTTGAAGGAGCAGGAGCGTAGCAATCCTTTAGGAATTTAAGGCGCGCGGAGAAATCCCAACATGAGGCTGTATCCATTCAAAATACGCCAAATGCACTAGTCAAGTTTTTCTTGACAGACCACTAAGGCTCTAAGGCACAAGGATTTACTAAGAGATTCGTGCGAACCAATAGTCACAGAAAGACACGAACTTCTCTATTCTCTAGCGCAAATTAGATAGTTCGAGCGATTGTGTTAATTTTATAGGTATCTATTACTTTTTATAAATATGTTTAAAATAGGGTAACCTTATGTAAGGTATGCTCAACTTCTATATGAATTCGATTCTTGAAAACGCTGAACTAACACTAGACACTGCACGAGATAAGACGAGAAGGAATTCCTTGATTAAGGAAATCCTTGAAAACGCTGAGTTTGTGAATTGGGCAAGTTCGTTTGTATTGCGAAATGGGGGCGGCAAAGATGATGTTCAAACTGTCATTAATGATACAGTCTTAAACTTCATCAAGGTCTGTTTAAAACCTGATTTTCAACTGAAGTCTGTACAAGGTTACTTGAAAGGTTCAGCCAAAAATATTTGGTATCAAATATTCAGGAAAAGGAAGGGGTTTACATCCTTGGATCTCGTTGTTGATCAAGGCGAAGAAGAAACGATCACAATTGATCTAATTCAAAGAGAGAAGAAGAAACTATTGAACATTTTGCTGGATAAGATAAGTGAGGATTGTAAAAAGATATTAACGCTATGGGCATATAATATGCGCATGAAAGAGATAGCTAGTCAACTAAATTTTAGTTCTGAAGGTTATGTCAAAAAGCGTAAACATATTTGCTTAAAGAGGTTAATAGCCGTGAGTCAAGAGCATCCGGAAATACTAAAAGAATTAAAATTTAATGGATAATTATTTTGACCATTTAGACGATTATATTGATGGACGCCTTTCCAAAGAGGACAAAGCTTTATTTGAGTCAGAGATATCAGTTAATGACCAATTAGCTTTTGCTGTCAAAGAGTATCAGCTGCTACAAGATACCCAAGGTGTTTTAGTCGAAGATGATATTCAAGCCTCTATTGATGAGGTTCGATCTGAATTACATCAGCATCAGAACAATTCTCGAGAAGATACATCTGCCAAACAATTTTGGTTAAGGCCTGTGGGGATTGCGGCTTCGGTCGTGTTGCTATTAGGTCTTGGCTATATGCTTATGCAGGGATTGAATCAAACTGCATCAGGTGATACACTCTATGCGATGTCTGAAGCTGAACTGTTAGAGAAATATTTTAGAGATCCAGTGGATGCGACTGTAAGAGGGGCAAATGAGCAGGATGCAATAATTAATTCACCGCAAAAGCCTTGCGAAATTGCTCATCAATTCATGTCAAATGGACAATATAAAGAAGCATTAGAAACATTCAGCTATTCGCTAGATGATGAGGACCAAAATTGTAGATGGAAGTCCGAATTTTATAGCTCTTTAATACTCGCTATTCAAGGTGACAAAAGAGAATCAAAAGAATTACTTGATAAGATTATAAGTGATACGCGTCACGGGTTTAATGCCAAAGCAAAAAACTTGCTGAAGGATTTAAAATAGTTTGCCAGTTCTTCTTTTCTTGAGCAACAAAACGATAATGGTTAACAAAAACAGCCCAGTTAGTAATACAACATTTACGATATTAAAATTGGAAAAAGAAAGCGAAGACATGTCACCTACAGCGATAAATCCTGCCCAATAATACGGGTGATCGTAGCCTGGATCTGCCAGACTAATATATTTTAATTTTGCTTGACGAAGGGCTTCATCTTTTGGTTTGCCCTCTTTCAAGTTAGCGTAGAAGTAAGACATGATTTCTGCAGTTGTTTGATCATTTGATTTCCAAAGAGATGAAATAACTGATTTTGAGCCTGCTTGAAAAAATGCCTTTTTCATACTAAACATGCCTTCGCCGTTTAATACTTTGCCAATCCCTGTCTCGCAGGCACTCAAGACCACCATATCAGTTTGCAGTGGCAACTGTTCAATTTGATGCAAAAATAATTTGTAGTTGCTGTCAGCATTATGGAAGGCGATAAATGATTGTTCGGCAGTTGCTTCATTCATCATAGCATGGGTAGATAAATGTAGAATTTTATGTAATGGGCATTCATTTATAAATAATGACTTAGTGGCGCTTGGTCCAACATGTGCCTTAGCTTTTATGATTTGATTGATTTGCATGACTTCTTCGGAGCTGTACTTTAGATCTTCAAACTCATCATTTAAAAATGTGGGAGCAAATAAAAGGACATCATCAGAAGTGATTCGTGACGGAGAGGATGATTGGCGCATATCATTGTAGAGAAGATAAGATACGGCCGCCTGGCTAATTAATTTTTTCTGTTTGAAATTTAGATATTCAAATGGAATATAATGAAGAATGCCATCTGGAATAATGACAAACCGCTTAAGAGTGGTGTCTATTGTTGGCGGAATAAGAATAGTTGATAAACGAGTAGAGATCGTGTCGAATTGGTTCTTATGTATGATGGCATCAGAAAAATCCAATGCAAGTTGTTGTATAGTATCTGGATGACTGAGACGGTGAAGCCTAATAGACTGTTTGGATAGTTCTAAACAAAAGGCATAATCGCTGCCGACATAATATTCCAGTATAAGTTCATTGTCTCCTAATTGATTTATGAACGCCTTTAAAGATGTCCGATTAGTTTGCGTAGCTTTTAAAACAGATTGTTTAATGTGTTTAGATTGCTTGTATTTGAGTTGTTCATTAAGTTTATAAAGTGTATTTGAAAGGCTATCGGTGACGTTCTGAGAAATGGAGTCAGCTAATAATTGGCTTTGAATATCTTCTATTCTTGTATCGGCTTGTTGACCTGACTGTTGTTGGTAAAGTGTCTTGATTTTTGCTTCCTTGATTAATTGTGCTTTACCAAGTTGCATAACGCTGTATGCTTCTTCAGCGTTAGCTTGTTCAAATAATATGTTTAAAAGAATGCCATAATCATCATATGTTTCTTCTAATAGGCTTATTTTATCTAATAGAAAGTATTGATCGCTTCTAATTAATTGTAGTTCGTTGATCAGCTTTTGTCCGTAGGTGTAGGCAATATCTAAGTTGCCTTGATTCAAATATAGTGTCGCTAGATTTCTTGATGCTCTGATCGCTTCAATATGCGAGTCTGATTCTTCTTTGTGCTTGTGACGAATTTTTGTAGCGTGCGAAAATGCCTTGTTGAATAATTCAATTGCTTCTGAAATATGTTGTTGATGCCAAGCACATTCACCCAATGAATTAAATACATTGGCGAGGATAAGATGATGACTTGTGTCTGTGGGTGCGATGTATTGAAACGATTTTTTGAACTCTTTTATAGCTCTTGTATATTCCTTAGTGTCTTGAAAGTATTTTGCCCGTATTAAATGAGGCTCTACTGAATGGCTTGGGTTTGTTGTTTTATATTTCTCTGCTTCAAGGAGCAGATCAAGAAAGTCTTGCTCTTTATATTGTCTTAATTTTACCTGAGCAAGTTCTAAGTATAAGTTTTTGAGTGAGGGATTATGTTTGGTGGGGTGTCCTTTATTTATGGACTCACGATGTAGTCTTAGAAAAAATGTAATAGCCTTTTGAATATTTTCTTCAGCAATATCTAAATCCCCCGTATACATGGCAAAAGCACCAGCAAGCGTGTTCATGTTTCCATATTTACGTACCTGTCCTTCTGTACCGTATTGTTTAACAAGAACAGCGATAATGTAGTTGGCAGCTTGTAGACCTTCGTGATATCTTCCCTGTGCTTCATATAAAAAACAGATACTATTATAGGCCATGACATATTGAATCAAAACAGTATCTGAGTCATGATGTGCAGAGTCAATTGTAGATATTATGTTTAATAGGGTGGATTCAAACATTGATGTTTGTTCATCGCTCTTTTCATATGTTGATGCGAGTAGTAATAAGTGGTCAATTTCAAACTCTAGTTGGTGCGGGGAGCCAGTTTGAACATATACTTTATTAAACAATGGATCCAAGTGATTATTAAAGTAAACCTTAGCTTCCTCGTAGCTAAGTTCACTTAGTTTGGCACTTAAGTCAAAATAATTCAGATTATATAGACATTCCCAATTCTCCTCTGATGTGAAGGTTCGTCGTAATTCAGAAACAGATTCATTCCTCTTGTATGGCTCAAGTTTTACAAATTTTGATGGAATGGAGTCACATGAAATGTCAGAAAGCTCAAGTGATATTAACTGTCCATATGCTGGTGGCACCGACGCAATTAGGCAAAAAGATAAGAGTATGGGTATTAAATGTTTGTTATGCTTATTGTGCTTTAAAATCAATTGGATAAGCAAAGGTCTTGGTTTCTTCAGTGGTCAAATCATTTAAGGTAAAAATAAAATAATAAGCCTTATTTATGTCGACTACTTCCTCTAAATTATTTAATTCTAATAGATATTGTGAAGGATCTACATCAATCTCTAACTTATTCTCTGAATAGGGTTGTTCGACCACTTCTATTTTTTCAAGTTGGTATTTATCTTTTGTGTCCAGCAGTATTTTTTTGAATCCGGTAATCCTCCAGTTTAAATTGCATGTTTTAAATGAAGGTTCTCCAACCATTTTTCCAAAGTCTACGTGTGCTCCTTTGACTTTATTGTTGATGTTTTCCCTTATAAATTCATTGATAATTGATCTCGATGATTTTGCTTTGCCAATAAAATAGTTACTGTCTTCTTCATCTGCATGCGTAAAAAAGTCTCTTCCAGTATCGTTGGTGTCTTCTGATTTTTTAATTATCAAGTGGGATTTAGTTAGCAGCTCTGCCAAAGTAGCGAATCGCCTTCCTTTGCCTTTGCTATTCAAATAAGGATGGTCTGCAATGTATTTACAAGCTTGGATAAATGTTGGATTTTGTTGCCCAGGATTCATAGCTATTTTTTTTAAATAAGGAATTGTTTATGTGAATTTAATTAATATCTCTCAAACAGAGTATTTAATCTCAGACTGCTGAACTGAATGACTAGGAAAACAAGCGTATACTCAGACCTAGTCGAAACTGTTATTCAATCTGTGGTAATGCTAAGTGTCGAAGAGTTTGAAAAATGTAACCCCGACTGGCTATTTATTTACTTTAAGTTGGATTCTATTTGTATAGATGTAATCAAACCAAATTAATCCAACTGCTGCTAAGGCGCCAAGGATATACACGACATAGCCTTGAGGGATGATAGAGTCAATATAGAAGATGCTCCAATCAATCTGTGGCAAGTTATGTATTGGGGCATCTGGAAGAAAAGAAGCCGTCAAGCCTAATAGCATCAACACAAATAGCATGAAAGGGACAATTTTAAATGTCGCTGGTTGAATCGTTGATTCTTGTTTGACTTTGGCGAGAATAGATTGTGTTAGCGATTGAGGCGCGCTTTGGATGAGTTGAGATGCTAGAGTTGAGTCCAAAAGTACTAGCTCTTGATGCAGTTTTGCAGCCTTCGGGTCTTTAGCCAAAAGTGCTTCAACTTCTCTTTTTTCACTGGTTGTACATGTCTCATCAATGTATTTCCAGATCAATGCTTGCATGTGATCTTCCAACATAACTATAAAATTAAGTCAATTTCTTGATTAAAATGGTTTTTGGCGGACTCTCTAAGTAGTTTTCTTGATCTGAAAAGCTTGGTTTTGATATTCGTGTCAGTTAGTCCTGTAATTTCTTGTACTTCCTTAATGCTCTTTTGCTGTAAATAAAATAATTGCATGACGGCAGACGCCTCTGGATTAAGGTCAGCGATAAAGCCTTTAACAAATTCTAACAAGGTCTTTTGATGATACTCCCCTTCCAAATCAGTTTGGTCTTGAATATCTACATGGTCTGTCACATCTGAAGATCTTGGTTTTCTTTTTTTTAAATAATCCAGCCCAGTCCGATAGGCAATTCTATAAATCCACGTACTTAACTTCGATTCTTGGTTGAAACTACTGATTGATTTATAGATTTTCATAAATGTATCTTGGGTTGCTTCTTCAGCCTGATGTGTATCTTTTACAATTGATATAATAACCGAGTACACATAATTTTTATAGGATACAATCAATTCTTCGAAAGCTTTATGGTCCTTCTTTTCAATTAATGATATGATTCGTGCTTCGTCGAGCATCTTATAAAATAGTTTCATAGCTATGACGACAATAAGCAAATGGAGGTTGCAGGATTAAAAGTTTAAATTTTTGCAACCTGGTCTGAAGCGCTGTCGTCATAGTGGCATATTGTTAATCTAAATTAATCAAATCATGGCAGTACCAATTATATTCTTCTTATCTGCAGCCGCAGTCATTATTACCTTCATGTTCTTATATTTCTCAACGAGGCACAAAGAAAGAATGTCACTAATCGAAAGCGGAAGAGACGCTTCAATTTTTGATGAAAGAGCACCCAAGAGAAAAACATCTAGTGCTCTAAAATATGGGCTATTCTTTGTTTTTATAGGATTCGGAGTTTTGATGGGTATTTTTATGGAAGAGGCCTTTCGCATGCCTGATGCTGGTGGCGTTATTCCATCAGTCTTGATCAGCGGTGGACTCGCTTTACTATTGTATTATAAAATCACAAAGGATAACGCTATGGAAGATAGAATTACCAAAGATCGTGAACATGAGACCGTATAGATTGCGCATAGAGCTCATCAATCGCAGTAAGCTGCTGCTGTGAAAAGGCAACATCAGCACTTGCTGAGATGTTTTCTGTGACTTGCGAAGGCCTCGAGGCTCCAGGGATCACACAACTAACGGCTTGATGATGTAATACCCACGCCAATGCAGGACCCACTAAATGTGGCAAATCAGGAAATAGATCTTTTAATGTATCGACCTCAACTAAGCCATTTTCGTAGGGAATACCTGAAAATGTTTCTCCTTTGTCAAACCATTCACCATTACGGTTGCCAAGTCTATGGTCTCCACTTTCAAGCACTGGGATTTATCCACTTGAAAAGTGCAATTTGAAATACACACACCAACTATCTTCTCAGTCAGTATCAGGTGGGCTTTACCCAAACGGAATGCTTTCTCTACAACAAACCATAAAATCAGTGAACTTAACCACAGAATCATTCCAAGCTACCGTTTACTAATTGGACATCTATAGCAAAATAGAAATTCTTAGTTTAGTTTAAATACTTAAAGAATGAGAATCTTCTTCGTTGTTATTATTCTAGTCAGTTTGCAGTATACTACTTACTCACAATGTCAGAACACGAATCAAAATCCTGCAAATTTTGTATTAGGTCCAAGCTTCAGTGGATATAAGATGGAAGTATCTAATTCGATCACGGCTGGAGATTATTTTGGATTATATTTTAATAATAATTTTTCTGAAGAGGTGACTATCGACGTAGCATCAGGAGGTCCTGTATATATCCATGTTTATCAAGAAGGCAGTCTGATAGCTGACGGCCCTACACCAGTGTCCGCATTTTTTAATTACATTGACAGCTATCAAATACATATTAATACAATAAGTCCGCTATGTGGCAGTGACAATATAAATAGAACGATTACGCTAGAATGTAAAGACTGTCCTCTTCATCTGGGTAGTGGGATTGGTGTTGATGAAATAGATAGATCTGCAGCACTTCACATAGGTAATTCACAAGGGGGGCTACTTCTTCCATTTAATGACTATGTGAATGATTTACCTACCCCAAGCGAAGGTTTGTTGTATTACAACAATATTGAAAAAGAGTTGAAATTTTTTGATGGTCAAGACTGGAAAAGTACATTCTCTTTACCCAACACAGAATCTCGATTTGATTTTAAACAAAACACGAATAATTTCGATGGTACGGATGGTACGCTTATTTCTATTTTTAATACAAACATTGGTAATAACAGAATGAGTGGCCTTAGATTCATTAATGGCCCAACAGAATTTTGGTCCTCTGCCGCTATTTTTTATAGAAATAATAAACTGCATTTTGCTGAAAAAACTGGATTAGGTAGCATCATAACTATCGAGGACTCATTCCTTGAAATGGACAAAACCTCTTTGAACTTTACTGGTGAGCATGTAGCATTGGGACTGAATACGGATGCTTCAGGAGACTATGCAACAGCTCTGGGCATTAATACAATTGCCTCTGGTGAAGGATCTACAGCGATGGGCCGTGAAACAGAAGCCTCTGGGATTTACAGTACAGCTATGGGATTTGGTACGGAAGCCTCTGGGGTTTATTCTACAGCCATGGGAGTGGGTACAAAGGCTTCGAGTTTTTATGACACTGCAATGGGACGAGGGACAGTAGCTTCAGGAAATTATTCTACAGCTATGGGTAAATATACCATTGCGTCTAACCCGCACCAGCTCGCCATAGGTAGTTACAATGCGCAAAGTTTATTTCATGCATTTGTCATTGGCGATGGATCAGCAACGAATGCAAGAAGTAATTCTTTTTATGTATCTATAACTGGAAATGCCTGGCTTCAGGGTACTTTATCTCAAAACTCGGATCAACGTCTAAAAAAACATATTACCCCTTTAAGATCTAGCCTTGCTTCACTTCAACAACTTAAAGGGTATAACTATTACTGGAAAGAAAAGACCAGAGACCGTGGCCTACAATCGGGTGTACTCGCACAAGAAATTCAAACGGTATTTCCACATCTCGTAGAAAAAGAGGAAGATGGATATTTGTCAGTCAATTATATAGGACTTATACCGCATCTGATAGAGGCCTCTAAAGAACTTAAGACTGAAAATGATCAATTGAATGTTGAATTGAAAGAGGTGAAAAAGCAATTTGATCTTCTGAATAAACGGATTGAAGTCTTGGAAAGGAAGAGCCATTGATCATAGGCGGTGAAATTGAATTACATCTTAAAGCAATAAATAATAACAATGAAATCCATAACTTCTATTCTTTTATTATTTGCCATTTCAGTTTGTCACTCTGCAATGGCACAAGAAACATCATCTACTTCTCCACGGATTGAAAACTATCCCAAAGGCGAATTGGATCTTAAAATCACGTCGTTTGGTGAAAAAGATCCAATCACTGTAGGTAAAATCGCAGCGGATGGCACCATTCATTTTAGTTGGCCTGAAATAGACCTTGAGGAAATGAAGGAGAACAAATATTATGAAAGATCAATAAGCAGTTTACTTAAAGGCAAATCTTGCAAAGACAATGCAGTGATCACTAATGAACAAGCAAAACTAGTAGAAACTAAAATAGTTAACATCATCAAATATGACCGTCTTGTCGGGTGCATTATTCCTTCTACACAAAAAGGTCAGGAACACAACGACAGGCAACTAGGTAGTACATTGTATTGGGTCTATAGTGATAGTGAGACAAGTGTACAAGCAACTTGTAGTGCAAAGATGGAATGGGAAGATCTGTATAGTTTTGATGAAACGACAGCTTATGATCTTACATTTAAAAAGGGATGGAATATGGTATCTAATACCTTAAGCGCTGTGGAAGAGTATGATAATGAAGGAAGAAAAAACAGTCTACCAAAAACGATTACAATACAAACAATAGAACAAATCCCTAGTGATATGCATTGGTTTTTCAAGTACTGGGCCAATGATGAATTACTTGACCTTGAGTAAAAGATTTTGTCAAACTCACCAACCACAAAAGAACAGTTCACCAAGTGGTTGCCAAGCGCATTGGGGAATTTAAAAAGGACTGGGTTTGAACTTGGAAAGGAGCTGGAGCGCATGCCAAGCGCTAACAACGTAAATTTGCTTTTTGAAAATGGCTCCCAAAAAGTAGACTTGACTATTGTTGATTGCTCAGGAAATAAAGATGCTACTGGAATGTATACTTTAATGCAAGACATGGCAAGCAGAGATTGGAAGGATAAAACCGAAACTGGTTATCAGAGTGCTTCAGCAATGGATGACATCAGAGTTATGATTGACTACAATGAAACGGAGTCCAAAACGGGACTCAGCTATAATGCTCTTGATAGATTTGCCATTAAAGTTGAAGCAAGCGGAATGGAACCTTATGAATTATGGGAGTATTTAAAAACATTGAATCTTGAGGCATTGATGGAAGATTGAAGTGAGCATCAGGAAAGTATGATAATGAACATTAATTATTCAAATAAAAATATAAAGCAAGTTGACTTCAATATCTTGATGGGATACCAAAATGAATTCATTTTGGGACATTCTTGCTGGTTCTTTTGTCCGTTCTCAGCGTTGAAAATACTTGTGAATACATGCATTCACTGCGTTTTTCGCCTTGATAACGACCAAAATTATTCAGTAATAAAATTCCCAAACCACTTTCCTTTTGGTATATAAATATAAGTATTGCCTAAAAATAATAAAGAGTTCAGTGATCTCACAGCATATTTGGATGAGCAGTCAGAGCTTTACAATTGCATCGATTTTATTGACAATGATCCGATATCATTGCCGCATAGATTTACAAAAATCCAAGACAGAGAAATTATTGGATTTGGCGTCTTGATGGGTATTTTTATAGAAGAGGCCTTTCGCATGCCTGATGCTGGTGGCGTTATTCCATCAGTCTTGATCAGCGGTGGACTCGCTTTACTATTGTATTATAAAATCACAAAGGATAACGCAATGGAAGATAGAATTACCAAAGATCGTGAACATGAGACCGTATAGATTGCGCATAGAGCTCATCAATCGCAGTAAGCTGCTGCTGCGTAAAGGCAACACCAGCACTTGCTGAAATGTTTTCTGTGACTTGCGAAGGCCTCGAGGCTCCAGGGATTACACAACTAACGGCTTGATGATGTAATACCCACGCTAATGCAGGACCCACTAAATGTGGCAAATCAGGAAATAGATCTTTTAATGTATCAACCGCAACTAAGCCATCTTCATAAGGAACACCTGAAAATGTTTCACCCTTATCAAACCATTCTCCATTGCGGTTGCCATGTCTATGATCACCACTATCAAAAACTGTCTCAGCGCTATACTTGCCTGTGAGCAGACCGCTTGCTAAGGGTACACGGACGATAATGCCAACATCATTTTGCTGAGCAACTTCAAAAAAGCGTTCTCTTGGCTTGTGTCGAAACATATTAAAAATGATCTGGACAGTCGTCACATTTTCAAATTGCATCGCATTCATGGCCTGATCCACTGTCTCCACGCTAACGCCCAAATGACCTATTTTGCCTTCTTCTTTTAATCGTTCAAATAACTCAAAAATCTCAGACCGATGATACACTTCCGAGGGTGGACAGTGAAGCTGGATTAAGTCTATGCGCTCCAATCCCAGCCTTGTCAAACTTGCTTCTACATAGCTACGCAGCACAGCAGGTGTGTAGCCTTCACTCACATGTGGATTGATTTGTTGACCACATTTGGTGGCAACATAAATCTCCTCTGATCTCAATCGCAACACGCGCCCAACGGCACTCTCGCTTTTCCCCATTTCATAAACATCTGCCGTATCTATAAAATTAATCCCTTCATCAATGGCCAAGTTGATAATTTCATCAGCAGTCTGATCATTAAAGCCCGATCCCCACTTTCCACCCACCTGCCACGTTCCTAAGGATAATTCGGATATCTGTAAGTCTGTCTTTCCTAATCGACGGTAGTTCATAAGTCTTGATTAAATGCTTATGACGAATATACCCATTTCATGCCTATCCTATCTTTATTGATATAAACATTGTTATTGTAATTTTCAATTTTGATTTCAATTTTGATTTTGTTTTTTTTGACATTGACATTGACATTGACATTGACATTGACATTGATTTTCATTTTCATTTTCATTTTGATTTGTCATTGTTTCCTATTTTTGATTTTGAAATTAAAACACAATCACATGGTCGCAGCAAACGAAACATTCAACGGCACTTTCCCTTTCAAAGCGCATTTTTTTGAAGGGCAAGGATTTAAGATGCACTATGTGGATGAAGGCCAAGGAGAAACGATTATCTGTCTGCATGGTCAACCGACATGGAGTTATCTGTATCGAAATTTTATACCAGCGTTGTCTGAAGACTATCGCGTGATTGCACCAGATCATATGGGTTTTGGTAAAAGCGAAACCCCGCAGGATATGCCCTATACCTTCCAGCAGCATGTGGAGAATTTGGCAGCCTTGATTGATCATTTGGGCTTGACTGACATAACGATTGTCTGTCAGGATTGGGGTGGTCCGATTGCAGCTGCCTATACGATTAGGCATCCAGAAAATGTCAAACGACTCTTCTTAATGAATACGATGATGGGTTATGGTGTCGCTGTACAAGGTGTCCCTAAATCTGATCCTCCTCCGCCTAGCTTAATGGACTCTAGTTGGTTCACGTGGGTGCGCGCGAGAATTGATGATGGCACATACGAGGATATCATGAAGCATCTAGGTGATCATGTGGTGAGCAATATGAAGAAACTCTATTTTCATGATTCTTCAGTGATTACGCCAGAATGGGTAGATGCCTATAGTCGACCTTTTTCTTCTGTTGCAGAGACTAAGGCTGCTATCGAATTTCCGTTAGATGCTGCACAAAATAGAATCAAAGACTATGTCATTGAAGGCTTAAAAACAGGTCACTTAGAAAAACTCAGAGCGATCCCTGCCATGCTTGCAGAAGGGATGGCTGATCAGGCGATGCCTCCTGCGTTAGTAATGGATGACTTTAAGCGCTTATGGCCTGAAGGTCCGATTGTTAAGTTAGAAGATGTTGGTCATTTTTGTCAAGAAGATGCGCCTAAGACATTAGTGGCATTGATCCAGTTGTTTATGCAGATGGCCAACTAATGTCATGTGCAATTTTGCTTTTTAAAAGAGATGAACGGTTCCAGCTACCTGTTCTACATTGCCATTAATATATAGAATCGTAACGCGGTAAGCATACACGCCAGCAGCGACTGGCTGCCCATCTAATGTGCCATCCCATCCTGATTCCAGATCATTCAGAACAACAGTTGAAGCTGCAAAGACGGGATTGCCCCATTTGTCCCAAATACTAAAATTATTGACTGATTGTATTGCCTCGGGTCTGCCAAATACTGCAAATGTCCGGTTGTCTTGGTCTACAGCTGTCGGTGAAAAGGCAGTGGGAATATAAAATGTAAATTCGTTGAGTACAACAAGACTTAAGGTGTCAATGACGGTGCACCCGTCGATATTTGTAGCTGTAAGGATATAGTCTACGGACTGTGTCGGGGTGACTTCAATGGTCGTGCAGTCTAGGCATTCGGGATTTGGAGCTGTAGCCCAACTAAAGCTTTGGAGCTCGATGTTAGATTCTATTTCTATGGTGACTGTCTCTCCAAGATTGACAATCTGGTCCTCCCCAATCGATAGTTCAAAGATTTGATTTGGTATTGTTAATTCAATGGTTTCTAATTTGGCACAAAAGTTTTTGTCATAGACTGCGACATTATAGAGGTCAGGGACTAAGCCATCAGTCTGATTGTTTTCTTGCAATTCATCATTGATATATAGTCTAAAGGGTGGATCAGTCCCCGTTATATTCTCAATAGAAATACTCCCTGTAGAATTGCCTCCACAACCTGGTTGTATTGTGAGTATGTCACCACTTATGGTATTGTCTAAGTCTTCAACGCGCAAATCTAAAATGATGAGACTATCACAACCTAATCGGCCCATTAATGTATCATTATAAAGCCCGGGTTCTGTTAATTGGCGTGTACCTAAAAAGTAAGTCGATCCGGCACATAAGGTGTCAATAAAAGTCTCCCCAATAATTTCACTTAACCTGAGTTGGATGTTTTTTCTCCCTTCACAACCGAATCGATCACGGATATAGAGTTGGTAAGAACCAGGTACGAGATTTAAAAATTCATTTGATAATTGTTCGGGTCCGCCATTCAAGGCATAGACTATTGGTTCAACGGCTTTATTGACAGCTCGAATAATAATACCTCCCAGACTATCGCCTAGGCAAAGAGGTGCTATCGTATCTAGGACAATATCAAAACTGACATTTGGCGTCTCCCTAAGATCAAGGGACACTAGGCTATCACAACCATCGATATCCCTGAATACTCTGTTGTAGATACCACCATCACGTAGAAGGGTGTCTCCAAAGGTATATCTGGTGCCTGTACAGAATGTATCTATGGTGGAATTGACAACAGGAGAGGAAGGACACTGCGCGATTGCAGTAACTTCAACTGTTACATATGCTATGAATAAAAATAGAAATCTAAGCCTCACTCACTTTAGAATTGGAATGAAGGGCAAAATTGAATAAAATTATGATTAAAGAAGACTAGTTTTCTTTAATCTTCTCAAAGTTGTCTTCTTGAAACTTCTTACCATCCCATCTTCCTAACCATTCGACCTTTTTATTAGCTTTTTGATAGCCCATAAACGTCAAAAGTGCTTCTCTTTTCTCAGTTCTGTTAATGGTAATCGCACTTTGTGCGCTTGTCTTAATGTTGAAATAGTACTTGTCTTTAGCGTAGTCAAAGCTCTTTTTTCTCATCTATACTGAATATTTTTCTTTAAAGAAATGTAAATATACGGATTTCTTAGCAAAGATGCTACCCTTGAATTGTATAAATGATTGATTTACAATGTGTTCTGTTTGTTTTAGGGGTAATTTAAGCGCTCTGTCGTGTATACAAATTTAAAAAGCCTTGCTCAAATCCCTTTCTCATCAAGCCCGCTGTATTCCTGACCTTAAACTTATTCATTAAGTTTTTTCTATGTGTTAGGATCGTATGGTGACTCAAAAATAGTTGATTTGCAATCTCATGAGTTGAAAATTCATAAGATACGAGCTCAAGGATCTCTTTTTCTCTTTGTGTGAGGTTAAATGTCATTGGAACTTTGTTTTTTCTATATAGAGGTGTGTCTTGGCGATGATAATGTTACCCCATCACTATATATTATTATCTTAATCGATTTTATAATGGGACTTTGACCAAGATGACAAAGCCATTGGATTGATCGATTTTTAAAGTGCCTTTGATTCGTTTGGCTCTCATACGCATGTTCAGTAAGCCTTGACCTTCAGTTTTTTTGATCTCATTGATTGTTCCATTATCGCGCACTCTGAGTAGGAGAAATTGGTCTGACTTTTCTAAGTCAATAAATGCTTTATCGCCATTCGAATGCTTTCTCAAATTCGTAATTGCCTCTTTAAATAATAGATAAATATTCTGCCGGACATCAGGACGAATAAATTGTTTCTCTGGAATCTTGTCATAATTGAATGTGTAAGCAAACCTTGATTGTGCTAAATTGCTATCCAAGAAGTGTCTCATTTTATCAATTAGATTTTCAAATTTATCCCTTCGAGAATCTAGTGCCCAGACAATGTCTCTGAGTCTGTCCATTGCATCCCTGCCCATATGGCTTATATCTAGAAGAGCTTTTTTCTCATTTCCCTCCTTATGCATAGACATAATTTCTGATTGCATAGCCAAAGAGGCAAGTAGCGAACCAACATCATCGTGTATATCAGATGAAATTTTAAGACGCAATTCTTCCTTCTCTTTTTGACGTCTTAATCTGATACCAAATACCCAATTGACAGCATATAAAAACAAACAGGCATAGATGAAATAGGCAATCCATGATAGCCAAAAGGGTGGTGTAATATGGATGTTCATACGTTCTATTTGATCGTCAGGTGCACCTATTTTTTTGACCATAAACGAATATTTCCCAGGAGGGAGTGCAGGATAACGTATCATCCGCGTATGACTAATTGGAACAGTCCAGTCTTGCTCTAATCCATCTAACTTATATTCAAAAATCACTTTTTCTTGTTGACAGTAACTAATTGAGGAAAAGCCAATTGATATGGAGTTCTGATCATAAGGAAGCGTTATGTCAAATTTGCCAAGATCATCTCTTGTCTTGATAATCTCATGTTGATTGACTAAGAAATCCGTGATCAGTACTGGTCCAGAATCTAATGTAGCGTCTAATCCATCTGGGTGAAAATAATAATAGCCACCTTGCTGCCCCATGATGATCGTTCCGTCTTCTAATACATGAACACCTTGTGAATAAAAAAAATCGTTAGGGATGCCATTCTTGCTACCGAAATCGTAAAATGATTTTAGCTCAGGATTGAGTAAAAAGATACCTCTTTCTGTTGTCGCCCAGGTTCTATTTTGCTTGTCGATAAATACCTTTTCTACTGGTGTTCGAGGTGCATTTCGATAATTATTGATAGGTAATAATTTGTTTTGATTCAAGTCATAACATTGGACACCAATTTGTCGAGTTCCGATCCACAGTTGATCTGTATTTTTAGAAATAGCAATACCTTTTGAAGAATATTCTTCAGTGCCCTTTAGGAGTTGAAAGGTATGTGTGTCCAGGTCAAAGCTAAATATCCCATTAAAGCTTGCACAGTATAATTGATTTCGTTGCACATCTTCGACCAAAAAATTTATACCAGCTCCTTTTCTCACTTTTAAATAATATTCATTGAGTGTGCTGGATTTTGCATCGTAACGAAATAAAAAACCATCATCCGTTGTGATCCAAATCGCCTGATTAGAATCTTCAAGCAAATAGTTGATATTTTTATCTTGCAGCTTGTCAAATATGTCAACCTGGTACGGTACTAATTTTTGAATGTCTTTATCTAATCGAAGTAAGGGCGAATGTTTTAAGTCTTCATAAGAGGCATTTATATTATGAAATCCACCAACTAATATGTCACCTTGAGATGTCCAGATTACGGAGTTGTACTGACTGATCTGTCCTTCAAATCCTAGAAATTCTATTGGCTTAATCTCTCCTGCCGCATGATCTATTTCGAATAAACCATCTTTGACATGACCGACGCCATAAAGAATATTATTTTTAGCATCATAGGTAAAATCAGATAAAAACTTGTTCCAAGAAGATTGAGAAGTCGGAATATCAAAATTCTTAAACTGAAAAATTTGGCAGCTTGGCTCCATATAACTTATGCCATTATTGGATTGCATCCACCAAACTGTCCCATTGGGGTCAGTGTATACTTTATTCGATGTATTACTCTTAATCGATGTCGGTGAGGTTGGATTCGCTTCGAAAAATGTAAACGCTTTAGTGTCCAAGTTAAAGCTTCCAGAACCATATTCAGTACTACAAACCCATAATTCTGTTGGGGACTTATAAGATAGGTCATTGATAAAATTGACGCTATAATTATGTTGTGCTAGCATGGATTCGTCAGGCGCATAAAATTCCCATTCTTTAGAATCGATCATATATTTGGCAACCCCATTCCCCAAAGTAGCTACCCATACATTGTCAGCAAGATCTCTGTAAATGCCTCGAACAGCTGGAGCGGTTGCAGAGACATTAGATGGCGAGTGAGCAATCGCTTTTTTTGATGTTTTATCAAAACTAAATAATCCGTTATTTGTACCGAGCCACATCATATTGGGATCTACATGATCTTCCTCAATGACCAAGACAGAATTCTTTTTTACTCGGTCGTCATCCTTGCTTAAATTTTCTACAACATTGTATTGATTAAATACTTTAGTCTCTGGATCGAATCGAATGATACCATCATCAAAGGTCCCAATCCAAATAATATTATTGTTATCGATGTGAAGCTCCATCTCCGCGGTAATCACAACATCATTTGCAAATGTCGGATAATGAAATGTTGTAAATAAATCTGTCTCCTGATCATACCTGCATATATCTCCTTGATGTGAGACAGCCCACATATAGCCCTTTCTATCTATGGCAAGACCAGTGACCAAGGATCCAGAAATAGCTGTTGAATCCCCAAGTCTTGGATAATAATTTTTGGTGCTGTAGCCGTCCCACCGTGTCAACCCATCTTGAGTACCAAACCACATAAAGCCTTTCGTGTCCATGATCGCAGAATGAACCCTATTATGTGCTAAGCCCTGATCGGATGTCAAATGTTTGAATTGCACCTTATTAAAAGGAGTATCATCAAATTTGCTAGGTTGACTGAATATTACTGCGGATTGACTAATTATAAGCAAAGCGCAGATCAGACTTGTAATCAGCTGTGGATTGACTTGTAGGATATTATTGTTGGAATAACGGCTCAAGTAATTCGGATATTTGTTGGAAATTAATTTGAACAAAGCTGTTCAAAATTCATTAAGAATCGTAGTTCACATGGTGCAGTCATTTCATGTGATTGCCAGCGATTCTTCTAAATATAGCTTTTTTCTTATGAAAGGTTTTCCTTTTTTTAAAATTAGAGCTCTACGGATTAGAGCAAGTATACAAAACAAATTACGCTCTTTGGTAATTTGCATAATGCCCGTCATTCCGAGAAACCAGTTCCTGATCGCCGGTAGAGTTAACCTAATGACAAACAAGAGCATCCGTCATTTTGGGCTCGATCCGAAATCTGGTTATATTCTTTTTGAACTGGGTTTATGTGTTTCGTAGTATTTCTCGACTCGGCTTAGGCCTCCCTCGAAATGACAGTTTTCTCGGCTGACACGTCCCTCGAAATGACAGTTTTTCGACTGTGTAAGACATTAAATAACAGATTATTATATAACTTGACATAGACAACTTGATTTAGAATCTGTTATTTTGAGATCCTGAATTAAGCCTGCCTTCCGGACAGTTAGGTTCAGAATGTCAGTTCAATTTTCAATATTTTTACAGAGGTCGCCGCACATCAGCTAATAAATTAAATCACTTATGTAGTACTTGTTGTTTTGGCTCAAAATGAATGAGCTTTCGTTTCTGGAAGACTTCCTTTCCACCCTTTTTCGAGCTGAATTAATAGCTCCGAAAGAAGTTCAGGATTAGCAGCAGCTATGTTTTTTGTTTCTGCTGGATCGGTACTGTGATCATAGAGCTCGAGATATAATGGCGGGTCACTTGGTTGTTTGTAATTCTTCCAGGCGATCAGTCTATGTTGCTTTGTCCTCATGCTATAACCCATCAAATCGTTTTCAAAAAGGCGACGGTCCCATTTTTTTTGCTGTTGTTCAATAATACGAGATTCTACTTCTTCAATTAATGGCCCAAAATATGTCTCTCTCATGCCTGATGTGAGTGGATTGGCTGCCCACTCTCTTAAAGCCGGATTTGGGTATTGACTAAAGGCCGCTGTTTTCCAATTCAAAGAAGGATTATGCAACAAGGGCTCAAAACTGTACCCTTCCAAATGAGCTGGTTTTTCAATCCCTGCTAGATCGCACAATGTCGGATACATATCGATTAATTCCACTAAGGCATCCGTTTTCTGCCCTCTGTTTTTCTTCAATAAATCAGGTGTCCATATCATGAGCGGCACTCGTGTGCCGATTTCATAATTCGTCGCCTTGCCCCAGACACCCATATCTCCCAAGTGCCATCCATGATCTCCCCAAACAACAATGATTGTATTGTCCTTAATCCCAGCATCATCTAAAGCAGTGATCATTCGACCTATCTGTGCATCAATATAACTGACGCAAGCTAGATAACCATGCTTGAGTGTCCTAGCAAGTTCACCTTCTATAGGTCCGCTCTTTGGTATCCCTGCACGCACACGCAATTCAAAAGAAGCATGCAATCCCATCGCCGCCCCATCTTCTGGAGCTGACTGATATTCAGCCATTGGTATAGCGTCCCTGTCATACATATCCCAATACTTAGCTGGCGCCCGCCAATCCAAATGCGGCATCACAAAGCCTAGACCCAAGAAAAAAGGCTTATCGTTTTGTGCCAACATATCCTTCATTGTTGCAATCGCAAGATCGACATTGTATCCATCAGGATAGGTGTGGTCAGGCACATCAGCACGCTCATATGCGGGACCTCTTCCAAGCGCATAATGTTCAACACTTCCATATTTCTTTCTGATTGCTTCTTGATTGTCTCTGAATATTTTTTGATTTTCCGCTGACGCATAGCCGCCAACTAATTTCGGTTTTGGTACAGCCACTTTGTCTGTTGCAGGTTTTCGACTCCAGGATAATTCTTCATCAGTAAATTTGCCATGATAGATTTTGCCATGATACACTGTCTCGTAGCCATTGGCGCGGAAGTGTTGTGGAAGTGTAATGATATCGGGATTGAGGTCTCTGAAATAGGTGTAGTTTTCTATGATGCCTATAGTCTCAGGACGGGTGCCTGTCATTAAGCTGGCGCGGGATGGGCTGCAAATGGCTTGTTGGCAATAGGCTCTATTGAACAAAATACCATCATTAGCCAATGCATCTAAATTCGGAGATTTTGCAATTGGCGAACCATAACAGCCTAACTCAGGTCTGAGGTCATCAATAGCAATGAAGAGTATATTTGGTTTTTTCTTGTCTGTAATTTCTGGGGTGGGTTGACAGCCAAAACATAAGAATACGCCTACTAAAAAAATAATGTAATGTTTCATTTTACTTAAGTTTTTATGCATCATATTAAGATTGTAAACCTTACAATAAATGAGTTG
Source organism: uncultured Saprospiraceae bacterium (assembly GCA_937959275.1). Classification (GTDB taxonomy): domain Bacteria; phylum Bacteroidota; class Bacteroidia; order Chitinophagales; family Saprospiraceae; genus CALFUK01. The sequence goes on along the minus strand of CALGLU010000030.1, from coordinate 24,095 downwards.
TAAGCAGTGGTAGATTTGCCTCTAAATTTTTCGACTTTCAGTTTTTAATTAATGTGATATCATCAATGTACATTTTTGCCGCTTTTGTTTCAGGGGCCTCTGATTTGCGTAATTCAATTCTAAACTGAGCATTGGCATTCGTCGCTTGGGAGAATGATACATTCTGAGTTACGGTTACCCATTTTCGTCTTTCTAACTGGCCAAGTTCGATTGGTTTTAATGTAGCATCAGTTTGATCCAACACTAAATGAAGGCGTTCCACCTCACGACCTTGGTCCAACCATATCTGCATAGACAGCGCATATTCACCAGCGGGGATTTGCAGGGAGCCAGGTGGCGTTTGAGCGACGAGTTGGTCGACCTGCATGGTCTCATTTTTACCATAGCCGGTAAACTTTAAACTGTTAACACCTGATGCTCTCTCTTCTTTCACAATTTGTAAATACTGCGCTGATGAAGAATCGATCAACCAAAATTTTTGATACTCATCTGGCACCGAACTTTCAGGAAGTAAGGTCAATGGTCTAGGTACCTTCTCATTTAAAATGGGGCCTTCAAAGCCAAAGAATTGTTTTGCTAATACATTGTCTGTTGGTTTTTGCCATACTCTCATATATTCGACTTCAAATTCAACTGGAAGATCATTAGGGTCTGGCATACCCAACCACCTGAAGATTTCTGAATCCAACCAGACTTCCATTGGATTATTAAGGACCCAATCTGTCCCAACTTCATCTTGTGTAACATGGAATACTTGCTCACCATCGATAAATAGTGTTAGATAATCAACGCCCCATTCTGCACCATACACATGAAACTCATCCGCCACTCGATAGGGAAGATCTTTCTTCGTATACTCGATGACGCGTGTCGGGCGTACTGCGGGTGGACTCCAATCATGCACCGTCGACTTAAACCAATTTTCTCTAATATTTCCCTCTAATTGCGGCTTCCCCATTAATTCGTAGACATCTAATTCTTGCTCATAGCCGATTGCCCAAAATGCAGCTGTGATGGCTGCATTGCCAGCTTTTGACTTAACCTCCATGTAGCCATTCAGAAATCGTTTTTTAGAAATAATACCTGCTGTTGTCACAGGCATCGGTTTATCTTCAAAAATACCATAGTAGGCACCCGCATATTCTTCTTCAGCAAAATTGAAATCTGGCTCCCATTGTGTTTTGAGTTTTAATTTACCGTCTTCTACGTTTACATTGTGTGGTGCAAATTGCGAAGGAGCTCTCCCTTTCCAAATATAATAGTCACCTCTTTTACCTTGCACGAACCATTTGGATTCATCAATGTCTGTACCTTCAAATTCATCGCTTATGTCTTCATTTAAAATCCAACCACCTGTGTTCTGTGGATCAGAAAAAGGCATTGGGTTTTGTATTTGTGATTCTTTGTTAATCGTGATTTGAGATTTACAACCAACAGTTAGGCAAATAAAAAACAAGAAAATCGATGAACTTAAACTGGTTTTTAAATGTGTTTTCATATGCATATTTACTTTATTCGGATAAAGGCCAAACGACGGGCATAAAAACAGTCATTTCTGCCAAGCCTCTGTTACTCCACGCATAGTAGGGAATGAAGGTCGCATCCATTGTTTCCCATTTTGGGTTTTTGACATGGCTGTACATGCCAGAGACTTTATCTTTTCTGATTAAGAGAGATCCTTCTATCGTGGTTAGGCCGCCTAAAAAATTCGGTCTGTGTTTAGCGGATAAATGTGAGCTAGCTGGAAAATAGATGTCAAGAATGTCTGTCTTCTTTGGCAAGTCTGGTGATTCAATGCAATACACGATTGGACCCCGTTGGATAGCGATCTGATTTCTAAGCTCTTCTATGCGAGGATTGCCTTCGACTAATTTTATATCCATCGGCATATCAATAGTGATCGTATCAGATGGCCGCCAAGCTCTTTTAATAGAAGTATATTTCCCTGCATTAATTTTAGACTTAAGCGGAATTCCGTTTACTGATATTGTTGTGCCTGCTGCCCACTCAGGAATTCTCAATTGAATGTCAAATGGTGTTTTTTTACATTGGTTTACTTTAATGTTTACCAGGCCTTCCCACGGATAGTTTGTGGATTGAGTCAATTTAATGCTTGTGCCATCTGACAGTTTTGTATCTAATGTGTTGGCTCCATACAAGTTCACTGTCAGCCCATTGTTTGATAAGCTATATGCCCAATTCGATACTTGAGCGACTGTGCGGACAAGATTGGGAGGGCAGCAAAAGCACTCTAGGTATGGCTCGCGTTGAGGCGTCTCAGTTGCATTTTCATGATCATTATAGCTTCTTGCGTTATGGATCATGCGAAGCGGATTGGCATAGAAGTACTCTTTGCCGTCCAGGCTAATACCAGAAAGCCCACTGTTGAATAACACCAATTCGATAATGTCAGCGTGTTGTGATTTACCATTCAGACCCAGCATCCGATAATTAAATAATGCATTGCAAATATTTGCACAGGTTTCATTGTATGCAGTCATATTGGGCATCATATATTCGTCAATAAAACCTTCTTCGATTTTATCTCTGCTTGTGGAAGCTCCATAATGTGTCTGTCCCACGGCACCAGTGATGTACATTTTTTTATTTGTGATGTTATCCCAGATTCTATTGAGCGCTCGGTATAGTTTTTTTTCGCCCGTCTCGGCTACGACATCAGCTGCACCAGCATAAAAATATAAGGCGAGTACAGCATGGCCTACCGCCTCCGAAGATTCTCTCAATGGTGTTCTCTCTTGCACCATGTCTCCTATTGGATAGCCGACTGTTGTCTCATGATGGATGACGTCGAATGTGCCTCTTCTGTTAATAAAGCGTTCAGCTAAATTTAAATATTTTTTATTCTCTGTAATTCTATAAAGTTCTACTAAACCCATGATTTGAGTTTGATTAAAACCAAACCTGCCAAATTGTTTCGTATCTGGATAGAAAATAGTATACAGTAAATCAGCTTGCTTAATCGCTATATTTAAAAAGTTTCTTTTTCCGGTAATCGTAAAGTGTTTGCATGCGCTAATCAGTAAATGACCTGTATTGTACATCTCATGATATTTCCGATTTTCATACCGATCGACATCATCTCTGAGTTGAATTTGTGTTTGGATATAGCCATCCTCTTCTTGGGCCTGGCCAATGATTTCTATATAACCATTGATGGTGTGTAGCAGTTTTTTATTTCGGCTCTGTGCATAGACGAGAATGGCTGCTTCTATCCATTTATAAAAATCGCCATCATGCCAAAACATGCCTTTGTGTTGTCCCTTTATTAGTCCTGCTGCGATTTTAAAATTATTCAACGCATGGCCCACATTCCCACAGAGAAGTTTTTCCATATAGGGAACCATAGCTTGCTGACAGATTTTAAATTTATCCGCCCAAAATCCCTTGGTCCATTTACAGTCGGTTAAGCTAATTGGTTGTAAGACTTTGTGCTGACTAAGATTTGATTTGGCTGTGCTTTTCGTTGGCTTACTCATACTTGATAAAGGTCTATCTGTATTTATCCATTCTATCAATATCAAACTTTTCGTACTTCCTCTGTAGCAGCCATCGAGCTCGCTCATGGGTCAGCTCCCAATGATATATTTTCTTATAGAGCTCCTTCACTTTTTCTGGATGCAAAGCTGCAAGGTTATTACGTTCTTCCATATCCGTGGGGATGTCATAAAGTTCTGCAGGTCTATCAGAGTATCGAATTAATTTCCAATCACCATCGCGAACAGCTGCTCGAATTTCCTTTTTCCAATACAGTGTCTGGTGTGGCCTACCATCTGCTCTGCCTTGTACATAGGGAAGCAAATCCACGCCATCTATGTCACCAAGAGAACTCACATCACCTCGCCCCGCTGCAAAAAATGTTGGTAATAAATCGAGTGTAGAAATGGGGTAATCATACGTTGAGTTAGCTTTTATCTGACCAGGATACCTCATGAGAAAGGGAACTCTGATCCCACCTTCCAAATGATTTGATTTGGTTCCACTCAGCGGACGATTGACAGAAGCATTTTGTTCACAAGGTCCACCATTATCGTTTGTGAATACAACAATGGTATTGTCATCCAAGCCAAGTTCAGCGAGCTTATCTAATATTTTGCCACAAGCTCGATCGAGCGACAAGGTCATTGCTGCAACTGTTTTTCTCTTTCCAGTCAATTCAGGGAATTCATATAAGTCCTCTTCTGTGGCATGCATTGGTGTATGCACTGCGTTAAAAGCGACGTAGGCAAAGAATGGTTGGTCTTTATTTCTCTCTATAAATGCTACAGTTTCGTCTCCCAATTTATCAGTTAGGTAACCGTCGATGGGTTCAAAATTTCCAAATCCCCGTTCCATTCTATTTTGCAATTCTTCTGGATCAGTGTCATACTTGAAATAACTCCGTGCGCCACCCCTAAAGCCATAAAATTCATCAAAGCCTCTTTTTATTGGATGAAATCGATCAGCACCTCCTAGATGCCATTTCCCAAAAACAGCGGTCCGATAACCTAAAGTTTTCAGATGATCTGCCATCGTTATTTCTTCTACGGGCAGTCCCATCTCATCGCCGTCCACCGCAGACACTTCACTCATGTAACCCGGCACATTGTTTTCTTCATAGCCAAAGCGTTGTTGATATTTACCTGTAATGAGGCCTGCTCTCGACGGCCCACAGGTCGGATCAGACACATATGCTTGGGTAAATCGCACACCTTGCTTAGCTAGCTTGTCTAAATTTGGCGTCTTGATTTCCTCACTTCCTTGAAAACCAAAATCTGCATAGCCAGCATCATCAGCAAACAAAAAAACAATATTTGGTTGTTCTTGAGCGCATGAAAGAAGGCTAAATGAAAAAAATGAAATGAGCAAATGAAACAAACTAATTTTTCTCATGTGTCTTGATTTATGTAGATCAATATGAAGCAACTTGACATTGCATCAATTTAATTCCAGCTGTCTAAAAACACGACCAATAGAACTAGACATAATCTGAACACGCTAAAAGAGATGAGAAAAACAGTTATAAGTGAGCAGTTTTTAAGAAAGTTGTTATCACATAGCCAAGCTATTCCCAAACGCAATAATTATCACGCCAATCACCATAGCGCCTAAGCCAATAAATAAAAACCGCTTCGCCTTAGATGATGCTTGAGCCCATTCCCCAGTAATCAAACCACTGATAATCGCCACTGCTACACAAACCGTATTAAAAATAGCATAACCCACCGTATTCCCTGCCTGCCCTAATTGAAAAGCAGCATAGGCAAAACTAGCCGAGGCAGCGAAATTTAGAATTGCCATCACGGAAGTCAGACCAATGTTTTTTGTCAGCTTGTTAGATTTGAAATTGCCCCATAGTTTTTTCTTACTCAAGTGGAATATGAAATACGGAATCACAAATAGAGCACCTGCCATATAGATGACAAACATGACGACGACGGCTGTCACCCACTCAGGGTTGCCTGCAGCTTGGCTGGCTTCATGGATGATCGGTCTACCTGCTGCATTGGCATAACTAAATCCGGTTGCTAGTAATCCACCAACAATGGCGATAATAATACCAATAGACATAGAACCACTTTGTGTATCAGTAGATTCATCCTTATCCTTTTCTCTAAGAAGTCCTGCTTTTCCGTTGGCAATGACACCTAAAAGAACTACAAATATGCCAGCAAGAATTGTCATAAAAATATTTGATGCTGGGGCTCCGTCAACTAGGAATGGTAATAATGAACCAACTAAGATGACAGTGCCAATGAAAATCGAAAACCCTAAGGATAAACCAATATGATTGATTGCTTTACCCCACATCATAACGCCAATACCCCAAGCCAAACTAGCGAGGATCATCTTCATGAGGACATCAGAAGGGATAGCCCCAAGCACCTGAGTAAATTGATTGACCAAAAGAAAACCGGCCAAGATCGGTACAATGATCATATTGATCAAAAACATTAATCCCCAAGTGTTTTCAAATTCAAAGTCCTGCGCATATTTTTCTGGCAATGCATAAAGACCTAACATGATCCCTGCTACGACTGCCCAAATTATTCCTATTATCATTTTACGTGTTTTAAGAGATTAAAAAAGCCGATAATTTTTCCCAATTAAAATTCACGCCGATGCCTGGCATATCTGGAGCGATTGCTTTATAGTTTTCAACTTGCAAAGGCCTCATGGTATATTGATCAATGGGGAAGCTATGTACCTCGAGCCAAGCGCCGTGCGGCTGGGATGATACCAGACTGACATGCAGCTCCTGCATTCCATGCGAACAAACAGGTACATTATATTTTTGTGCTAATTTCGCAACATTCAGCCATCCAGAAATACCACCGCAATTAGATGCATCTGGTTGGATGAAGGACAGCTTGGATTGCTCGAAGGCATATTCAAATTCGTGTATCGTATGTAAGTTTTCACCCATGGCAAGTGGCATCCCTGTCTCATCAGCTATCTGTGCATAGCCCTTGTAATGATCAGGAATAGTAGGTTCTTCAAACCAATAGAGATTGTATGATGTAAAGGCTTTCGCGGCCGTGATGGCTTGCTCAACTGTCATTGCATAATTGGCATCAACCATAAAAACCACATCATCACCGATCAGTTCCCGCACAGCTTTGATTCGGGAGAGATCCTCTTCTAAGTTTGGACGACCGATCTTTATTTTCACAGCATTAAATCCGCTGTCTAAATAACCTTGAATATTAGCCAGTAATTTCTCTAGGGGAAACATCAAATCAATCCCGCCGCAATACGCCATGCATTCTTTGGCCGTGCCACCAGCGACTTGCCAAAGTGGTTGTCCCAAAGCCTTACATCGAATATCCCAGAGCGCAATGTCAACTGCTGAAATAGCAAAAGATGCTATCCCGCCACGTCCCACATAATGAATATGCCATTCCATAAAATCATAAATGTGTTCTATGTCTGATCCGTCTTTTCCTAGAATCGCCGGAGCAAGATCATGTTCTACCATCGCCTTGATGGCATGCCCGCCTTTACCTCCAGTGTAGGTATAGCCAGTGCCTACTAATCCATTATCTAAGGTGATGGTGACTGTGACGAGCTCAAAAAAGAAATGGTCTCCATGCTTAGCGTCAGAAAGCACTTCCTCAAGAGGAACTTGAAATAATTTTGTTTTAATAGAAGCAATGTTCGAAGACATAGAGCAGCAGTTGGTGTTGGTATAATAGGTTTAAGTCAGAGCTTGTTGAATGAACTTGAAAATTGTTTCGCTTGTATATCGCTCTTTTGGTTTTGTTATAGATCGAGGTGAATTTGGAATATTTGGTCCGTTGGGGTAGCGGCTAGTCTCAAAGCAGAGACCACGGTATTTGCCGTACTGCTCACCATTTTCTCTTTGTAATTTATCAGACGTAAAGAAGCCTGTATAAAATAATGCGCCGGGTTCTGTTGTCAAGATTTGTAACTGAAGGCCACTTTGTGGATCTGCGATCTCTGCAACAAGAGCTAATTCGCCATCTGGTTTGTCAAAGGTATAATAATGTTCAAATCCAGTTTCCATTTGCGCAAAGCATTCTCCTAGTGCCCTACCAGTGCTAAGGTCTGCGGCTGTGCTTAATACTGAAGCGACTTTTCCCACTGGCACATTCGTATGATCTGGTTCGAGAATAGTCGTGGACGTAATCATTACTCTGTGTTGCTCAATGGTATTTGAAAATCCTGATAAGTTAAAGTAAGTATGGTTAGTGAGCGACAAAGGTGTCGTCTTATCTGTTGTGGCATCATAGTGAATCGAGAGTTCATTGCCTTCGCTTAATGTAAACGTGACTTCAATAGCGACATTACCAGGATAACCCTCTTCCATATCCTCGCTATGTAATGACATTTTAAGGGTATGTGATTCTCTGTCATCTAAGATTTCAGCTGTCCACACTTTTTTATCAAAGCCAACTAAGCCGCCATGCAAATGGTTAGACCCATTATTCACAGCTAAATTATAATCTTGGCCATCAATGGTAAATTTACCATCCTTAATGCGCGAAGCATACCTGCCGACTGTGCAGCCGAAGTAAGGTGCATTTTGCAAATAGTCTTCACTAAAATAGCCTTCTAAGCTGTCAAATCCACAAGCTATATTTTTTGTTTGTCCGTCTTGTGTTGGGATGATGATCGATGTGATGGTTGCGCCATAATTCATAATGTTGACTTTCAAACCAGCTGCATTACTTAAGGTGTATTGACTGATCTGATGTCCCTGGTAATTACCGAGGGCTGTGACAATAATTTCTGTGGCTTTCATGTGTGGGGTTTAAAATTTGACGTAAGAAGTCTTTTTTTCCAGATACTGCTCAAAGCCATACTTGCCATCTTCACCACCGGTGCCGCTCAACTTTAATCCATTATGAAAACCTTGATGTTGCTCGCCATGTCCTCGATTGATATAGATCTCACCAAACTCTAATTCTTGACTCAATCTCATGATCTTATTCATGTCTTTCGTAAACACCATCGCAGCCAATCCATAATCACTGTCATTAGCAAAGGCCATGACTTGGTCGAATGTTTTAAATTTTAAAACGGGCAAGACTGGACCAAATATTTCCTGGTGCACAATGGGCATATCCTGGGTGACATTTTCTAAGATCGTCGGCTCGAACCAATTTCCTTTTTCATATAACTTACCTTGAGGTCGTTTGCCACCAATCCGTATTTTGGCACCTTTACCTTTGCTATCTGCAATCAATTGCTCTAATAATTCTACTCCTGCTGAGGTAGTCAATGGACCGATGTCAGTGCTTAACTTCATGGGATCTCCCATCTTCAAGGCTTTGACGGCTTTCCTGAATTTCTTCATAAAAGCATCATAGATATCCTCGTGTACATACATGCGTTCATTGCAAGTGCAGACCTGACCACAGTTATCAAATCTGGAATGTAATGCACCTGCAACAGCCACATCTAAATCCGCATCATCGAATACAATACACGGTGCTTTGCCGCCTAACTCTAATTGAACGTGGGTGAGATTGGTAGCAGCGGAGCGAAATATAGCTTGACCTGTGGGCGTGCTTCCTGTCATGCTGACCATTTTTGTCATGGGGCTTTCGACAAGTGCTTTTCCTACTTCGACATCTCCTGTGACCATATTTAAAACGCCATCTGGAATCCCTGCTTTCTTGGCCAAATCGCAAAGGGATAAAGTGGATAGCGGAGCCTCTGGCGTTGGTTTTAATACCATCGTATTCCCAGCTACTAAGGCAGGACCAATTTTTCTTCCCGCTAAGGCTAATGGAAAATTCCAAGCAGTGATTGCAACGACCACACCTCTTGGGACTTTATTGATCCAGATCTGCTCATCAGGATTGTCTGACTGCACGATATCACCTTCGATCTGTCTGGCCCATTCGCATGCATACTCGATAAAGGTACATGTCACCTCTACTTCAAATTGCGCAACTTTATAGAGTTTGCCTTGCTCAGCAGTAATTAATTTTGCGAGTTGTGTTTTATTTTTTCGAATCTCTGCTGTGAAGGCTCGTAGTATATCAGCTCTTTGGCGGGCAGGTATTTTCCTCCACTTCAGCTGAGCTTTTTCTGCAGCTTTTAATGCTTTTACAGCATCTTGTGGTGTTGCTTTTATAACTGTCCCAACGACAGTTTCAGTTGTAGGATTGATGATTTTATCTTTGACAGTGGACTTAGAATCTTGCCATTTACCGTTGATAAAAAGTTTGTATTTTTTCATGATCTGTTTGTAATCGTCAAAAAAGAAAAACATGTATCCTTAGCGTCCCATCCAGCCTCCATCGACAAGCATGACGCTACCACTCATATAGGCTGCTGCATCAGAACAGAGGAAAACAATTGGTCCAGCAAAATCTTCTGGCATCCCCCAGCGACCTGCTGGAATTCTTGATAAAATTGAAGTTGATCTCTCTGGATTATTGCGTAAGGCTTCTGTATTGTCAGTGCTGATATAACCAGGTGCGATGGCATTGACATTTACGCCTTTGCCTGCCCATTCGTTAGCAAATGCCATTGTCATTTGACCGATCGCTCCTTTACTAGCTGCATAGCCTGGGACAGTAATCCCACCTTGAAAGGTTAATAAGGAAGCTGTAAACACAATCTTCCCAGTCCCTCTGCCGAGCATATCTTTGCCGAATTCTCTGGTTAGAATGAATTGTGCAGTTTGATTGACTTCAATGACCTTGTCCCACATTTCATCAGGGTGATCGGCGGCTGGAGTTCGCAATATTGTCCCAGCATTGTTGACTAGAATATCAATGACAGGAGAGTCTGCTTTCGCCTCCGCTATAAATTCATAAAGCGCTTTTCTATCACTAAAGTCACAAGTATATGCCTTAAAAGATCGTCCAGTAGCCATAACTGCATCACCGACTTCACTCTTTTCTTTTTCTAAACTTGCACTGACACCAATGATGTCTGCACCTGCTTCGGCCAATGCGATAGCCATCGCTTTACCGATGCCCCGCTTACAGCCTGTCACCAAGGCTGTCTTTCCCTGTAAACTAAATGTATCAAGTACGCCCATATTCTAATTTAAAAATTTTTAAACTCAAGATTGACAATCAATTAACACCTTCATGCCGTCTGGATTTTTATCAATATTCTCAAAAATCGTTTGAATGTTTTCCAGAGGTTCAACAGCTGTAATCATTTTTTCTAATGGTAAAGCCTTAGTATTCACTATTTGAATCGCTGCCTCATAATCTTCCTTTTCATAGACTCTGGTTCCGATTAGTTGGAGTTCTTTCCAAAAGAATTTAAAAAGATTAACGGTTCTTGGTGCGCTGTGAATAGCGACCATAACGATTCGACTTCTTATCCCTGCGATATCAGTCATTAAGTCCACTGTCGCTTGTACACCAGCCACTTCAAAGACAACATCCGCCATCCGATTCTCTGTTATGTCTTTGATATAGGCTACGACATCAGTTTCTGACGGATTCACTGTATCAAAACCAAGTTCTTTTGCTAATTGAATTCTCGTTGAATTGACTTCAGATATGACAACTGAAGCGCCGGCATGTCTTGCTACCATTGCAACTAGCATACCGATTGGTCCTCCTCCAAGTACAACCGCGGATTCTCCAGCTTGCACATTTGCCATGCGAACATCATGGCATGCAACAGACAAAGGCTCAATTAAAGCTGCTAATTTAAGATCTGTACTTTCTGGTAATTTATGCAATGTAAAAGCTGGTACGTTCCAATATTGCTGCATAGCACCTGGGCTATCTATACCAATAAATTTCAAATCTTCACATATATGACTGTGGCCTTTATCGGAAGGTTTTTCTCCTCTGTTATCGAGAGGTCTGACAACAACTTTTTCACCCACTTGAAAGCCAGTTACTTCAGCACCAAGCGCGTCGATGACACCTGACATTTCATGGCCAATGGTTAAAGGCATTGAGACGCGCGCATCCATATTGCCATGGAATATGTGCATATCCGTGCCACAGACCCCACAGTATGACACTTTAATCCTCACTTCATCTGCACTTGGATCTTGAACTTCTTTCTCTTCGATAGAAAACGAATGATTGCCTTGATAGAATGTTGCTTTCATATTAGAATTTACTGCTTGTCATCGCTAATTAAAAATAGTATTGAAATATCTTAAAAGCCTTTCAGAAAGTGTGTATAAGTGGGCATATTATTCTACCTGTTCAGTTTAAATGTAGTCAAAGCTGAAATGTATATGCTTTTAGTCCTATGGATGCGTCTACATGTTTCTGTCGAAAGTGTGTAGAACAGATTGTATTAACTGGACGAATTATAATGTTTTGAAATAGACTAGTGTTTACAGGAGAACACCAGAGATGTGACATTATTGTAGCCCTATGATTCATCACAGGTTGGAAGGAAAAGAAAGATGAAATTTGGCGGGATTTTCTGTGAAAATCATGACAAATTTATTTTGGAAGACATTTATATTTAAAGGAAATCATGACATTATAGTGCAATATGTTTCACGCACGAATAGAAACGGATATTCGGGGTTTTCAACCTCGAATCGATATGATTGTATTTCAATCGTATGCCACTGACGTTCAAAATATCAAAGTAGGTGACAGAGTATGTGGAAATCACCCACCAAACCTCCCTCGAAAGGAGGCTTTTTTACTCGAATTTTTAAAATGCCATTTATGTACACAAACCGGTCGGGTCTAAAAGCCTAATAGGAGTCTAACATTTGATTTTATAATAAGCACTTTTTAAATAAGCACCTTCTTCAAAACCAATCGGGTGATCAATATCATGCAAGCTTGTGTCTATCAATAAGAATGTTTTTCTTGATGAAGCCATCCCTTCCTCTATGGCAGTCATAAATTCCTTAAGATTGACTCTTGAAGAACAGGAAGCCAATAATAGTAAGCCTTTGTCAGCGGTGAGTTCGATACCTAGTTTAGCCAAACGCTTATATTGATTTAAGGCAATTGGCACTTCTTTCGCTGCTTTTGCAAAAGCTGGAGGATCGATGATGACAATATCATATGCTTGATTCTCTTTAGCTAGTCTTTTTAACTCCGTAAATGCATCACCCACGATAGTCTGCAAAGTATATTTATTCAATTCTGCATTCTTGCTTGCTATAGCTAGAGCTTGTTTGCTGATATCAACTGCTGTTACTTCTTTAGCTCCACCGACTAATGCATGAACAGCAAATCCACCTGCATAACTGAAGACATCGAGCACTGTTTTGCCCTTGCTTTGTTTTTGAATTGTATACCGGTTATGTCTATGGTCAAGAAAAAATCCGGTCTTGTGTCCTTTGATGACATTGGCATGAAATCGCACACCGTGCTCCATAAAAACAACTTCTTCTGAATCAAGCTGCCCATATATGATAGACCCATTGGTGAAGCGATTATCCATATTTGTTTTTTCTACAGATCTCGATAAGCGCAGCACAATGGCTTTGCATGATAGGATATCAATGATAGCAGATTTTATGATATCTAAATAGCCTAACCAGATTCTAGAATACACCTTTAATACAACAACTTCATCATAGACATCACAGATCACAGACGGCAAGCCATCATTTTCACCAAAGCATAAACGATAGGCATTGGTGCTTTGGGATCTCAAATCTGATCGCCGCTCAAAGGCCAATTGTATTTTATGGCTTACCCATTCCTGCGTCAGTCGATCACCGTTTGTCGTAGATAGTATTTTGATTCGAATAGGAGAGTCAGGGTCATAGAGGCCCATGGCTAAAAACTCATTCGCCTTTTGGTCAAATATGATGGCAATATCACCAGGACTACCGTCTTTATTTTGTTTGGTAATACTGTTTTCAAAGACCCAAGGATGACCACTTTTAACCTTAGCTTCAGCGGCTCTTTTAATTTTTACAGCTATTGTTTTGATATCAGAATGATTAGATGTAAATGTAGCAAAATCAATTACAGTCAACTGGTGCTGATCAAAGGAAATATAATAAATGGAGTTAACTCAAGGGAAATACGTCATCTTGAATTCGATTATTGGTCTGCTATGTAATTCCACCCCCTTTATCCCCCTTAATGGGGACATCTACACTGCGAAGGCTTGGAGTTTGTAGGAGTCATGGGCATCTTAATTATCTTAAAAACCTGTCCGACCACTGGCGGAACCTGTTCAGCAGTTGAGTTGACTTGACGGCAGCTTAAATAGAAGCAATATACTCCGTCAAATTATCCTGTCTAGACAGTTTTAGTTTTTTGCGTAATCGATATCGTGTCGTATGAACGCTCTCAACCGAAATGCCTAACAATTTTGCCATTTCCTTGCTAGAGAAATTAAGCTTGACTAAGGCACATAATTTTTGGTCTCCTTGAGTAAGATTTGGGAATTTCTTATTGAGTTTTTTGTAGAATTTTTTATTCACTGAAATGAAACGAGCTTCAAATTCCTTCCAGTTTTCTTCGCTATGACTGGACATAGAACGGACGATGCTTCTAATTTCTTTACTATCGATTGTACCGTTGGCGTTTGAGAGTCTATCTTTGAGTTCATCAATGAACGTGTCTTTTTCAATCAACTTTAAAGCAGAGGTCGCCAGCTCTCTATTCTTAAGTTCTACAATCTCATTCGCTTTTTGAATTTCTAATTCTTGTTGTTTGCGCAATAGCTTTTTCTCTGATTTGTGTTTGGATTTAGAATGTTTAAAATAGAGCGTACCAAATAAGATCAAGAATGCGATACAGCCAAGCAGAATTATTTTTTGTAAAAACATGAGCTTTTCTTCTTGTTCTAATTGATTCAGCCTTTGTTCTTGTACGATCAGTTTTTGTTCTTCCTTCGTTTTTCTAAAGTCATCCTGAATTTCGAGTAATGGATGATTGTTTTTACTTCTGCTGTCAAAAAACGCGGCATCTAATTCTTTGACTTTGTTCAAACTTTGGAATGCCTTCTGATGCTGCCCCGTTTTGTCATACAAATTGGCTAAGCCTTCATGAACTAATGGTGTAAAATCGACATGACCATTATGAGTATTCGAAATATCCAGAGATTTGAGATAGCATTTTTCACTTTCAGAATAATTCTCTAATTCATAATATGTATTTGCCATATAATGATAGACGAGTACTTGATAGGCGGGGTCGTTTGCTGGGAACCAAGGCAGAATGCGTTCAAAGATTTTTATTGCTTCTTGGTTTTGTCCTCCTTTATGAAGCAAGTTTGCTTTTTCGAATTGCAAATAACTTTCATTTGTATTACATCCATCAGCATTGAAAAACATAAAGCAGGAATCTAAATATGTTTGCCCAAGCTGAGTTTCGTCAAATTCTCTATACGTGGTGACAAAGGGATAATAATGATTAACTAGTGAACACGTTTCATCTATTCCATCTGCAACGAGTTTTTTCTTAATGTTGAGAGAAATATTGAAAAACTCAAGAGCCTTATCAAGTCTTTTATAGAAGCTATAATGTCTGCCTAAATCAATGTAAATTTTAGACATCATGAATTGATCATTGGACTCATCTGCTAGCAATAAAGCTTGCCAGAGTTTATCATAAGACTCACCATAGTTGGCTTGATGGCTATTGGCCTTAGCTAACTCCATTAAGGTTTTGATGGTTATGACCGTATCTGTAGTTTCACTAGCTCTGTTCAATACAGGCTCCAGTTTTTGAATGGCTTTGTCAGGATATTCGTGTCTTAGATTTTGAGCATCGATGAATGCTAATTCTAGACTATCTTGTAAAGCAGCCTGTACATGAAATATAAATGAAAAACTGAGTAATAATAGGTAACAGACTGTTGATTGTCTAGTTTTATTCATGATACTATTTCCATAATGACTTGTTTAAGATACACTAAAATATTTACAGCCGTCGATAGAACGCACTAAATTTGAATGGAGGTCTATTCATTTACCATATATTATAATGTTCAGTAATAGTTAAGTATCACGAATTTTAGTTTCACATTAATTCAATTATTTTGAGTTAAATTCTAAAGTTATCTTTCAGGTTAAATCTTCTTATTCTCGTTTATGTTATTGACATCTAAATTTGTTTCCTTTATTCAATACCTCATATGCTTGGTAAGTATAAGTTTAGTCATCATATCGTGCAATCAAGATCTCCAAAGTCTAAATCAACCTTCAATGGAAGCCGAATACACAGATGAACAACTTGATAAATTAGGGATTACAAATCGTGACTATCTCAGCGCAGCCTCTAAGCGGGCCTTAGCTTGGCCAGATTTGGGGAATGAGTGGTTTGGTGAATTCAAAGTCTATGATTTAAAAGGAGATTTTGCATATGAAGAAGGGGTGGTTAGAAGAGATCCAAGTGCTCTCATTCGACATGAAGGAAGATACTATTGCTGGTATTCAAAAAGCGTTGGGCCCAGTCAAGGCTTTGGTGGAGATATCGAGAATGAAAAAGTGTTCCCCTGGGACAGGTGTGACATTTGGTATGCAAGCTCAGAAGATGGCTGGACTTGGAAGGAAGAAGGTTTAGCTGTTCCGCGAGGGCCAAAAGGTTCATATGATGATCGATCAGTCTTTACAGTAGAAATCCTTGAACATAAAGGGAAATATTATCTGACATATCAAACTGTGAAATCTCCTTATAATGTCAGAGTTAAAAATCAAGTTGGACTGTCTTGGGCTGATTCGCCTCACGGACCGTGGACAAAAAGTGAAGAGCCAATATTGAGCCCTGCGGATAATGGCATTTGGAAAGGAGAAGAGCAGAATCGATTTATGGTAGAAAAAAAAGGTGACTTTGACAGCCATAAAGTGCATGACCCTTGCTTGATGGCATATAAAGGTAAATTCTATTTGTATTATAAAGGTGAACAAATGGGAGAAGAAATCACTTGGGGAGGTCGTGAAATCAGGCATGGGGTTGCTATCGCAGAAGATCCCTTGGGTCCCTATACCAAGTCACTGTATAATCCGATATCAAATAGTGGTCACGAAATATGCGTCTGGCATAGAGATGGAGGAATCGCTGCATTAATCACAACTGACGGTCCGGAAAAAAATACCATTCAGTGGTCACCTGATGGGATTAATTTTGAAATTCAATCTGTGATTAAGGGAGCTCCCCATGCCATTGGCTTAAATCGAACACTTGATACTGAAATACAAGGAGAACCATTTAGTGCGTTTGAATGGGGATTAACACATCAATATAAGACGGGAGATTATCAATATATCCGCAGATTTGAAGGGAAGCGTAGGACGACGCATGTTGCGAAAGGTGTCACTGTGAAGAAGTGATTTTATGAAATTACAATTGTCCTCCAATGGCCATTCCGAGAAACCAATTCCCACTACACGCCAATAAAATTAGAGTAATGAGAAAAACGGTAAAGCCTTAAACATATTAGTTGGCTCGGTATGACACGGATTTTTTAAACACTACACTTCCAGTTGTACCGTCATCCTGAACCTGCCTGACCGGTAGGCAGGCTCGATTCAGGATCTCATCATGGCACGTAATCTACGATTATCGCGTCCAGATTATTTGATGGCTTATCAATATATTTCTTGAACTTGTTACTCAGATAGTACTTGCCATCGTCGCTTTTCTCCTTCTTATCGAATTTTTTAGTGATCTTCTAGGCTTTTCACAAATCAGATTCTGAATCGAGTTCAGAATGACGCGCGCTTTTTTGAAGCTGCCTGACCGGTAAGCAACTTGATTTTGAATCTCATACTCGATACTGTATCCCATAAGAATCTCAATAAATTACTCACGTGCCAATTCCTTCTCAATCTCTTCAATCGTTTTCCCTTTCGTTTCCGGTAATATTTTAAACAGGATAATTAAGCCTATACCGGCAGAAATAGCATAAAATAGAAAGATATCTCTGGCTCCCATATTGGATAGCTGCCAAGGGAAAAACTGCTGCACTAAATAACTAGTTACGCTTGTAACAAGGGCAACAGTCGGAATAGCAACACCTCTAATCCTTGTTGAAAAGATTTCTGAAAAGACAACCCACATCACTGGCCCTACTGAAAACTGGAATGCGGCAATAAAACTTAAAATTCCAAATAAGATGAGCTTTGTAGGAATATTACCGGCAGCTCTAAGTAACTCACTTGAATTTGATCTCACAACATCACTGCCCAGCACTTCAGAAATACCTGCCATAAAGGATATATCTGAATCATAGACGACACCCACCAATGCAGTTAGCTTAGTTTCACCAAAATGCTCGGAGAGGTTGCTGATGGATTCTTGCGTTAAAGAATATGTCGACGTATGAAACCCATACGCGCAAATCAATAAACTAGAAACAGCCCACAACAATCCCCATAAAGTCATAGGCCTCCTGCCAACTCTGTCGATAAAGGACAAAGCCAAGACGGTAAATATCAAACTAATTAAGCCAACAAATACAGCTTGCATAAAAGCTGCATCGGTCCCAATACCTAACTGCTCAAAGACAGTTGGCGCATAAAAGAGAATGGCGTTAATCCCAGTAATTTGCTGAACCACTGCAAACACTAACCCAATGATGAAAGCAGTACGAATGGCAGGACTCACCAGTGATTTTAATTGAGACATCAGTGGAGCACTTTTTTCACCCACATTGAAGCTTGATTGAATCTGCTGTACCTCACTTTCTATTTGGTCAGGTGGTAATAATGTTGATAATACTTGCCTAGCTTCATCATCTCTAGACATAAGTAATAGCCAGCGAGGACTCCTTGGGATTGTTCGCAAGAGGTATAGCCAAACGAGTGCTGGTAAAATCTCAGATGCCAACATCCAGCGCCAGATATGATCGTCAAATCCAAGTGTAGAAATCCATGCAGCTTCCGAATTAGAGGCTTGTAAAATGAGAAAATTAATAAAATAAGCCGCAGATAAACCGATGACAATATTAATTTGAATCGTTGCTACTAATTTGCCTCTGATATCGGTCGGTGCAATTTCTCCAATGTACATAGACGCTAGTGTAATTGAGGTGAATGCTAATCCTCCAATAAATCTAGCTGCGACCAAGCAAACAAAATTTGGTGCAATTGCTGATAAGCATGCTGAGACAATAAATAATCCTGCAATTAATTGAAGTGTTCGTTTGCGACCGTATTTATCAGCGATTATACTCGCAATCGGTAATGCGAGTAATACACCAAATCCAGGCGCACTGACGACCATTCCAATTTGTAAATCAGTCAACTGAAATTGCTCAGTGATAAACTTAACTGTACCTGAAATGAGCGCTGCATCCAAGCCGAAAATTAGCCCTCCTAAAGCGACAACGGCAGCATATTTATAAGCAGTTGGTAACATTGCTTGATTTTGATTACGACTTTTTTAGAACATAAACCCTAAGTCAAAAGAACGATAAGATGGTTTAATGCCGCTAAATTATACAAGCATATAAGAAAAAGAACATCTTCCAAATTAAAGCATTTCATCAATCGATTAAAACTAGACAAACTAAAATTCAGACCCAAGGTCATTTTATGACTAGATCACGTTTGTCATTGAATGACCTATGCTAGAGACCAAAAATGAACATTCATCCTTAATAAAGTATTGATGGGAGCTGGTTTTTCAATAGATGATATGGTATTGTTCAGTTTTTGTCAAGTGTTGTTTTGTCACTGGATAGGCGAAGTATAGTTAACTTTTAAGATAAAATCGAAAACAATTGGTTTGTCACACGGCCAGAATGTGTATTTGATTTAATTATTGAGAATATAAATTATTTACTTTTTTTAAACTTAATATCTACATGCATGAAAAAACGAACATTTAAAATCCACAGGATTGGACAGTTTTTAATACTGTTCCTTTCTGTTGTTAATTTTTCATTTGGCCAAAGTAACATTACGGGCAAAGTCTTGGATGCAAGCGATAACTCACCATTAATAGGTGTCAATGTTGTTGTCAAAGGGACGGGTACAGGTACTATTACTGATTTGGATGGCAATTATTCATTAGCTGTTCCTGATTCTGATGCAATTTTGGAATTCTCCTATACTGGCTATGCGGCGCTAGAGATGCCAGTAGGGAATCAGTCTGTCATTGACATTTCTCTTCAGCAGGGTACGCAGCTTGATGAAGTCGTTGTCATTGGTTATGGGACAGTCAAGAAAAGCGATTTGACAGGAGCTGTATCCTCAGTCACTGCAGAGTCATTTGAGGACCAGCCAATCACACGATTAGAAGATGCTCTCCAAGGACGAGCAGCAGGTGTAACCGTTGCTAAAGCCAATGGTCAGCCTGGTTCAAATTTTAAAATTAGAATCAGAGGTGTCAACTCCATTACAGGGAACAATAGTCCGCTTGTCGTGGTCGATGGAATCCAAGGGGTCGATTTAAGTTCGCTCAATCCGAATGATATTCAGACGATTGATGTTTTGAAAGATGCCTCAGCGACTGCAATCTATGGCGTCAGAGGATCGAATGGTGTTATTATGATAACAACAAAACGAGGTCAGGGCAAAGGAAAGGTTGAACTTGATTACTTTATGACTTCATCTTCAGTGCCTAGTTTATTGCCAACTCTTGCAGACACCCCAGCAGAATTCGCAAGGCTAGAAAATTTAAGACGTGTCAATGCCGGAGGTAATCCAAATTTCACAGATGCTGAAATTTCTAGTTTGCAATCAAATGGTGGTACGAACTACCAGGACGAAATATTTCAGACGGGAATTGGACATAATTTAAGTGCTTCTGTCAGTGGGTCAGAAGGGAATATCAACTATTATGTTTCTGGGATTTATAGAGATCAAGAAGGAATCGTTTTGAATACAGGATTCAACCAACTTTCTTTGCGATCAAATATTGAAGCTCAAGTCAGTGATCGACTTAAGATCGGTATCAATTTGTTTGGTAATAGAGATGTCGTTCAAAATGATTTTACCTTTGCAGGTAATGGTCAGGGAAGTTTAGTTGCCAAAGCTTTGACTTGGGATCCAACCACTCCAATTTTTGACGACTCTGGTGCGTATAACTTTAGATCAATCAAGGGGATTGGATCGTTAAATGATAATGTTGTTCGAACATTATTAGAAAGTGATGCACAACGAACATCTGATCAATTGAGCACTGCGTTTATTGGTACCTATAAAATAACAGATCAATTGAGTTATACCTTGAATGCTGGGACGCAGTTGACATCTGTTAATAATCAAGTATATGATGTAGAGGTTGGTGATGACTTTTTACCACATACTAATTTTGGAAATAATAAAAATGAATCTTACCAAATCAGTAATATTCTGACGTGGCAAAATTCTTTTGGATCTAATGATTTGAAGTTGACGGGTGTACAGGAATACACAAATCAACAGAACATTTTCAATGGCTGGTCGGCTCAAGATTTAAGTCTGCCAAATGGATTTTATTTTGCTGAGTTAGCTCCAGGTGCAGGCCAAACAGTGAGTAATGGGTTTTCAGAAAGAGAACTGTCTTCGTATATGTTGCGCGCCGAGTATGTTATGGATAACAACTTATTCGTAACGGCAACTGGACGATATGATGGGACCTCTGTGTTTAGAGCAGATCAACGATGGGGATTTTTTCCATCTCTTGCCGTTGGTTATAGTTTAAATAGCCTAGTTGATAATTCGTCTTCGATAAGTAGTTTGAAGGTTAGATTAGGATGGGGGCAAGTGGGGAATCAAAATGTTGGGCCGTACAGTACATTTGGTGGTTTAGGTACTAATTTTAGATACTCCTTTGATTTTAATTCTGCTAATGCGGGTACGGTATTAACCAGTTTTGAAAATGCAGATTTGACATGGGAAACGACGACACAAACAAACCTAGGCGTTGATTTAGGCATATTGGATGGAAGAGGTAATTTTACTGTCGAGGTATTCACCAAGAAGACGACAGACTTATTACTAGCGACGCCAGTACCAGCGACATTTGGTGGAGGAATCCGAAATCAAAATGTTGGTGAAGTAAAGAATGCTGGAATCGATATTGGATTAGGGTATACAATTATTAATACTGCTGACTTTGATTGGAGTGCTGATTTTAATGCCTCTTATGTTAAAAATGAGGTTACCAAATTGTATAATGATTTAGAAGAGATTCAGGGTTTGTACACATCTCCTGGTGGACAGTCAAGAGTCTTGAATACGATTCAACTTGGCCAGCCTTTAGGTCAATTCCAAGGAGCTACATTTTTAGGGACTTGGAAAACGAGCGAAGCAACACAAGCGGCTGAATTTGGTAAAAATCCTGGAGATGTTAAATATGAAAGAGACGCAGATGGAGAAATTGCCTTTGGGACAATTGGAAACGGTACACCAGAATTTGTCTGGGGATTTAACAATGGATTCTCGTTTAAGAATTTTGACTTGAATGTCTTTTTTCAAGGGATGCATGGATTTGATATTTATAATATTCAACAAGCGATGATTACGGGTGGCGCAGGAGATTCAAGAAGTTTTATGGCAGCCGATCAGGTGAACCAATGGACACCACAAAATGAAACTGATATTCCAGCAACGGTGCAGTTTTATAACTCATCTCGGTATATCGAGAAAGGAGATTTTATTCGGCTTACAAATCTAAACCTAGGCTATAATTTTGGAAGTGTTGGGGCGACAGATATGTCTCTTAAAGTATATGCTAGCGGTCAAAATCTTTTGTTAATTACTGGTTACTCTGGCTATGATCCAGAACTGTCTTCAAGAAAGTCAGGTCAGGGAACAGAGGATGTTGCTCCTGGAATTAATATCGGAGCCTATCCTAATCCAAGGACATTAACCTTTGGAATTAAATTAGGATTTTAAGACAACAATTCTTTGAATAAAAAAATAATAACATGATTTCAAAATATAAAATATCAATTATTTCAAGAGCACTTATTTTATTTGTTGCCTTGAGTTTTTGCATGACCTTTTCAGGTTGTGAGCAGTTTGATTTAGAAGAAGATCCGGGATTATCTCAGTTGGCTGTTTTGCCGTACAGCAATGTAGCAGAAATGGACTTAGCTGTAACTGGTGCCTATGACCGCATGTGGGCTGCATTACGGATGACCACTGCATGGGTGGCCGCTTGGGGAGGAGACGATTTGACGACACATAGAGCCAGTAATAAAGCAGACTTTAGAGAATATGATCAACGTGCAGTGAGTAATGGAAATGCGAGGACGAGAGGAACCTACAATGGTCTCTATAGTGCCATTCGGGCTGCGAATACAGTTTTAGTTAACTCGACAGAAGCTAATTTTCCTGAGAAGGCAGAACAAGATAGATTGGTGGGTGAAGCACACTTTATAAGAGCCTATTGTTATCATCACTTAATTAGAGTGTTTGAACAAATACCATTGGTGCTTGATGTCGTACCAGATTTTGAAATAGGACTTGCCTCTCGCGAAGCTATTTTTCAACAAATTGAAAGTGATTATACGTCTGCAGAATCATTGTTGCCAGCTTCCAGTAATGTAGGCGCGACTCGACCGAATCAAGGTTCAGCAAGAGCTTTTCTGGCGAGACTGTATATGGATTGGGCGGGTTATCCAACAAGTGATACTGGCAAATACGCTCAAGCCGCAGCGAGTGCTAAGCAAGTGATCGATAATGCAGGGAGTCATGGATTTTCTTTAGTGCCGGATATGGCAACCCTTTACACGCTTGCAGGAGCGGCAAATCCGGAAGGCGTCTTTACTTTATCTCACTGTCAACCCTGTGGTCGTGGCAATCGAAAAACTGGAAAGCTTGGGTTGCCTGGTGATTTTGGTGGATGGCAGGAATCTTTTGCAGAAATTAGATTCTTTGAAGATATGCCTGATAATTATCGCAAAGAGGTCACCTATCATACTGAAGTTCCTATAGGAGCAAACGGAAGAGTGACAACTGATCCTTCATCTGCAGCCAGTACGATCCAATGGACGGAATTTAAAGATCAGCAAAATCCAGTCTTTGCAAAAATCACAGGACCTTGGGAGGATGATATCTTCAATGGGTTTCAAAATTCTCGTGCAGATTATATCATGCGTTATGCAGAAGTGCTATTGACCTTTGCAGAGGCATCAGGTCGAAGTGGAAGTGACAGTGCGGCAGCATGGGAAGCCTTAAATATGGTTAGGAGAAGGTCAAATGGTTTGCCGGTAGATGAGCCCAATTCAGATGTTGATCTAACAGAAGGTGATCTTGCCGAATTAGCATATACTGAAAAGAAATGGGAATTAGCAGGGGAATATCAGCGGTGGTATGATTTAGTTAGAATGCAACGAGTGCAGGATGCTTTGGGAAATAGAGATCCTCAAGTTTCTGTAGGTACTTCGTTTGACGCTGATGGAAATCCTTCAGCTCTACCCTTGTCAGAAGCTTCAAATCCTATTCTTGGTTCGTTAGGTACAGATAATTATTTTGCCCCAATACCACCGGGTGAATTAGATCAATTACCAGGTCTTATCAATTGATAACATGCATATGAATATCTAGATTTTTTTAATCTAGACGTAATATAGTTTTTTCAATAAAGTAGATAGTTTTATAAGCGGCAAGACCAATCTTGGTTTTGTCGTTTTTGTGTGCCATGCATACTACACACGTTTAGGGTTAAAGTCCCGAACGAGCCTATTTGACAGGAATCGTTAGCCGATCGCAAGGGTGTCCTTCGTGAGGAGGAATCTGAAGGAAGCGTCAAGCAAAATGTTGATATGAC
>CALGLU010000029.1 GCA_937959275.1 uncultured Saprospiraceae bacterium | reverse complement strand
ATATCTAGGGGCCTTGCCCCTAGCTTTGGAATCTCAGCCTTTCAGGCTGATGACCTTATTTTGTTTATATCTAGGGGCCTTGCCCCTAGCTTTGGAATCTTAGCCCTTCAGGCTGATGACCTTATTTTGTTTATATCTAGGGGCCTTGCCCCTAGCTTTGGAATCTCAGCCTTTCAGGCTGATGACCTTATTTTATTTTTATCTTGGGGCCATGCCCCTAGCTTTGGAAGCTCAGCCCTTTAGGCTGATGACCTTATTTTGTATATATCTTGGGGCCTTTGGAAGCTAAGCCTTTCAGGCTGTTTATGCTGGTAGCTTGCTTGAAATACTAACTTGGTGGGACCAAACCAATAAGAGCAATACTCAACCGTTTAAGCACCTGTTCAATTAACTTCAGTGATTCAACACTTCCAAACTCCTCTCCTTTCTCAAAATCACCTTCACGTTGAGCCATCGTATTAGTTAAGTGTGCAAAACAAATCACTGGTTTATGTTTAGCTTTTGCAAAGGCATAAAGTGCTGCTGCCTCCATCTCAACACAAGTCACATCCTGCTCTTGCATTGCTGCTATACAACTTTGCGTTTCTCTGTATGGCGCGTCAGTCGTCCAGCTCTTCGCGGCGAACCATAGCGCATCTTCAGACTCATCAATTAATATGTCTCTTATTTTAGAATTCAAAGTTGAGGCTGTTCCTTCTGCTAAATAGTGATAGCTCGTTCCCTCATCTCTGATCGCCTCCGTTATTAAGGCAAAGCGCTTTGGAGTTGTAGGTTGATTTATAATGCCAGCAGAAGTCATGCTAATTAAACATGAGCAACCTGACACAAACAATTGCTCTGCAACCAATACTGCATAAGATGCGCCAACAATATTGGGGATAATACCAATCTCCACTTCTCCTATCTTAAATGAGTATAAATGAGAATGATAGCAAGCCCAGCAGTTATTCTGTTTTGCATTTGATTCTTTCACTAACCATCTCCACAAGTCGCCGTCTGGATCTAAGACACAGATTTTAGGGACATCACATTCCGTCATATCTTTCTGTCGTCGTGCCTCTCTCAGCAGATTTTCAGGCAAGAAGACTGATGGTTCTTCATAGTCTTTGTTCCTTAAAATAGGAGCAAGTCGTTTGTCAGGCATATCTATTTTAGTGCTTGTTCTAAGTCCACAATCAAATCATCTATATGTTCTAAGCCAACAGAAAATCTCAATAAATTTTCAGGCGTCAATGTTCCTTCAGCTTCTACAGAAAATCGATGTTCAATTAAACTGTGGGTGCCTCCGAAGCTTGTCGCTCTTGTAATCAAATTTAATTTATTGGTTACAGCAATTGCATGCTCTGCCCCACCCTTGACAAGAAACGATAACAATCCACCAAAACCACTCATTTGTTGTTTGGCAATCTCATGCCCTGCATCACTTGGCAGCCCAGGATACATGACTTGCGCCACATTCTTATGTCCAGCTAAATATTGAGCAAGCTGCTGAGCATGATTTGACATTTGTTTGACTCGATATGACATTGTCTGGATACCTCGCATCGTCAACCAACACTCAAAGGGAGATGGTACTGCCCCACCCATGCGTTGAATATATACAATCTTCTCCCAGCGCTCAGTCTCCTCTTTTGCGATGATCGCACCACCTAATATATCGCTATGCCCACCCATGTACTTCGTCGTTGCGTGGACGACTAGATCTGCACCAAGAGCAATTGGGTTCTGCAATATCGGTGTGGCAATGGTATTATCCACAACAACGGTAGCCCCTCTAGCATGGCTTATCTCGCTCACGGCTTTTATATCAGTAATGGTAATCTGTGGATTTGAGGGTGTTTCTATGATGACAAGCTTGGTGTCATTTCGAATCGCAGCTTCTACTTGATTTAAATCTCTCATGTCAATAAAAACAAACTCTATGCCCAAGGGTGCAAAGATTTTTTTCATTAATTCGCTAATACCAAAATAGAGGATGTCTGACACGACTACGTGGTCTCCTGGCAGTAGTGTCTGTAACAATGTCATCATAGCTGCAGAGCCTGATGAGAATGCAGCGCAGGCAACCCCGCCTTCCATCGTTTGCAAGCATTCTTCTAGCGCAACTCTATTCGGATTGGAGTACCGCGAATAGATATGTCCCTGTGGATAGTTACCATCAAGATCCCTTTCGTATGTCGATGACATATAAATGGGAACATTCACTGCAGCAAATGCTTTATCCACAGCTTGGCCAATATGAATGGCTTGTGTTTCTTTTTTCATAGTATCATGATCATTTTGAGGAAAATAGAGTGTTAACGACTTTCCATATCTGCTCAGAGCAGGCATCAATATCCTGATTGGCATTGATGACTTCGATCCGCATGTTTTGATGATGCCGTTCGAAGGCGATAAAGTAATTCTGTCGAATGCTCGCCAAAAGCTCTAACGTTTCAAACTTTTCTTTTTGTTCATTCCGCTTTTCAATCCTGTTCATGGATTCTTCGGCGGTCAGATCTAGGTAAATGGTTAGATCTGGTTTTAGGTGATAATGACAGATGGCATTCATCTCGACAACTTTAGAAATCGGCATACTCAATCCGTGGTACGCATAAGATGACCAATAATACCGATCAGAAATAATATTCACGTCATCTTCCAAAAGTCTAGCCATTCCATCCTCTTGATTTTGGATATGATCGAGGCGATCGGCGACAAAGAGAGCTGCTAGTGTTTCCTCTGATACACTGACTTCTTTTTTCAAAATTTTTCTGATTAAAGTGCCAACTTCACGTTGTGTCGGCTCGGTCGTTGTGTGGACTTTTTGATCTAGTTCCAGCAATCTTTTTTTCAAGAGCTCTATCTGGGTAGACTTACCTGACCCATCTATCCCTTCCAAGACAATAAATTTTCCACAATTCTTCATATTATTCCGATATTTGACAACCTTAACTGCCTAGATAAGGAATTATTACTAACAAATTAACGTACAATCACAGAAATGGAGAAATATACAGCTATCAAAGAACGGGTAGGTAAATATAAAACGATGCTAGATCAGGTCACCAAATGGCGAGCAACCTGGTCAAAGAGCCTAAAAAAGTTCATTTTAAAGGAAGTCAAAAAATTACTGGATGCTACAGATTTAGTCGCTACAGTTACTGAAGAAGAAAAGATTAAAGGCCTAGAAGCCATTACTATCCGCTTGGGAAGTAAAAAGAGTGGGATTTATGAGATGGCTGATGGCGGCAATGAACGTAAGGATTTCTTTAAAGAATATGGCACCTTGGTTTACAGCCAATTATTCAATGGCAAAGTACAGGCTTGGATGACATTCCCGTTTATAGAAGGGCTAATCGAACCACGACCACCTAAGTTGATCGGTATCTATGCACCTCCTGAGTTTAATGAAGACCTCATTATTAATAATGTAGAAACATTTCTTAAAGATCTGATTGAATGGGAGAATTATGATGATGATGACCCTAATGGACAGCAAAGACCTCAGCAAATTGGCTTTGGCATGACTGCGCCAGAAGATGAAGAGTAGAATGCTCCCGGTGGTCGCAGTGTTGAGTGTTGAGTGTTGAGTGTGGGAGCGGAGATCCCGCAGTGAATGTAATTGAGTAGCGGGCGTATTGCCATTTATTTCGCATTGACTTTGCCAACTATGGACCATCGTCTATTGTCTATCGTCTATTATCTATGGATTATAAAGCTAGATATTAACTAAGCACTGCAAGACTTGCTTCAATTCAGTTTGCTGATTAGAATGGAGAGTCATGAAATATCCATTTTGATCGATGTCTTCAAAACTAATGGATAAGATACCTCGGTCGTACAAGATATCGCGAGCTTTTTCTTTACCAAACATACCTCCAAAGTTGAAGATCATGGTTCCGCTGCAGTTATCACGGCTATTACTTTTGAGGGGCAATATTTTTTTATCTTGAGTTAGAATACTGATTTCTGCTGATTTCGGGAGACAGATCTTATGATCACTCTTGAATCGAAGGGTTAATTCTTTATTTTGCCTAACAATTAGCAATTCGACTGACTTTGAGGCATCTTCAGTCGAAAATTCAAAATTTTGTCTTCCTGCAAATGTCACCTTACCTGTTATTGGATTAGTCTTGGATATTAACTTGATCGTACAATTTTCATTCTCTATGCTTGAGGAAGGCATAAAAAGTGAGTAAATAACTAAGATTAACAGAATATGTAAAGAATAAAATTGACTCATATACCCATTGAGGATTTAAAAAAACAGAATGATAAAGTAAATTTTAATAATCTATCTCGGGTGGCTACTACAAAAGTATAAAACCAAATCTTTAATTTGCGATCAAATTGAATTAATTAAGCAAATGTATATCCATTTAACACTTGTTATGCGTTTGAAAGTTCTATAAAAATCAAAAGATGAATTTATTGTTCTTAATGGAAATGCCAAATTTTGCTAGTGGGGAGATGTGGATGAGCCTCGTCACCTTATTACTTTTGGAAATCATTCTTGGAGTTGACAACATCATATTCATTTCCATAACAGCAGGGAAACTTAAGAAAGAACTTCAAGCAAAGGCGACTAACATTGGTCTAATCTTAGCAATGGCTATGCGAATTGTCCTGCTTTTCGGGGTGACTTGGTTAATCGCCATGAACGAACCTTGGCTATCTATACATACGAGTTGGATCGACGCAGGTTTCTCAGTTCAAAGTTTAATTCTGATCGCTGGAGGCCTATTTCTATTGTATAAGAGTGTAACAGAAATCCACCATAAACTGGAAGGTGAGCAACATGGCGCAGATGGACCAAAAGAAGGCATTACCTTGCGAAGTGCTATCATGCAAATTACTGTTATCAATATAGTCTTCTCCTTTGATTCCATTTTAACAGCTGTGGGTATGACTAATGGCTTAACAGGTGCATTGTTTGTCATGATCGTTGCAGTCATCTTATCTGTCATCATTATGATGTTATTTGCTGCGCCGGTGGGTAGATTTGTCAATGACCATCCGACTGTTCAGATGTTGGGCTTATCCTTTTTGATCTTGATTGGTTTTATGTTGATAATAGAAGGTGGTCATCTTGCACATTTAAGTGTCTTTGGAAATGAGATCGGTGCAGTACCTAAAGGATATCTGTATTTTGCGATTGCATTTGCCTTAGGGGTCGAATTCCTAAATATTAAATTGCGTAAAAAGAAGGAACCAGTACAATTACATGGAGTGCAGGAAGAAGCAGTAAAAGAGGGTCTACTCTAAATGAACAGAATATTTGCTGAGCTATCCTTCTTATCTCTATTCTGTATCTGTATCTGTATGTGCTTGTGCTCGTGCAAGTCGGACTCAGAATCCGCAAGTCTTAAAGAGCCACCAAGTTATGGCAAAATAAGAGGTCAAACTATGGGCACCTATTATGCTG
The DNA here is from genome assembly GCA_937959275.1 of uncultured Saprospiraceae bacterium. Classification (GTDB taxonomy): domain Bacteria; phylum Bacteroidota; class Bacteroidia; order Chitinophagales; family Saprospiraceae; genus CALFUK01. The sequence continues at coordinate 15,736 of CALGLU010000029.1, read as the reverse complement.
TCACCTGTAAGTCCTGCACCGCAAGCCTACAAGAAAGTATAGATAGCATTCTTATCCAGTTGAATCAAGAGTTGTCAACTTACATTCCTGAATCCATTATTTCTAGATTCAATCAATCGGAAGTGGGCATAGATTATGATGATTCTCCTCGATTTCAAGCTTTTTTTCAGAATCTAAACGCATCAACTGAGATCAACAGGCTCTCAAAAGGTGCATTTGATCCTAGCTTGATGCCGATTATCAATTATTGGGGATTTGGTTATACACACAAAAACGCCGTTGAGCATATTGACTCCATGAAAGTGGATTCCTTATTTGCATTTGTCGGTCTAGATCAGATCAGCATAGACACACACAACCAACAGATACGCAAAACACAAGCAGGTACTCAATTGGATTTTAGTGCGCTAGCAAAAGGTTATGGCGTTGACCTTCTAGCCGGATTTCTGGATGCTCAACAGATAGATCATTATCTCGTAGACATTGGAGGAGAAACAAAGGCAAAGGGTCTCAATGCAAAAGGAAGGATTTGGACACTGGGTATCAATACACCTAAAGTAGATGCCGGGCTTACAGATGCGGTTATCTTAATCCAGTTAAAGGATCGATCGCTCGCTACTTCGGGAAATTATCGGAATTATTTAGAGCGTGAAAATGGAGAAAAATATAGTCATACTATAGATGCGTTAACGGGCTATCCTTCTAAAAGTGATATCTTGAGCGCATCAGTGATTTCAGATGATTGTATGCAAGCAGATGCCTGGGCGACAGCGTTTATGGTAATGGGTTTATCAAAAGCTAAAACACTGGTCGAAGAGATTAAAAACATAGAAGCACTATTTATTTATAATGATTCTGAAAACAAGATGGACACTTGGCATTCTTCAGGATTTGATCAATACATATTACAACAATAATGGACCTAGAATTCAATTTAAGTAAAGACATCGTTTTTTTTGATATCGAATCGACCGGACTAAATGTCATTCGAGACAGAATCGTTCAGATCGCATTGATCAAGTATTTTGCGGATGGTAGAGAAGCGCAAGAATTAGAAATGCTCATCAACCCAGGCATACCCATCTCGCAGGAGGCTATGGATGTGCATGGCATTACGCCTGATAAACTTAAAAATAAACCAGGTTTTAAAGATGTAGCACAGCAATTGTATGACTTTATTGGTGATGCAGATCTTAGTGGCTATAATTCAGATCGATTTGATGTGCCTATGTTGATGGAGGAATTTTCGAGAGCAGGAATTATCTTGGATATGTCAATTAGGAAGTCCATTGATGTTCAGAAAATCTTTTATAAAATGGAGCCAAGGACTCTTCAAGCGGCCTTGAAGTTGTTTTGTGGCAAGACGTTGGAAGATGCACATGATGCGTTGGCAGATGTGCGTGCAACAGTTGATGTCTTAAAAGGACAGATTATCAGGTACAAAGATGTGGACCATATTGATGGAGATGGATTTGTCACCAAAGCGCCGATTAAAAATGACATGAACGCAATTCACGAATTTACGCATGATAATCGTTTGATAGATGTCACACAGAAATTAAAATATGACCACAAAGGGCAAATCGTATTTAATTTCGGGAAGTACATGGGGCAACCTGCTGCAGAAGCATTAGTAAGAGATAAACAATATTATCATTGGATATTGGACAAAGAATTTTCGACTCAAGTCAAAGAACTCGTCAAGAAGTTAGTCAAAGACTATGAAGCAGAAAAATCAAACCCTTCTTAGTCTTCCATTCCTCATAGCGCTCTTTTGCATCTTATCAGGATGTTACGAACCGATCGATGGTTGTCTCGATCCTCTGTCTTCTAACTTTAGCTTAACGGCAGACAATGATTGTGAAGACTGTTGTTCATATCCATCTATTCAAATCGATTTTCATCCCATGTGGGATACGTTTGATTTAAGTACGACGGAATTCTATTTGAATCAAACCGGTGACTCATTAAACATAACGGAAGCTAGCTTTTTAGTCTCAAATGCATATTTGACTGGACAATCAGTTTCACTATTATCAAGTCAGGATTCAGTTGTGTTGGACTGTGGAGGTCCCTTGACACTGTTCAACGCCTTTAATAATGTCTCTATCAATTCTGAAAGAGCACAAGTGCCAAATGTGTTATTAGATCAAGTCTATAATAGCCTGCATGTATCTATTGGGATTCCTTCATGTCTGGCGACTATAGACACATCTGCAATCACAACATTATCAAATAAAACTGAATTGTTTGACAATGAACTATCAGCGGATATATACCAGACTCATCAGTTTAGCTTCGCATGGACAACAGACAGTACGTCAATCCAAGAACTTCAACTTATCAATGAGGAGGGCTTGATCAACCTTGTCTTCGAAACAGAGCTTTTTACTGAAAGAGGCGAAAACCTTACTATAGATATTGATGTTGACTATAGCGAATGGTTTAAATCTTTTGGAATAAACGATTCGGAGGAGACATTAAAACAAAAGCTGATACAAAATGCGGCAGGAAGTTTTTCGTTAAGAGATTAGATGAATGTAAAGTTTTTCATATTGCTGATTTTACTTGGCTTGTTAGTGAGCTGTGGAGATGATATGGGAGAAGGAGAGAATCAGGATACGTTGACTGACATCCCTTATCTACCTGAATCGTATCAGTTAATTATACCTCAGGGCTTTCCTCAGATGGTAATACCTGCTGACAACCCAATGACTATGGCAGGAGTAGAATTAGGACGACATTTATTTTACGATGCTATATTGTCCATCGACAGTACCCAATCTTGCTCAAGTTGCCATTTAGTACAATCTAATTTTACGGATAATTTAAAAGTCAGTTCAGGTGTAGATGGTATAGCTGGCACACGCAGTTCAATGTCCTTGCTAAATGTTGGCTTCGCCAATACAGGATTATTTTGGGATGGGCGGGTGATGACTTTAGAAGAGCAAGCAGTCCTGCCAGTCGAAGATCCAATCGAGTTGCATGACTCGTGGCCTAATGTGGAGCAAAAGCTCCAGCGAAGCAGCTTTTACCCTAAGTTGTTCAGGCAGGCCTTTGGAATAGAACAAATAGGAGAGATTGATCGGGAATTAGCGGTAAAAGCAATAGCTCAGTTTGAGAGAAGCTTGGTGAGCAGTGGGAATTCAAAGTATGATCGGGTCATAGCAGGACAGGCTGTGTTCACGGATCAAGAACTAGATGGTTTTGAAATCTTTTTTGATATCAACGAGAATCAAGCCTTGCATGCGGAGTGTGGTCATTGTCACAATGCACCATTGTTTACCACAAATGAATATTTCAATAATGGTATTGACCAGGTAGGGTCCTTGAGTGACTTTGCAGACAAAGGAAGAGGAGAAGTAAGCGGTATGATCTTCGATAATGGTGCATTCAAGGTACCAACCCTTCGAAATATAGAGTCATCAGCGCCATTTATGCATGATGGACGGTTTGCGACACTGGATGATGTGATTGATCATTATGTATCAGGGGGCCATCCTGCTGATAATTTAGCAGCTGTCATAAGGCCACTGAGCCTTGACGAGGACAACAGGGCTGCATTAAAAGCTTTTATCCTAACGCTTAGAGATCCAGATTTTTTAGAAAATGAGGCGTTTTCAAGTCCTTTCAAATAATAATTTCAGGAAAAACAATCTGATTTAAGCTCATTTTAGCACACATATTTTTCACAATATTTAATGAATAGCATAAATAGATAAACATAAGCTATTGATTATCAGAGTTAAGTCCAAAGTAATTTCACTTATTTTATTTATTTATATGTAACAATTATTAATTTTTGTCCTTGTGACAAGTAAATAAGTGTTGCATTATTGTACTGTGAAACAGATTCACATAGATCGTTTCACACTAGCTAAAGAGCTAGTAGTAAAATTCGGATATGTTCATGGGATATTGCTAATAGTAAGTTGATTCCAAAAAACCAACTTCCTATTAGCAATTTTTAAAGAGAGTATGAAGAGACGCGAACAAGTCCATTTGAAAGTGTATTGAATTTTTAAATAAATATCTTTTTAAGTAATGTCTGCTAAAGAGCAGAAACTTAGGATATGTTCATGGGATTATAATTTATAAAGCGGTTTGGAGTCATCCAAACCGCTTTTTTTATGAATCCAAAGCAACTTTTAGGCTCTCCAATCAAATTCTTAGCAATAATTTAAGATATATTTTACATTTTATACTCACAAATACTTATCAAAAGTAATAACATCCATTACTATATGACTGAATATCAATTTATTATAATCCTAATTATTCATATATAATAAATTTATATGTAACAATTAATAATTTTTGTCCTTGTGACAAGTAAATAAGTGTTGCATTATTGTAGTGTGAAACAGATTCACATAGATCGTTTCACACTAGCTAAAGAGCTAGTAGTAAAATTCGGATATGTTCATGGGATATTGCTAATAGTAAGTTGATTCCAAAAAACCAACTTCCTATTAGCGATTTTTAAAGAGAGTATGAAGAGACGCGAACAAGTCCATTTGAAAGTGTATTGAATTTTTAAATAAATATCTTATAAGTAATGTCTGCTAAAGAGTAGAAACTTAGGATATGTTCATGGGATTATAATTTATAAGCGGTCTGGAGTCATCCAGACCGCTTTTTTTATGCATGTTTCTTAACTTCTACAACTTGATCCTATACGAAAACTCCTCACTGACTTTCATGGCTGTTTGTCATAGCCTTCAATCATGAAGATTTATACCATCGACTATCTCATGTACAAGACACCATTGTATCAGATGCTGAGTTAATATGCCTTTTTAATTACAAGGAGCAATTATTACATGAAATGTTGCACTTGATTTAACCTCAAAATTCTCTAGCAGGGATACAGTTTGGCCAGCTTTATAAGTCACATTCTCAGACTGCGGCACATTACCATTAGTCTCAATACTAAGCTTTGCCTGTTTGTTACCAGTAATAATTGGCTGGCTCAACTCTGTCAGATTATCAGGGCAATCATTAGGTTCTGGACATTCTATAAAAGGAGGACAATCGATATTCGGGTTACTACAACAAGGATCCGGAATAAAATACTCATCAAATGTAAATCTTCCCATACTATTCGGTATAAATACTTTTTTGCTAAAGTCGTTTGGAAAGTCGGGATCATGCTCCTCTGTTCCAGATTGACCTGTAACTGTCCACTCCATCACATGCAAGCCCCAATCCTCAGTTAATAAATTAGCCTGATATGACGATCCATCTTGCTGGTTAACGATATCTGGACCATTGGCTGCTTCCAAAATGATAATGTCCTTTAATATTTTATTGACATCAATTGTTGACTGAATAATGCTGGTTGGAAATTCCTCCATAAAATATCGTGACCAAGATGTTGGGATTAAATTATATGATGCCCCTTCACCAAACCCACCTGGCATCGTCCGCAAGACTTCATACATAATGCCATTAGCTGTAGCTGTACCGATCTTATCAAAGTGAAAAATGGTATTACTCCCGCTAGGCGACCATCTAAAACCATCCTCGTACTTTTTTCTAAAGTCTCCAGAATTATCAAATGCATGAATGATGATATCGCAACGCGTCGCATTATTATTTGGAATCAAGTCTAAGGTATTGTAAACCCATGCTGTCATATTGATATGACCGCGTCCAGAACTACCAGCTGTCCATTGTCCAGTAAATGTACAGTCTAAGGGTTCAGTGATATCACCCAGTCGACTTGGAAACCCTGCGCCAACCGCATTGTCTGAATAATTACTCTTTTCTACACGGATATCAAATTCTGCATGGCCACCTCCGCATTGCCCTAAATTCTGCCACTCAACCCAAAAGTTTTTTCCATTCTGATCATTTTCACCATAATGCGATTTGATAGGCCCTTTCCAATTATGATTGACCCACCAGTTTGACCTGTATATTTTGGTCGTTGGTGCAAGAGTATGATCAAATCCTGAACCATTACCCACATCGTTACCATTATAGGTATTGCCATTACACTCAATATCTCTATTATAATACCTCATGTACATAGAGGGATCACTATCTGATATATCCCCAAACAAAACACTTGAGCGACCTGGTACATTTACTGACACATCGCCAATCGGCACGGCATCTCCCCATGTCCCATTTGCTGGATGAAACAGTAATATCTCTAATCGATTACTAGGAGCTACGTCAAGATCAATTAAAATATCAGTAATGCTAACAGTACTTGAGCCCGCATTTACACTTGCCCATCCATCACCTATCTTATTCCAACTGCCAGTTGCATCTGGAGATTCCCGATCAAATAGTTGTGCATAAATGATACTGTTTTGACTAAGTTCATAAGCAACCAACACATCATAACTCCCCCCTATTTCTATTGTATCTGGCCAGCTCAAGAGTGTGACAAGGCTAGTATTAGCGTTCTGACCAACTGTGACATTATTGACATTATCTTCCGCCAGACCAGCCCAGGTGCCTGTTAGTAGCAATTGTGCATGATAGCTATAGCCGCTGCCTGTATTTGCTGGGGCCTGCAGTTGTAAAGTCAAGCTGCCTTGACCTGGTGATACCTGAATTAGAGACTGCTCTAAATTATCTCCTGTTGGACTTTTGAATCTAACAAGAACATAAGCATCAATAGATTCAATATTATTATAACTAAGGCTAACATCAATTATCTCGTTAGTTAGTACTGTTGTCGGCGGATTCATGATTGTAATGGAGTTCGCACCAGAAGCATTTACAGTGACATTGGAGAGGTTGTCATCCGCCAAGCCAGCCCAAGTCACTGTCTCCAGTAATTGAGCATGGTAACTATATCCACCTCCAGCAGTCGCTGGAGTGGGCACTTGTAACGTTTCTGTACCCTGACCTGGGGAAACTTGAATAAAATCCTGACCCAAATTATCTCCTGATGGACTTTTGAACCTAGCAAGTACATAAGCATCAACAGATCCAATATTATTATAATTAACAGTTACATCAACCAGATCATTCGCTGAGACTGAAGTGGGTGCATTTTCAAGAGTGATAAAGTTATTGCTAGCAGCACCAACAGTTATATTGGATAAATTATCTTCTGCCAAACCAGCCCATGTTCCTGTCAACAGTAGTTGTGCATGGTAACTGTAGCCACTTCCAGCACTGGCGGGTGCTTGTATTTGTAAGATTTCGGTGCCTTGTCCTGGTGACACTTGAACAAAATCTTGTTCCAAATTATCGCCTGATGGACTCTTAAATCTAACGAGAACATAGGCATCAACTGATTCATTGTTACTATAATTCACAGAGACATCGATCAGTTCGTTAGCTGTGACAGTTGTTGGTGGATTAAGAAGCGTTATAGAGTTGCTTTCGGATGATTCTACAGTCACATTTGAAATGATCTCTTCTGCTAAACCAGCCCATGTCCCGGTCAGCAGGAGCTGAGCCTGGTAACTGTAGTCTGTACCAGCAGTTGTTGGCGTAGGCACAAGAAGAGTTTGGGTGCCTTGACCTGGTGCTACTTGTGCAAAGTCCTGTCCTAAATTGGCACCAGATGGGCTCATAAATCTAACCAAAACATACGCATCAATAGATTCAGTATTATTATAATTGACACTCACATTGATCTGATCATTTGCTGAGACTGTTATTGGAGGACTGAGAAGAGTAATTGAGTTATTAGTCGTGCCATTCACTGTCACATTTAAAATGTTGTCTTCTGCTAAACCAGCCCACGTGCCTGTCAGGAGAAGCTGAGCCTGATAACTGTAACCACTATCAGCATCAGCTGGTGCAGGCACTTGTAATGTTCGTGTGCCCTGACCTGGAGGAACTTGTAAAAAATCTTGTCCTAAATTAGCTCCAGATGGACTCTTAAATCTAACCAAGACATAGGCATCTAAACTTTCACTATTATTATAACTGACGGTTACATTTACCAATTCGCTAGCTAATACACTTGTAGGCGGATTGATGAGTGCTATGTCATTTACACCACACGAAGGATGATTACTAGTATCGAAAGTCCCTGCGCAGATACAATTTGCATCAAATACATCATTGATGGTGCAGATATCAAGGTCATTACATGCTTGCCCCGTTAAGCTACCATCACATACAAAATCATATTTCCAAAGTCCTCTTCCATAGGTAGCAACATACATCGTTTCATTACGAATTTCTAATTCTTTGACACGGACCTTTGGAAGATTTATTGAGCTATCTTCCCAGTCTGCGCTTGAGGTGGTTGGCGTGTAAAAAATCCCGGGATTCCCTCCACAAAAAAGTCCACCATTTACCTCTTGCTCATAAACGACACATTCAATTGCAATGCCTGCAGGAATGTTTTCTGTAATATCTGTCCAGCTAAGAGCACCATCTGTACTTTCGTATACCCTAGCAACTGAACCACTTACTGCTAAAGCGAGTCTGTTAGGATCAGAAGGGTGCACAGCAATATAGTTTATAAATCCTGATGGTGTTAAGCTCGAATTCCAATTCGTACCACCATCATTTGTATACAACAATTGATTGCCATTAGCCACATAAATAACATTATTATCTGATGGTGCGATCTTTAGTTCTTCAATTAATCCACCAGTAAATGTAGAAATGGAATCCCAAGTTGTACCACCATTATCACTTCTCCAAACTTGCAAACGAGCAGTATATATCGTATTTGGATTTACTGGATCCTGCTCAAATGGTGTCACCCAATTACCTCTTTCAGCACTGCCAGGAGTCGTAATTGTTGCACGTGTCTGACCACCATCGATAGATCTGTATAGCTTACCATATTGAGATGTCCCATAAATGATGTCAGCATTATTCCAATCTATAAATGTTTCCATTCCATCTGCACCTAACCAATCAAACCAAACATCTGACACTAATGTGCCAGTGCCATTATCCTGTGAGCCACCAGAGACCCTATCGATATCAGTTTCTGATGCACCAATTCTGTAGAACTGTCTTATCCCTAAACCAGACGAGATATCTGTGTATGTGTTGCCTTCATTTGTTGAAAAGTAAATCCCACCATCAGTGCCAGCAACAATCCTATTGTTATCATAGATCAATAAATCTACATCAGCATGAATAAAATTAGCTGCATTAGGCGCATTCCAAGAAGTGGTCTGGTTCCAGTTTTGTCCAAGATCTGTTGAATTGTAGCTGTCGACTCCAGCAATATGTATAATATTTTGATTAACCGGAGAGACAACGATATCCATATCTCTAGGTGCCTGACCACCATCCTCATCAATACGCCAGCCAAAGTAATTTTGACAATTGCATGTATTATCTGTAATCGTAGCCCATGTTAATCCCGAAGTAGTAGATAAATACAAGGCATTAAAACCACCACCAGTCTCTTCTATGACATAAATGTTATTTGGAGCTGCCGGTGTAACGGCCATCATCATAGCATTATTATCTGTCCCTACCCAGGGCACTGTGACAACTTCATTGAAACTTTCTCCGCTATCATTTGATCTGTATACTGCACCCCTCCCAGATGCATACATCACAAGTGGATTGCCAGGCTGAAATTCGAGATCATACATTGAGGATGTATGATCCAACACCTCATAAAAATCATCTCCTTCGTTTATAGATTTGTAAACACGACCAGAATTTTGATCAACAGCAAACACTATATTGGGATCTGTTGGGTGCATTGTTATCGTATTAAAATAGGGGTCACTTAAAATAGGATCATCTATAATTCCATTTACAATCCTCCATACTGCACCTCCATCTGTACTTTTCATTAATCCTCCGCTCAATCCAGCAAAATACACGTCAGGATCAGCGTATGATATTTCTAATGCGAATACATCCATCATTAATTGATCATCAAAAAGTGGTGTCCAATTATTTCCATAGTCTGTTGTCTTCCAAATACCTCCTCCTGGAGATCCTATAATAATGTGATTATCATCATTAGCGTCCAAACCAATGGCAGAAACTCTCCCAAGCCCAGATGACCACGAAGATGTAATCGTCGAAATCTGGGGACCTAGTTCTTCGTATGAGCTGGTAAGCGTTCTTTGTGTAGTCCTATTTTGAGACTCAAATCTATTGTACTGATTTAAGGCATTTACATCACTTCTCACCTTTCCAAATTGATCCAGACTGCGCTGTGCCCAATATTTCCATCGTTGGTATTGCTTATATCCATTGCCTTTCCCACGGCCGATTTTATCATAGTGCAGTTCTGTTTTCTTTACTATTTCATCAAATGTCAATTTGCTATCCCTACTTAAGTCCTCATGAAAAAGTTGTCCAGACACAACAGCTGACATGAACAAAAGTACTATGAGTGCAGAGAATGTTTTCAGTCTGAATCCATGTAGAGTCACTGAAAGGATAAAGCGCGCAGTTAGAGATAGAATTATTTTCATATTAATTGCTTTGGCAAGAATTGATTTGAATTGGTTAACTAGACTTTGGTCCGACTAAACAGGAATAACTTGGCGTAATACCATTGTTGGAGGATTCAGAAGTGCGATTAAATTTTGTGTTTGTAGAGTGGTTGAGATGATCGGTATCAAAAAGCCATTGGAGGATAAAAAGAGTCGATTATGATTCATGAAAAATAGTTAGTAACACAAATACTTGCGCTTAATAATTAAAGAGGTTTTAAAGAATAACATTGATCAATTACATGAATAAGGCTTGGATAAGCTAGCAATTGAATCGTTGTATAACACCGACTATCTTATTTAACACTAAATAGACAATTCTTAATTAAAAACACCTATTCTTTAAAATTTATTAACCGAATTCAAACTTCTGTACTTGCTATTGACATTATCTACTAGTAGACAAAAGAAAGATAGGTTTGATTAAAATCTATAATTCAAACATATAGCACAAGCAATATTACTCTGAAAGTTATAAATTAGGATATGAGATTTTCTGAAAAACAGCAATTCCCAGAATGGGTAAGATATGGTATACTGGTATTTAATTGTGTCGTCATCTATATTTTAGTCGAGTCCGGCTTTCTTAGTACATCTAGCTTCTTGCTTATTCTATTTGTCTTACTCATACCAAGTGTATTATTTTTCTGGACTCTAGAAACTGAATTAGATCAAAGCAATATTTATGTCAATATTCGTCCCTTTCTCAATCGAACATATGCACACCATGATATCGAGTCTTGGCAAGTAAGAACTTACAAACCCATTTTGGAATACGGTGGTTGGGGGATTCGTTTTGGCCAGAAAGGGACAGCCTATAATATTAGAGGTAATCAAGGTTTGCAATTGCATTTGACAAAGGGAAAGCGCATTTTGATTGGGACTCAAAAGCAAGAAGAATTACAACGGGTCTTGCGGTCTATCCTTCCTGATAAAGAAATATTAACTTCAAGCCTTTGACAACGTATTGACTTGATAGAGAAAAATACTCAATAATTTATGCATAACAATAGCTCACACTTCCTTATCCTGAGTTATGATCTGAAGCCCAGGAATCTGATCCGTATTCAAAGACATCAGCTTAATTTTTGGTATCGAATATTGCTCTTCTTCTAATGCTGTCTGGATTTTTTCAAAGAGCAAACTTCTTTTTTATACCGATTCAATCAATAGTACAAATGTAAATGCCTCTTGCTCAATCAACTCCTTCATCCTTGTCCAAAACCACCAAGTGTAATGCACCCGAGGAAATCGCATCACCAGTCGGTTGAATCTACTATACATCCAACTTCTCTGATGATATTTATAAATGAGATGAATGAGATCAATTGTGTCCAAGAGTTTTTCCCTTATTTCTAAGGCAAACTGGTTGAGATCATTAATTGCTCCTTGATTATCATATTGATAGAAGTTTTTAATTTCTATTAGAAAGAGTTCTTCATCATTTAATAAACCCGCAAAATCTACTCCACTGAATGATCGCCCACTTACAATCTGATAGTAGTGGTGATCATCATATTTTAAAATCTCCCACTGTCTATCAAATCTAAAAATGCAACCACTTTCAGAAAAGCGACTCATGATTTAGGAGTTATCTTAATCAATCGTACGCGTTTACATATATTCATTTTGATTAATATTGTCCGTAAAATCTTCTTAAGAACCACTCAAGGAAAAGGAACAAAAATAAAACAGCGAACAACCATTTAAAATGGATTATCGGTTTAGTATTTGTTGTGGCATAGACTGTCGGCTTGATTGTATTGTTCGATTTTAAGTCTGCGCCAAGCTGCGTTAAGTTTTGTGGCAAATAAAATGTACCGCCATTCGACTCACTTATATTTCTGAGCATTCCGTGGTCTGCTGTTGTGTTGAATAATTCTAATTGAATGGACTCGACAGTAAATCTCCCAGATTGAGACAAGGCTTCTCCGCCAACATTAGTACTTGCTGTAAAACTGTATTTTCCTTCTGGGAATCGGCCTGCATCAAGGCTATACGCATTTGACATTTTGGAGAATGTGAAATTAAAATCTTCTCCATCGCTGTTTTTAATCGTCAAAAATGCATCTGGATCATTAATCAACTGGTAAGCGTTATTGTATAACTCGGCTTCAAAAAATACGTTTTCATTTTCTTTGAAAATATTTTTAGCTACACTTGATCTAAATCTTCTCTTATCCTCTTTGATACTTGTGTAGACAAATGTCTTTTCTAATAAATCTGTAATGACATCAAAATTCTGATTTTGCAAGTAATCAAATATTTTCCACTTCCATATACCTTCAGCCGCAAGAACACTTGTCTTAATACCATTGTCTTCGCTAAAGGATAAAAGTGGACTTTTGGTTTCTATTCGACCTACTTTTTGAAATAACAATGTTGATGTTTTAGGTCCTTCTGTATATTCTCCAAAAGGTGATAATACAGGTGTAAATAGATCTATCTTCTGCTTTGTATTGTCTGAGATATTAAACGAATTAAACCCTTGGTTCATCGTAGGAGTAACTTCAGACTGGGTGGAATTATTACCCCTGATCGTTAGCGTCGATTGGCTTTTATTAAAGGCCGGTAGATTTGTCTGTGCACCTGCGATAAATAGTCTAGGGGATTTCTTTCTATTGATGATAGGCAGTATCTGGTCAAGACTATGTTGACGACTGGGCAAATTATGAAAGACATAGAAATCATACCCAGACAAGCTTTCCGCTGTTCCTGCATACTTAATCTCTATTTCATAATTCTTATTAGCACCCAAAATCTGATGTACGGCTGCTAGATCAGGATGTGGCGCATGAGCCAGCACAAGTATTTTCAATCTAGAATCGAGGACTTCGACATACAGATCTTGAACATTGTTTCGGGTAGATTGCTCTCCATCTAACTGTGTCACAGATATCCGATATCGATTGATGCCAGGATTTGATGCATCTAAGGTGATTGTCTCTGTTGTGAAAAATTGATTCTTATCGATCCGTAGGTTTTTCTCACTGATCACTCTAAATTCATCGCCTTGCTCCTTCCGAACTCTCAATTTTGTCGTGTTGCCAGCGCAATTAAACGCTTGGATGTCCACCTGAACATTAAATTTATCTCCTAGATAGGCGATGCGATTGTACAGGATATTCTTAATGAATAAATCCTTACGAATCGTCGTATCACCTAATCCAACTGTATAGATAGGCGCCTTGAATAGATTACTGTTGTAGAGTGGATTTCTTCCTTCGTTATACAAACCGTCTGTGGCTAAAACGACCGCTCCTAGATTTTGATCATTAAAAATATCATAGGCGTATTGCATTGCTGCAGAAATATTGGTTGTTTTAAATTCCTGAGAGCTGGTATCTCCTTGAGGGTAAACTTCTTCTCCAAAATTGAAAACAGACACTTCATAATCTTCTTGAAGATCCGCAACAACAGCACTCATATCAGCTTGATAAGCACTGTAAGTCTCAGCATTGATCGTCTCAGTCACCGAGAGTGAACGGTCTTCTAGTATAACAATTTGAGGCTTTTTCGTTTCTTCCGTGATCTGCTTCAACAGCGGCGACAATAATAAGAGAGCCAAGCCTGTCACACCAATAAACCGCAGAAAAGATAAGAGTAAAGGCAACCATGACTTGGTTTCAGCAAATCTATTGTCTTTATAGTATAATACGGCCGCAAAGAGGAGACCCAATAAAGCGCATAAAAAGATATACCAAGAAGGATATGATAAACTTAAATTCTCGATGATGTGTTTACTTTGTTATTGACCGCAAATATGGTCAATTCTATTGGCAATTTATTCAAGTCAAAGATTCAACTTATTAAACGAATCGTTTGGCAATTATTGTCAATTTTTTGACGTTTTTAAATTCAATACAAATAGTTATGTCATTTAAAAAATCAGTTTTCTTTCTCCTGTTCCTCTGTTTGGGGTACAGCGGTATAGCTTCATATATTTATATTCCGATGGCTGACGGCAAGCAAAAGGACCATTTGAAGGCTTATGGCATCACCTATTGGGTCTTAGAAAAAGGAGCTGAAGCCTACTGGCTATTAAACTACGAAGGCGGCAGTTTTGCCTTTGAGCACACGCCCATTTTTGAAAAAGAGTGTAAAATCAGAGGGATATCCTATAAAGTGATCCCAAATGCCCAGTTTGCATCCCTGCGACAGGAAATCTCTAATCCAGAATTGAATCAAGAAGTTATCAAATTAGAGAAACCTCCAAAAATCGCAGTATACACACCTGATGTCAATTCGAGGGGTGAACGAGTACAACCTTGGGATGATGCCGTAACGATGGTATTAACCTATGCTGAAATTCCGTATGAATCTATTTACGATCGAGATGTCATGGAAGATAAGCTTGCTGAGTATGACTGGTTGCATTTACACCACGAGGATTTTTCAGGGCAGTATGGCAAATTCTATGCAAGCTATCATAACAAACCTTGGTATAGAGATAACGTCGCTAAAATGGAATCTTTGGCCAAAAGTCTTGGGTTTAAGAAAGTATCCCAACTTAAGCTGGCTGTCGTTAAGAAAATAAGAGAATATGTCGGTGCTGGTGGATTTATGTTTGCTATGTGCTCCGCGACAGACACCTATGATTTGGCCTTAGCGGCTGAAGGTACTGACATCTGTCACCAAGTATTTGATGGGGATCCAATGGCTCCCAATGCGCATCGTTCACTCGATTTTTCAAATACATTTGCATTCACTGATTTTCAAATCATTAGGAATCACTTAGAATATGAAACATCAAGCATTGATAACCGAAAACGAAAAATAACACCAGAGCAAGACTACTTCACTCTATTTGAGTTTTCTGCAAAATGGGATCCTATCCCCACAATGCTAACACAAAATCACACGACAACAGTGAAAGGCTTCATGGGACAGACCACAGCTTTTGACAAGCACTATGTCAAACCAGAAGTCTTGATCCTCGGAGAAAACAAATCTATCAATGAAGCCAGGTATATCCATGGGACACTCGGTAACGGGACTTGGACTTTCTATGGAGGCCACGACCCAGAAGACTATAGGCACCTCGTCAACGATCCTGAAACTGACCTGAGCTTACATCCTAATTCTCCTGGATATCGCTTGATCTTGAATAATGTCTTATTTCCGGCAGCCAAGAAGAAGAAACGAAAAACTTAGGTGCTTCCTGCGGTCGCGGTGTTGAGCCCGCCTGCCGGCCTAACGTTGGGACACATCTTTTTTTCTTGATATGTTGTAGCCTATGACAATGCCTTCAAATTTATCTAATCCCCAAATAAGTGTTTTATGTCCTGGAGGTCTTGATTTGTTATAAAATTCTTTCCAGCCTCCCAGTC
>CALGLU010000028.1 GCA_937959275.1 uncultured Saprospiraceae bacterium | reverse complement strand
TTGGTACATGCCAGATGCATGGTGTTAATCCACGAACATGGCTTCAAGAAACATTGGAGCAAATAAAGGAGCAGCCTGTAAATAGATTAGAGGAATTGCTACCAGGATTTAGTGAGAGGTAGTTGCTGGCACGCTTACTTTTATCATGTTATCAAAAATGACTTGATAGTCCTTGCTATATTTCATGGTTATAGAAATCCTAAAGTAATCAAAGTCAATTAAGGGATAGATAAGTTTAACTTTCGTTTAGCTGAATCGGAGAGTAGAGTCTCAACTCCCGTTACTCCTGTTAGTCGAACGGGATGAATTCGACTTGCGAATCGAAGATTCAGAGTCATGGTTATAGTATTGTTAGATCCCGTTGCTCCTGTTAGTCGAACGGGATGAATTCGACTTGCTGAATCGAAGATTCAGAGTCTCATTCACTTCCCAATACAAAAATTCCGAAATATACTATCCAATAAATCATCCGTCGTAATCTCCCCCGTAATCTCTCCCAAGTGATGCAACGCATGCCGAATATCCAAGGCCACAAAATCAGAACTCACCTGTTGCTCAAGCCCATCCAACACCGCCTTCAAAGACACATCAGTTTGCTCGAGAGCCTGGTAGTGACGCATATTGGTAACTGTCGTTTGAGCCGAATTGGATAGTTTATTGACAGCAGCAATAAGCAAAGATTTTAAGTCTGCCAACCTCGTTTTTTCTTTTGCCGAGAACGCAATGACTGGTGTCCGATTTGTCAAGGTGCTGACAGCCTCTTCGACATCATAGGCGTGGCAGCCGTGAAAAGCATCTGACTTATTTAATAAAATAATGACATCTTTATCTTGCCTTGCAGCAGTGAGCTCTTTAAATCGTGAGATGATCGCTTGGTGGTCCTCCTCAATCTCGTCAATGTATAATATGATCTTTGCCTTGTTCAATTGCTCTTTAGCTCGATCAATACCAATAGATTCGATTTTGTCTTCTGTCTCACGCAGCCCCGCTGTATCTATGAATCGAAACAAGATACCATCCAACTGAATTGTATCCTCGATCACATCTCGAGTCGTACCGGCGATATCACTGACGATAGCCTTGTCTTCATTTAATAAAGCATTGAGTAAGGTTGATTTGCCCACATTGGGCCGACCCACAATCGCAACAGCCACGCCTTCTTTTATCGCGTTACCATATTGAAATGAATGCATCAAGTCCTGAATCATCTGTCTAGTCTGAGTCACCAAAGTTGTTAGTTTATTGCGGTCAGCAAACTCTACATCTTCTTCGCCAAAATCATTTTCCAATTCAATGAGGCTGGCAAACTCGATCAATTGACCTCTCAAGTTTTGAATCATATGACTAAAGCCTCCCCGCATTTGATTCATCGCTAGTTCGTGCTGACTGGCTGTGGTCGATGCGATCAAGTCTGCCACCGCTTCTGCCTGAGTTAGATCAAGCTGGCCATTCAGATAAGCCCGCATGGTATATTCTCCTGGCTCGGCCAAGCGCACGCCCTTGCTTAAAAATAATTGAATAATAGTCTGGACAATGTACTTCGATCCGTGACAGGATAGTTCAACAGCATCTTCCTTGGTATAGGACCGTGGGGCTCTGAATACTGCCGCCATACATTCATCAATGATGACGTCATCTGGTCCTTTGATCTTTCCATAATGGACAGTGTGCCCTTCTACCTTCTTCAAGTTTTTCCCAAAGAAGACAGAGTCCACAATGTCAATAACAGCCTTGCCAGACAATCTGATCACGGCAATTGCAGCTTCGCCCTCTGCTGTGGATAATGCTATAATGGGATCATTTAAATAATTCGTCATGTCACTTTTGTCTTGACACAAAAGTAACCAAAAGGTCAAGACTGTATTGTTTTCTTAACGCTCCAATCGATTCTTTTCCCTAAACTGAAAAAACTCGCAACAGATAAAGTGTTTATTGAAGGCTGTATTTGTGCAAGGTGCTTTGTCGCTTTTAAAAAGTGCCTATTTCGCTCAGACAGTTTTCAGTTTTTGACGGGAAAAGAATCGTTTTCCGCTAAAAACAATAAGGTCGGTTGGTAATCCACAGCAGATTTACTTCGTAGACAAAACTTTATTTAATCATTAGATTGCTGTAGCGAAAAGTGGAAGATGGCTGACAAATGTTGAAATCGGTACGAAACTATTTTTTTGTTTGAAATCATTTAGAAGAACTCGATTTAAGCTTTGCTTTTATGATAGTCTTCACAGGCCTATCGCTAATGCCACTTTGTATTCCTTTTTCAATCTCTAGCCGCAAGTCAGCTATCACTTTGTCACGATAAATTTGATGTAAGCGCAGTGCATCTCGAATGACTTCACTATTGTTTTGATAGTCACCAGAAGCCACCTGTTTAGAGATATAGTCCTCTTGTTTTTTAGTAAAACTGATATTCATCTTTAGATTAATATTTATGGTTTAAATATACTCGGTTTGTCTACATTTAGCAAATATGGACATATTTAATTATCTATTCTGTTAAGCATATATGCCCTTAAAGGCTAGAGCTACTTGATTGAATTGGCTTTTTCGATAGGTTCAATTCTTCGTCGGAAAATCTCGTATGTCTATCGAACAAAGATGTAAAATCCAAGAATCATCCTTATTTTATAGTTATAGATCGATGCGAATTCAAGGTGATCGAATCGGTTAATTGGAGACAAAAAACGAATACCATGAGACTACACAAATATATCATCAAAACAGAAAAGAGGGCAGGAAGAAATGTATTAGTTGTCACAAATGAGAATGGCAAATACATAGGAGAATTAATCAATTCCAAAGTCCTTGGCTCAATCAGTTTTGTGACTTCCACAGACACCATCAGAGGATATAGAAGTTCAGCTAGCAAGCCTCAGGTCGTACGGATGTTATTGAATCATGTGGACGTCGGACATTTTGTCCATGTCAGTGATTATCGATCTGATCTTGAATTGTCCATTGGCGGCAAGTCGATCGTCATCAGCTCATTCTCCGATCACATGTACAAAACCACTCGAGTTTTATGTAACGGTATAGACGTCGGATTGATGAGTAAAAAAGATTCTCTATTCAAAAGAGAATATGGTTTTGCAGTCCACACAGATTCTAATGAACTCTTTATTCTAGTTGCCTTATTGCTGCATATTGATTATGTCAGCGTGGGCTTATTAGAGGAGTATAATATTTCTATATAATTAAATCAGAGATCATGAACATTAAAAAATATAAAGTCAAAGAACATCACAAGCTCCTGAAATTCGTTTATGAAATTCTTGACGAATCAGATAAATTTTGTGTAGATATTGAAATGAAAAGTATGAGTTCTAGCATTGTACCTTTTCGATATAAAGGGTCTTTGTATGAGCTCAAGCGGGTGTCCGTCTTATCCTCAATGCGCGAGATTTATAAAGATGGTACATTGCTGGCGACGTTAGTAAAGCGAAATGCATTTAGCTATGACTTTTTGATTAAGATGGATGATAAAACAATCAAGCTGGATAGCAATTGGTCCTTTAAGGCTATTACAGTTATGGAGGGCAAACGAGAAGTTGGAAAAGTGAGTCGCAAAACAAATTGGTTTAAAAGTGATTTTGGAATTGCCTTGTCTGAAGATGTAGATCCTATTGTTTTGATGATAACTTTATTTTTGCAGTTGGCTGTCATGCGGGCGGCGATGGCAGCGTAGATAAATGTTGAGCCTGCCTGCCGGGCAGGCCTAACGTTGGGACACATCTTTTTTTCTTGATATGTTGTAGCCTATGACAATGCCTTCAAATTTATCTAATCCCCAAATAAGTGTTTTATGTCCTGGAGGTCTTGATTTGTTATAAAATTCTTTCCAGCCTCCCAGTCT
>CALGLU010000027.1 GCA_937959275.1 uncultured Saprospiraceae bacterium | reverse complement strand
CCCTTTAGTATTGTAATTGATTATTTATAATCACATTACTATTACTACTATGTATATTTTCTTTTTGCTTCTTTTTCTTTTGTTAGTTTAACATCTTAATTGTTAATAAAGTAGCGGAGGTGAACTATCTGCCTGTCTAAGGATTATGCCTTACCTGCCGAATTAGTCTTCCGCTACTATTTTAGATTAGCACCATGTAGAAATTTAGGCGTTAGGGCCTACTAAAGGTAATAGTGATAATCTTCTCATTTATAAATTTAAAGTTATGTCTATTTATTCATTTTATATTGGATCTGATATATCAAAAGCAGTTATTGATGTATCATATCGTTTACATGGAAAACCTATCTATTTAGGCCAGTACTTAAATTCTGAAAAAGGATTTAAAGATTTTGTCAGAGATCTTTCAAAAATTACTGATGTACCCATTAGTGAGTGGTTTATTTGCTTTGAAAATACAGGTATTTACTCAAAACCATTGCTCAATTGGCTGATCTTGCAAGAGATAGCTTTTAAAGAAGAAAATGCTATGAGAATAGCACGATCTCTTGGTCTACGCAGAGGTAAAAATGATAAAATTGATTCCAAAGACATATGTCAATATGCTTTTGAAAAAAGGGATTCAATAAAACCGACTATTCTATCTAAATCATTGATTATCAAGTTGAAAAAACTATTGTCAAGAAGAGATTTATTGGTTAGACAAAAACAATCTTTGAGCGTTTCTCTTACAGAACAAAAAGGCTATATAGACGATAAGTTGTATGAGACCTTAAAGCAAGGAGATGATATTTTGATTAAAGCTTATGAGAACCAAATAAAGGTGTTAGATGATTTAATTCAAGAGCTTATACAAAGCGATCCAGAAGTGGCTTTCAATGATAAACTGGCAAAATCAGTCATTGGAATAGGTAATGTTACATCTGCTTATATTATAGCATTTACTGATAATTATCAAAACTTTAGTAGCTCCAGAAAATTTGCATGTTACTGTGGTGTTGCGCCATTTGCTAACCAATCAGGTACAAAAGTAGGGAAAACCAAAGTCAGCCATATCGCTAATAAAAAGATTAAAAGTATACTGTCAAATTGCATAGCAAGTGCAATAACCCATGATCCAGGATTATCATTGTATTATAATCGAAAACTAAGTGAAGGAAAAGAAAAAGGAGTCGTTTTAAATGCAGTCAAAAACAAATTAATTCATAGGGTTTTCTCTGTTATAAGCAGACAAACTCCTTATGTTAAATTAATGGCTTATGCATAACAAAATTTAACTATATTTATTTGGTTAGACGTAGAAATTCGGAAGGCAGGTTTGATTTAGGATCTCATACCCGATACTGTTTCTTGAAATGATGACTTCGATTAAACTCAAGCAAAGAACTCCGCTCCTTAATCGAGAGGTACGGAGACCTTCGATTCAGGATCAAGCTGCCGTGTCTCCAATCTGAGGCAAAGGACTCCGTTCCTCTTGCCGTATTAGGGGCCATAACATCTAGAATATAACTCGACACTAACGTTTTACCCCATTTGTTTTTGTCTCCTCCTAATTAAACTCGTATTTTAGAACAGTGAAAAAACGGATTCTACAAAAACCCACTAACCCCTTCCAGTTATGGACATGGATATTCATTATCACCATCTTACTCTATTCATGCCAAACGCCAACCCTCGAAAATATTGATGCAGAAGCCTTGTTTGCCTACGAAGTCTACCCCATCCTAGAAAATAGGTGCTTCAGCTGCCATGGCGAAGACCCTAAAGAATTAGAAGGTGATTTAAATTTGACAAGCTTGGCCTCATTATTAAAAGGAGGCGAATCTGGCAAAGCAGCAATCATTCCCATGGACGCAGAAAACAGCCCGCTCTATCTCGCCATTACTCGGATCGATGACGATACGGCTATGCCTCCAAAAGAAAATGACAAATTAAACCAAGAAGAAATTGAAAGTATAAAATCTTGGATCAATCAAGGTGCACCATGGCCAACTGACAACAAACGTAAGGAACTCCTAGCATCTGGAGACTGGATACAAAAAGGTAAAATTAAAATTCCTTCTATTGGAGGCCTATCTGATTCTTGGGCACACAGAGCATATAACACCAAGGACATCTGGGCCTTTTATCCCATCAAGCCAGTTGCAATACCTGAAGCTCATAAAGACAAGCCCATCGATTATTTTATTAATAATAAACTTCGACAAGCAAATGTTAGTCCTGCACCAAAAGCAGAAAAAGAAAATCTGATCACTCGATTGAGTTATGATCTTACTGGATTACCTCCAACAAAAAAAGACATTGACGATTTTATTTCAAATGAAGATCCAGAGGCATTCTCCGAATTAATTGATTCCTATCTCGCGAGTGACAAATACGGTGAGCAATGGGCTAGACACTGGCTTGACGTCGTCCGCTACGCTGACTCGGATGGATTCTCAAATGATTTTATACGTCCTAATGCGTGGCGCTATAGAGATTATGTCATCCGCGCATTTAATGATGATAAACGGTATGATGAATTTATTCTGGAACAAATTGCCGGCGACGAAATCGATGCTACAGATCCAGAAAATTTAATCGCTACTGGCTTCCTCCGTATGGGCCCTTGGGAACATACAGGCATGAGTGTAGAAGCAGAAACGAGACAGCTATACTTAGATGATATCACAAATAGTGTTGGTGAAGTATTCATAGCACAACCACTCCGATGTGCCAGATGTCATGACCACAAATTTGATCCCATCCCCACAAAAGATGTTTACGGTATCCAGGCTGTTTTTGCAACAACGCAATTTACAGAACGTCCTGCCCCATTTTTATCGGCAGAAAACCTGTCGCT
This sequence comes from uncultured Saprospiraceae bacterium, assembly GCA_937959275.1. GTDB lineage: Bacteria > Bacteroidota > Bacteroidia > Chitinophagales > Saprospiraceae > CALFUK01. The sequence continues at coordinate 37,249 of CALGLU010000027.1, read as the reverse complement.
CATCAATCAAGAAAAAGCTCGTGTCACGAAAGCACTTAATCGCGCCAAGACTGAACATAAACGCCTCAACGAGAAGAAAGAAAATGATATCAGAAAATGGTTTGCTGCAAGAGGCAAACCTTATATCCCAAGAAAGCAAAGAGGCAAACTTACCGAAAATGAAAAACCTCCTCGCAATGGCAAACTGACCTTTGATGAGTTAGGACAACTCAAGCAATGGGACAAATTTAAATCTCTCCTGACTAAAGAATCTGCAGCCTTTGAACCGCTAGCCTTTAGTGTCTATAATGGACCAACAAGTGTCCAACACAGTAGAAAGCTATTACCATTACCCGACACAATTGAAGACAACCCACAAGAAACATTTATCCTGACAGGTGGTTCCGTTTATGCAAAATCCGATACTGTCAAGCCAGGTGTATTAAGCATAGTCTCAGAAGTTATAAACGCTGACTCTACCTTAATAAACACTCAACCAACAATGGATATTCCAGAAACAATGAATGGTAGGCGTCATCAGTTTGCAAAATGGCTAACCCACCCAGACAATCCTCTGGTCGCAAGAACTATGGTCAATAGAATCTGGCAATATCACTTTGGGAAAGGTATCGCCGGCAACCCCAATAACTTAGGTGTATCTGGCAATAAACCAACACACCCTGAATTACTCGATTGGCTAGCTCACTATTTTATTGAAAACGGTTGGTCTGTCAAAAAGATCCACAAGCTCATCCTCTCATCAGAGGCTTGGCAAAGAAGCAGCCTCCATCCAAACCGCAACCGCTTAGCTGATGTAGATCCAGACAATCATTTGTTAGCCGTTTTTTCTCCGCGACGTCTAGACGCAGAAGAAATCCGCGATGCGATGTTGATGTCCAGTGGAGAATTAAATTATGAAATGGGCGGTCTGCCGATAAGACCTGAAATACATCAAGAGGTTGCTCTTCAACCGCGTCACACGATGGGCTCAGTTGCTCCCGCTTATCAACCATCACCAACAATCCAACAGCGAAATCGACGTACAATATATAACCTAAAACTAAGAGGTCTAGCTAATCCACTATTAGAAATTTTTAATCAACCCAGCCCAAACCTGTCCTGCGAGCGGAGATCCAATTCGACTGTGACACCACAAGTCTTCATGCTCTTTAATGATAAATTTATACGAGATAGAGCAATCGCTATCGCCAAAAAACTATCCAAAAAAGAAAACCCTAATTCAATCCACGATCTATTTGTATCCATTTACAAACGCAATCCGACAGAGCATGAATTAAACCTATCAGAAGAATACCTCAATCAAATGATCGCCTATCATAAAGAGACTGACATTCCGAAACTAGACTATCCCAAAGAAATAGAACGACACATGTTTGAAGAAATGACTGGTGAGCCATTTAAATTTACAGAAACCCTAGATGTGTTTGAAGACTATGAACCTGATTTGCAAATGGCAGACATCAACGAACACGAACGTGCATTGGCAGATCTAGCTGTCATTTTATTTAACTCTAATGAATTTATCTATGTGTACTGAGCATGGAAAATTTAAACGGCGTGATTTTATCTATGGACTAGGAGCTAGTGTGGGTGCGCTCGCCATGAGTAGCCTGATCGGCTGTGACCAACACAAAACTACAACTGACCAATTACCAACAGCATCACCAATCGCACCGCTGGCACTCAGACCTCCCATGCATCGAGGCAAAGCGAAAGCAGTCATTTTTTTAATGATGGAAGGTGGACCCAGTCATCTCGATACCTTTGACCCCAAAATTGAATTAGAGAAACAGCACCTCAAAAAATTTAAACGACAAGGAGAACAATTCTCGATGATGTCCAGCGGTCAACGCTATTTTGTCAAAAGCCCATTCGGCTTTCGTAAGGTAGGCCAATCTGGCGCAGATATGTGCGATCGATTCGTACACCTCTCTGACGTAGCGGATGACATCTGTTTTTACAGAGGAGCCCAAGCAGAATCTGTCAATCATCCAACGGCTCAATATCACATCAATACGGGAAGTCGATTTGGTGGTGACCCAGCAATCGGCTCTTGGGTAAGTTATGGCCTTGGCGCTATGAATCAAAATGTGCCCTCTTTTGTGATTCTCCCAGAATTAGCCTATCCGCAAGGTGGGGCTGCCAATTGGTCTAACGGCTTTTTACCTGCTCATTATCAAGGTACACCACTTAGGCCTATTGGATCGCCCATCCTCAACGTAGAACCGCCGCCCGGATTAAGTCGATACCATCAAAGAGAAAGTTTGGATGTATTAAAAACACTCAATGAAGAGCACCAAAAAATCCATCCTCAGCATGATGAACTCGCAGCAAGAATGGAAAACTATGAGCTAGCTTTTCGAATGCAAATGGAAGTTCCAGAATTAGTTGATATCGATAAAGAAGACGAGAAAACAAAAGAGTTATATGGAATCGGCACAAAAGAAACCGACGCCTTTGGTCGTAAATGTTTAATGGCCAGAAGACTTATCGAAAAAGGCGTACGCTATGTACAACTTTATTCAGGTGGATGGGACTCACATGATTTTCTAGAACGCGCACACGGCAATTTGATTACAAGCATTGATAAACCAATCACGGCCTTAATCAAAGATTTAAAACGTCGAGGGATGCTTGAGGAGACCCTGATCGTCTGGTCAGGAGAGTTTGGACGTACGCCAGATAATGGTTTTAGAGAGGGAGGCATTGCCTATGGCAGAGATCATAACAATATGGGGATGGGGATGTGGTTTGCTGGCGGAGGTGTGAAAGCTGGACATACAATCGGAGCCACCGACGAAATTGGGATGGAGGCAGCTGAAGTCGTTCACCCATTACGAGACATTCATGTGACCATGTTGCACTTACTCGGCTTAGACGATAATAAGCTCACCTATTTTCATGGTGGCAGATACAAACAGCTATCTCAATTTGGAGGCAAAGTGATTCCTGAACTTATTGCATAGTCTTTTTGGAAAATGCCGTCGTTGGTCTTCGAAGCAATGGCACTGTTATTTTCAATTAGCTCTTCGACTTGACTTAAAAAAACTGGCAAATAATCATATTATCTGAATTAAAATTCTTCAAAGGATCATGATCCATTCTATACGAATATGTCAATTTGATGTAAATACCTATTGGACTATCTAAGAATAATGTGGTTTTTACTGCCTATCTTCGTCTTTTAAGTGTCATACCCCGCCCCGTACTTATGAAAAGATATATCATCTGCTTCTTACTCATTACGCCGTCCATTTTATCTGCACAGCTATATATTAATGAAATCATGGCGTCCAATGATATCACTGTGCAAGATAATTATGGTGAATATGACGATTGGATTGAAATTTACAATGCTGGAAATACGCCTGTAAATTTGGACAGCTATTATATTTCTGATGATCCCACAAATCTCCAGAAATGGCAAATCCCTTCATCTAATGCAACGGCAACCACAATTCCTGCCCAAGGCTTTTTATTGTTGTGGGCCGATACTGACCTAAGCCAAGGAGAAAATCATATCGACTTCAAATTAACCGACACAGGTGAAACCTTGCTTTTGACATTCCCAGATGGGGCGACTATTATTGATAGCATCACCTTTCCACCCATAGGAACTGATAAAGTTTTCGGCAGATTAATTGATGGACAAAATCCTTTCAATATTATTGCTCCCGCTACACCTGCAAGTTCCAATTCAGGCTCTCTTCCTACCATAAGTACGATAGTCATGAGTCCATCAGGCAGTCTTTATTCGACAGCACAATCAGTCACACTTAGCTCTCCCACTCCGGGCGTTTCGATCTATTATACGCTTGATGGAAGCTTGCCAACGACTTCCTCAAACTTATACGTTGGACCTATAGCAATTAATGCAACCAATAGTATCAGAGCCATCGGGGTCAAGTCAGGTTACATTGACAGCTTTGTGACAACAGAATCTTATATTATCAATTTTACATCCGCATATCCAGTTGTGTACATTACGACTGACCCATATAATTTATGGGATGATACATATGGCATTTACACAATTGGTACAAACGGTGTGAGTGGCTATTGTACAGACACTGCAAATTTTAATCAGGACTGGGAAGTTGAATCACATTTTGACTTATATATGCCCGATGGCACGCAACCCATTGATCTTAATGCAGGCATGAAGATAAGTGGTAACTGTGGTCGTCGTAGTCCTCATAAACCACTCATGTTTTTATTTCGTGATGAATATGAGCCAGAAAAAAATAATGAAGTTGAGTATAAATTATTTAATGAAAAAAAGATTGATAAATTCAAACGACTCTATTTAAGAAAAGGAAATGCTGGTGGGATTCCAAATTTTAGCACTCAATTTGCAGACCCCTTGTCAAATCTTATTGTCGAAGGTCAAATGGATATGGAAACCTCTGGAGTCCGAGTAGTTGAAGTCTTTCTGAATAATGAATACTGGGGCATGTATGATTTAAGAGAAAAATTTGATCAGCACAGATTTGTTAGACAATATAAATGGGCGACTGATACAGATAGTATTGATATTGTTAGAAATCCTGGAAGAGATTATCCCTCGACATCTTGGTGGGCTCAAACCAGAACAACTCATGGTACGATGGATGATTATTTGGATTTTGAGGCTGAGTTTTTAGCAAAAGATCTGAGCATACAAAGTAACTATGAAGATATTATCGCTCAAATGGATGAGGATCAGATGATGAACTGGCTGATCTCAGGTGTATTTTTATGCAATATTGATTGGATTTCAAATAATGTCAAAGTTTGGAAGCATGGCGACAAAGGTGAATGGCGTTGGGCATTTGTAGATTTTGATCACACGATGAGAATTGAGGTTGTAGATTATGATAATCTCACTAATAAAATATTCTATACCTGGCCAAATGGCGGTAATGCAACTGTGAATCCCTTATATCAAAAGCTCCTGTCAAATCAAGTGTTTCAAGACGAATTTATTCAACGGACTGCTACCTTAATGAATACTGTGTTTCATCCTTCTCGGGTTACACCAATTGCCGACTCTCTCAAAAATGTATATCTCACTCATAATACCAGAGCCTATAATCGATGGAATGGTGACAACTCACATTCTCATGTACTTAATTATGCACATACAAACGCTGAAATTGATTCAGTCTTTCAGACCTATGAAGATTTTATGCAACAACGTCCAACTCATATTATAAATCAGTTCACCACAAGATGGGGCCTATCAGGCATGTATACTCTGACAGTCAATACTGACTCCAACTCCAATGGAAGCGTAGCAGTCAATGAAATTTACAAGGTATTGCCACATCATTTTTCTGGCGATTACTTCAATGGCATTCCGTTTAAAATTGTAGCTGTGCCTGATCCAGGATATCGATTTTCGCATTGGCTGGAAACTGGAAGCACAAATCCTGTGTTGTTTGAAAGCTACACATCAAATACTACACTTACACCAATCTTCGAACCTTCACTTAATCTAGTCATTAATGAAATTCATTATAATCCAGTTGAATCTGACAGCCTAGAATTTATAGAAATTTTCAATCCTGATTCTAAAAGCAGGTCATTAGAAGGCTACCAATTAGATAATGGAATCTGCATGATTTTTCCACCGAACAGTTCAATTGGTCCTGGAGAATATATTGTTATCGCCAAGGATGCCAATGCCTATAGTAACAATGGGTATCAAGTATTTCAATGGCAGTATGGTTCGCTCGCAAATAGTGGTGAGCACATCTCTCTTGTCAATCAAGGTTTTGAGGTCGTTGACTCCTTGACATTTAATGATGGAGGTGACTGGCCTGGGACTCCTGATAAAGGGTACTTCAGTTTAGCGCTGTTGGATCCAGACATAGATAATGCCATGGGATCAAATTGGAGTATTCAATCTCAATTAATGACCCCTGGAAATTTGAATAATTTCGCTGCCTTAGGTGCACACGGCCCAGCAACAATTGTAATTAACGAAATTCATTATAACCCTGCTGACAGCATCAGTACCACAACTGGAACTTTTATTCCCGGTCAGAAATTTGAATTTATAGAATTGAAAAATGTCACAACAAGTGATATTGATATATCTGGATACTTTTTCTCCAAAGGCATCGATTACCATTTTCCGACAGGGACAATTATGGTTGCAGGTGAAATCATTGTCCTTGCTGAAGATCTTTCTTCCTTTGAAGATCGGTATGGATTTGTCCCATTTGGCAAGTATGATGGCAAGTTATCCAATAGTGGAGAATCTGTTTGGTTAAATAAATTAAACGGTAGAGTGATCGATGTCGTGGATTACTCAAGCAGTTTTCCTTGGGATCAAGGAGCCAATGGAGGTCCTACAGATGAAAGTCTGGCCTTAATGAATGGTACCGTAGATAATAACACAAAACTCAATTGGTCAATCCAATGCAATGAATTATTTACACCTGGAGCTGAAAATGACTTTTCATGCGCCAATGGACTAAATTACGATGGACTACACATCAATGAAATCTATTATAACCCTTCAGCCGGAAGCAATGCTGAATTCATAGAAATTGTAAATAGTTCTTCAGCTGTCATTGATTTAGAATCTGTCTCCGTTTCTTATGGTATCAGCTACACATTTGACCAACGATTTCTTCCTGGTGCACCTGCTTATCCCTATAACTATATTGTCTTAGCAAAAGATTCTACGACCTTTCATAATACGTATGGTCGAGCCCCCGATGGCATCTATACAGGTGTACTTAGTAATTACGGAGAAAAATTAATCCTTCAAGATCTATTCGGTGTCATCATTGACGAACTCACCTATGATGATGTAGCGCCTTGGGATCCATTAGCAGATCAAGGAGCTCATAGTCTCGCATTATTAGAGCCTTCATTGGACAACAGTCTTGCTGAGAGCTGGTGTACTCAAGATATAGCACTCACTCCTTACGCTGTCAATAGTTTTGCAGATTCGGATAACGATAGTATACCAGATTGTCTTGATCAATGCGCAAATCTAGATGATGCTTTAATCGGTACAAGTTGCAATGACGGAGACCCCTGCACTCAAGGAGAACAATATGATTCGAATTGTAACTGTACCGGTGGCGTACTTCAAGATACTGACGGAGATAGTATCTGCGATGCAAATGATATATGTCCTGGCTTTGACGACTTGTTAGATACGAATGCAAATGGAATTCCAGATGACTGTGAAGGCTGCAGTGATTATATTATTGAAACGAACTATCCTATAATTACGACACATCGTGCAGCCAATATTGATATCATCACAAATGGCAAAGTAGCAACAAGTATGGATGTGGACTATCACGCTGGCAATAGTGTAGAACTCATATCAGGATTTGAGGTTGAAATGGGTGCGATCTATCATGCTTATATTCAGCCATGTAATTAAAATGCCGCAGTTGGTCTGCAAACCAATGGTCGTTTAGTTAAGGAAATTTAAGCGCTGAAAGTGCGACATTATTGTAGCGCGGTACGAAGTAACGCGTGGAATGGTTAGAAAAAAGTATCCATTTGGCGAGATTTTTGGTAAAAATCATGACAATTGGATTTTCAATTACAATACCCCTGACACTAACTAAACGACATTGGTTTTTATTCACTTGTCATTATAGTAAGGCAAGTCACTAAAGTAACTTGGAATTAGTCCTTCTTTCTCTTCTTCCCTTTCTTGCTAGATCTAGCTTTAGGATTAAATGCTAAGCACTTGTCTATCCAAAATTCCAAACCATGATCAGATTCATAACTCGGAGGTTGGATATGGACATAGCCTTTCATTTCTCGTCCGCCTTGTGTAATGATTTCTGCATCAGTAGTAGCAAGTAAGGTGTCTTTTTCTTCAGGATCAATCCGACATAATAGGCCTCCTCTAAATGTCCCAAAACACATTTTATCATCTATCATAAACGTTATGCCTCCCATCATTTTCTTTTCTACCCAAGACATCTCTCTTATAAGTAAAACACACCTCATTCTTTCTATGAGTAAATCTTCCATATAGGTTTTCTTAGGCAGTGATGTTAACAAAATTAAATTAAGAAAATTAAATGGGTAAGATTAATTTGAAAGACAATTGACATTGTGATCATTATCTGCATCGCGGATTAGACAGATTGTCGAATGACACTGATAGCAACTTAATATCTCCACAGAAAAATCTGCGAAATCTTCTAATCCATCTAATCCGTGATTCATCCTTTTTTACTTTCCCGATAACCTGACTTCTATTATTGCAGAATTATCATCGAATAAATATGTAGGAATCCTTAGCTCCAATCGCTTTAGGTTTTCAATCGTTCGATCCAATTTCAACGGTGGCGGATCCAATGAAATAATCGAAAGTGATAATTCAGGATGAGACATTAATTCGATCTGTAATTGCTTATCTCCATTCGTAAGGATGGCACCTCCCGGTATCAATTCAACATCCGAGGTAGTCATTAATTGCCATGTAATCATGTCGACGTTTTCTAATATTTCTATATCATCTTTGATTAGCACAGATGTGCTCGACTCTTTTGTGAAGGTGCGGATGGCCCTCTTGAGCTGCCCTTCAAAGCTAGGCGTCATGTCAAAGCTAACTTCAGGAATCGCTCCATCTTTAAAATTAGAAATGGTGGTCATTCCTTCTGTGCGATGCAGTTGGTTATCCACTGTTAATGTGCTGTGTCCGTAATTATTTTTAGTCAATAAAGTCCAGCGCTGAGATCCTTGACTGCGATCCCAAAGATTAAATCCTGTCTTTTCCAAAGCATTATAATTCTGATTGCCCGGATCGACAACCCATCTAACGCCATTCATCTCAAGGATAAAAGAACCACCATCCATATTCCCGTGATTGACCATCCCACGCCCACCTTTAGCACCAAGATAAAACTGAGCAGGATCATTGGGCGCACTCGTGAAGATAGCAACCGGATTAGCTCCTCTCCCTATCCACGCTTGCGGCATTTCCTCATCAGTTAGATGATCGACTTGAGATAACCAAACCAATGCAGCTCCGCTAATTCGTTCTAATTTTTTCATCTCTGTCGGATTCTTCAAAAAGCGTTCTTTTTCATAGAAGGTTCGGTTGCCAGTTTTAGAAGCAAACCAGGCTAAGGTCAGATCACCATCTGGACTTCGAGAATCACCACAATCCGCAAAATTGTAATAACCCTCAGAAGGCGCATTGCACAACACTCTAAAGGTCGCACTTTCTTTAAATGAAGGATAATCGCCTAACCCAAAATCTGTTCCAAATGCACTCTCAAACATAGCAGCCGTTATAACTGAGAATGATGTGCCATATCGCCAATAGGTGCTCCCTTCTGGATAGACACCATCAGGACCATATTCTACAAGTGCATGCGGCATCCCCTGAAGAGCCCGATGTATAGTTTTGGCAGCTAGGCTAGGATCTTCTTCAGCAATAACGATTGCAGCAGCTATCATGCCTGCATGACATACTTGATTCCAGTTATTCGTTCCGTTTATCCAGCTCATTCGTAATTCTGGATTAAAACTCGGGTTAATCCCCTTTTCAATAAGGGCACGTTTTGCAAGACTAACTGTTGCCGTGGGCAGATCTTCTCCAGCCCAGTCAATCGCCAGTGCGAGGCCTAGTGACATCTCAGCCACATCTAAAAAATGAGAAGGGTTCCAATCCGAAAAACCACATATAGCTCTGACTTCTTCATCGATTCTCTGCAAGACATTTGGATCTTTCTCTATGCGATAGACCATCGCCAAAATATTCATACGATATAGAAATTCTCTCGACACAGACAATAGCCGTCTACCAATTTTCTCTCGTTTGAGCAGTGGTTCTTGGCTAATCGCGGTTGCATTCAGCTTGAATGCGGCAAACATGTTTTTGACAACTGGATCTGATTTTAGTTTCGCTCTTAGTGTTGTCTCAATAGCTGAATTCAAGACGAGTCGAGGACTTTGCTTGTCTAATTGTTTGTTTAGATAATCGACTGAGATCGGGTTTTGTAAAGGGTGAATTTTACTGTCATGCTGATCTACATTTACTCTCGACTGAGAATAAGATGAGGGGATTAACTGGCTGACTGACAGCATGAAAAGGAATAGAAAATGTTTAGTGATCATAATAAAAAAAATTGTGCAAAGAGGGCAGGAGCCCTTTTGCTCAAAGTCATCAATTCGGATTGAAATCAAAATTGAGGTGAAGGGCTCCTGCCCTCTCACCTCTTTTTCATTAAAAAAAAGACGGAGTGAATCGCATTGATCCATCCGTCTCATTTAGAAAATAACTATCTACTATTTATTTCATTTACCATCCAGGATTTTGTCCTAAATTAGGATTTTGTGACAAGGCACTAATAGGCAACGGCCATAGGTAATGCTTACTCTCATCAAATACTGGATTCTCATAATCTGTCCCCTTATAAATCTCTAAATATTCAACACCATCAACCATACCAGACATAACGGTAACTGCTCCATCTGGGTCTACTGCAGTCCTGTTAGCATCATCCCATCTCATACCATAGTCTTTGTTTTCTAGTTTTTTACCTTGCTTCCATCTTCTAATATCATCATATCTAAAGCCTTCCATAAACAGCTCCACTCGACGTTCTCTTCGTATTTCAGAAATGACAGCACTCACGCCATCATTTGCATATCGCGGATCCATCTCAGGCTCTGCAACAAGATGAGGCATACCAACACGATCTCTGAGTAAGTTGATACTGATATCAAGATCATCCTGTGAGATCGTACCTCCACCCAGCTCAGCTTTTGCCTCTGCATAGTTTAATAAAGCCTCTGCAAATCTCATGGTGATAGCAGGAGTCTGTGACGAATTATATGATGCATGCGCTGCTCCTACCTCATAGACTTTTATGATGTGGTAACCAGTATAGACTTTTAAGCCTCCTGGCATACCTTGGACCCTAGGGTATGAATAGGCATCAGGTGTATGATTACCATACTTATAAATGGCTTGATCATCTGGATGCAGTACAGTTTGTCGCAAGCGTGGATCACGATTTTCAAACAAATCTGTATAATTCGCATCACCTTGATACTCATCAGATAATGTAATCGGCAAACCATCTGTACACAAATAATCTTCTACCATACTTTTGGTTGCACCACCATTATACGCCCGATGGTAACTCTGGGTATGATTTGTAAATATCCCTCTCTCATATCGTCTCCAGTAGATCACTTCTGGATTGCCACTTAGATCTGTCATTCTATGAATAGCGTTATATGAATTCGTAGGATCACCACTTTCAAACAAAGAATACGGACCATCATCCATTAATTCTTTGGCTGAGTTGGCAGCCTCTGTAAGCCATTTATCGGCATCACTTAAACCATGATATTTACGCCAAGTCCCTTCGAACAATGCAATTCTAGATTTCACTAATAATGCTCCCCATCTATTCAATCTACCAGGCGCATTGCCATCACCCCAATTATCTGGAATATGTTCAACAGCAAAATCCAAATCTGCTAAAACATTATTCATGACTAGATCACGACTATCTCTAGCGCCATTTAATACCTCTTCATCTTCAACACCTAATTCTCGATCAACCCATTGTGCTGTGCCAAATTTTGAAATTTTATCAGCATAGAACCAGCCTCTCATCAATCGTGCTTCGCCTACATATTTGTTTTTTACTTCCTCAGTCACTTGTGCTTTATCATAATTATCCATCCCTACATTGATCGCTCTCAGGAAGTTAAAACCCTTATAACCATACCAGAATGGACTACCTGGTATTGAATGTTTGCCTGCACGGACTTTCTGATAATTATCATGTCTAGAATGACGAGGACCTGTATCATCTGAAAATCCACTTAAATGCCAAATCCCATATCTGTGGCTATCAAATCCATCATCAAATGCCATAAAAATTGGCACATCATTATCATTACGAGCGATATTATAGAGACTATTATTATAGACTCTTAGATCGTTTTCAGTATTCCAAAAAGAAGAATTACTGATTTCGTCAAGGGGGGATCTTTCTAAAAAATCATCATTGCAACTAAAGCAAAGCAGAGTCGCAAGAAGTATAAAATTTGATTTTAATAATATTTTTTTCATCTTAATTACGTTTTAAATAGTTATACGAACACCAACTGAATAATTACGTTGCTTGTAGTATTCCTGGGTAAGTGTTGGTCGCACCTCAGGATCAAGTGGTCTACGCATATTTGTAAATTCGAATAAATTAGAACCCGCGAAATAGATCGATGCATCTGAGATACCTGCTCGATTGATCAAATCTCTTGGCATAGAATAATTCAAGGTTAGATTTTTCAATCTGATATACGCTCCGTCCTGTACGTATCGACTTTGTGGTTGTACATTTTGCTTTGTATTCGTCGATATATGTGGTGCTGGAAAATAAGCATCAGGATTTTCTGGACTCCAAGTATCAGTGATATAATAATTCTCAACATGACCAGCATTAAATGGATAGAATGCTACCCAATTGCCATTTGGTGGCCAATACTGATATCTCATGACACCTTGAAAGAAGAAATTTAACCTGAAAGCCTTATAACCTACATTCGAATTAATTCCAAAATTATAACGTGGTGCTTCAGTCGCTATGACCTGTAAATCTCCTGGGTCATCAAGTGTCCCATTACCTCTTGAAATCACCCCATCACCATTTAGATCTGCATATCTAATATCACCTGCTCTCCAGTTTGCACCTATTTGTGATTGATCAGCTGCTCCATCTACCTCTGCTTGTGTTTGGAATATGCCTTGGGTAACAAACCCCCATCGGTCACCAATCGTCTGTCCGACATAATATTCATTAATTGAGTTTGTCGGATTATCGTACTTCGTAATTTCGGATCTAGAATCAGCAAGAGCAAGTGTGACTCCATAATCCAAATCGGCGTTGACTCGGTTTCTATACGTAGCTGAAAGTTCCCACCCAGTCGTTCGCAGATCAGCTGCATTGGCATCAGGCCCTGGCGTGCCGAGAATATCTGGATATGAAACTCCAGTAAGCATATCTTTCGTATCTCTCGTATAGATATCAAAGGAGACATCAAATTTGTTATTCAAAACAGTAAAATCTATTCCCAAATTTCTAGAGGTAACCGACTCCCATGTTAATGTTGGACTAACAAGTCCTGCGGCTGAAACAAACGGTGCTCTTTGTCCTCCTGAAAATAAATAAGGCGACGTTGAAGAACCTAATGTAGGAATCGCAGGATAATAATTGGTTCCTAATAATTGATTGCCCAGTGTTCCAATAGAAGCTCGAATTTTAAGCTGGTCTAACCATCCACTTGTACCTGCCATGAAATCTTCTTGCGAAACTCTCCATGCAGCTGAGAATGATGGAAAAAATCCAAAACGATCATCTGTTGGAAATCTGGACGTGCCATCATATCTACCATTCGCTTCTAATAAGTACTTTTCCCTAAAATTATATTTGAACCTATAAAAAGCTCCTCGCAGAGACACATCTGCTTTACCACCGTATGTCTCTTGGTTACCAGTCGTCGCATTAAGATCTGTGATCTGAGGTGTGATCAAGCCAAAGGCACGCGCTCGAATAAAACTATATTTCCCCCATTCCTGATTAAAACCTGCGATAGCTTGAAAATAGTGATCACTATTCTCAGTAAACTCGTAATCAGCGAATGCATTGACAACATAGTATTGATCATTATTAGATTGATTATTGATATAATCCGTTGCACTAAAGCCTTGCCCTATCACAAGTGCATTTAAGTCTTGGTTCTCAATGACATCAACTTTACTTCTGACTTGTTGCGCATCTCTATAGGTAAAGTTTGCAGAAAATTCACCCCTCAACTTCAGTCCTTTGATTGGTTTTGCAGTCAATCCTTGTGTCATGATGATATCATTACGTGTCCATGTGTCACGACCGCCTTGCTCTAGGTATGGCAAGAAATTGACACTCTGAAAGTGCATCCCAATATATTGCTCATATTCACTCCGATCTCCTGGAGTCAAATAAGAATCAAGATCTGGAAATGTAATCGGATTTAATGGATTGACACGCGCCGTCGTATTAATATTAACATCCCAATTATAGAAATGTGGCTTGTTACTCTTCTCCGTTGTAATCAAGGCCCGAGAATCCATTGATAACCATGGCGAGATATCCACATCGCCTTTTATCAGTGCATTGTATCTTTTGAAATTTTCATTCTTCTCCTTATTTTTTAAATATCCATCTTTACTCAGATAACCGAATGATACATAATAAGAGGACTTATCTGTTCCTCCTGAGATTGACATATCATATTTCTTTTGAGGAGCTGTATTCGTTATTATTTGCTCTTGGTAATTATTATAACCATAAAATCTCAAATTACCATTGAATACACCCCAAGCGTTTTCTTCAGTTGGGTTCTCACTATATCTTTGAGTGCCATCTAGATAATCTTGGTCAAATCCAGTCCCATTTGTACGATATGTAGCCAAGTCACGTGCTGTGACATAAGCAAATGGATCAGTGACTGGATCAATAAACAGAATTGGCTTAGATGCGGCATATTCCGCACCAAAGGTAACCTGCATTTTCCCGCTCTTACCCGATTTAGTTTCTACAAGTACAACGCCAAAGGCTGCTCTCGCACCATAGACGGCAGCAGCAGAGGCATCCTTAAGTACACTAATACTTTTGATGTCATTTGGATTCAATTTATTTAAATCCATAGGAACACCATCTACCAATATAAGTGGACTCCCACCATTGATAGATTCAAATCCCCGAATATTAAAATCAATCGCTGCTGCAGGATCACCATTTCTGATATCAACATTTAGATTAGGTATGAGACCTTGCAATCCTTCCCCTACATTTGCAATAGGACGTGATTCTAAAACTTCACCACTTATAGCCGTTACTGCGCCAGTTAGGTTTACTTTTTTCTGAGAACCATAGCCGACAACAATGACCTCATCTAGAGTATTCCCTTCAAGCATACTGAGATCAATTGTTGACCTTCCGTCTACTGCCTCTTCGACCGTTTGAAAGCCTGTGTACGAGAAGACTAATGTGGCATCATCAGCAACGGTAATGCTGTAATAACCATCGATGTCCGTAATTGTACCATTACTGACCGTTCCTTTTTCAATAATATTCACTCCGATTAATGGAAGTCCATCATTGTCCGTGATTGTTCCTGACACAACAGTTTCAAAATTATTATGCCTGACCTCTGGTGGAGCATCAGCTCCATGGCTCATGGACATCCCAACCAGAGAATGGAATACCATAGCGAGTAAAAAATGTAGATAAGATTTTTTCATAAAACTTAATTTAAACTAGGAATAGAAGTTATGATCTAAAAACTTTATTTAGATAGATAAGTGAATCAACACATCAGATACTATGTGACAATTTATTACGATTGCTAATCCACTCTTACTAAAATAACTCCTCATCTGTAAAGGACTGTCCTGTACTCACCTGACACTAGCCTGCTCAATTTAAAATCTGACTTAATTAATTAATTATAGATCATACTTGTTATTATTAATTTATCATTCAGTATTTTATCCTTAAATACTAAGTCAATCGCTGACCAATCAATAAAAACGGAAAGCCAGAAATCTAACTTCTTGTCAATCGTATCTATGCGTCTTCTTTTAATAACAGTCATGATAAGTTTAGCTAGTCCTCTGGCTAGTCAAAATTTCTTAGAAGACTTTGAATCGGGAAACTTAAATGATTGGGAATTAGTATCTGGTATTGCAAATTTGATTACTACGCCTACCGTAGCAGGCAACAATGCACTTCGTTTGTGGAATCTGAAGACTTTAGAAAGACCAGAGGCTATTTTAATTCATCAGTCCTTCAAAGATGACTTTGGTATCTACTCCTACTATGCCTGGGGAGACGGTCCTAATTCGGAAGCAGATTTCTATTTTCATTATCAGGATAAAAATAACTTCTATCAAATTTCACACAAGCCTGCTGGTACATCGAATCCAGAATTTGTAGTATCCAAGGTCATCAATGGTATGTATACAGAACTCTATCGTCAGGAGGCTGCAGATGAAAGAGGTAGATGGATCTATGTGCAAATTGATAGAAGCTGTAATGGCAGAATGGATATTGGAATTAATAATAACATCGTCGTTGTCCTTAATGAAACGGATATACTTTCAACTGGCACCATAGGTTTACGTGCCTGGAGTGAATTCAGTTTTTTTGACAGGATCGAGTTCGAACCAAGTCCAGATCCAATTTTTGAGATAGATGCTGTCAGATGTCCTGGCCAAGGATTTGCCGTGGGGTCAAACATATATGATGAGACAGGCATTTATCAAGACACCATATCGAGCTCAGGCGGTTGCGATAGCATTATTCAGTTAAATCTAGAAATCGTCGACACGATTAGAGTAGAACTTGATACGACATTCTGTAAAGGTGCCTTTGTCATGCTTGACGATCAAATGATTAATACAGATGGCAACTATAGTGCGGCTTATATCTCATCAGAAGGTTGCGATTCACTTGTAAAATGGAATGTCACAGAATCATCTAACTTTTCATTAGGACCAGATCGTGCGATATGCGACAATGAACAAGTCATCATTTCTGCGCAAGAGCAGCGCACTTATCTTTGGAATACTGGTGCCACTACTTCACAACTAACAGTTGAAGAGGAGGGTCTATATTACGTCGAAATTTTAGACGCCAATAACTGTATTCAAAGTGACACACTCAATGTCGTCTTTAATTGTGGCATCGAACTATATGCCGCTAATATTTTTACACCAAATGATGACACCATTCATGATACATGGCAACCCCTGTTTAATTTTCCCCCAAACGATTACAGCTTATCTGTTTTTGATCGATGGGGTAATTTAGTATTCAGCAGTACCGACCCTAATCAATCTTGGAATGGACAATTCGAAAATGATCATGTGGTTACAGGGGTTTATTATTGGCAGATCATTGCAGATGCTGAATTATTTACTGGGGATGTTACGGTTATGCGGTAGATTAGTTATTGGGTATGAAATCCAAATTAAATAGATTTTCATCCAATGGGTCATGACCCAATGTTATTATTGTATTAAGCAATGGGTCATGACCCATTGGAGAAATATAAAATCAAATCCAACTATTATCAAAACGAATTAATAACCAATCTAATCTCATGCTTACCCGGACCTAAACGCACATTACCAAAAGCCGCTGCGACTTTTTTCCCATTATGCATTAACTCTTTACCTGGTTCAAGTGCCATTTCAAATTCGGCAACCATATTCGCAGGAATGTCTATTGTGTAAATTTGTAGACGGGTATGTACAAACTCATAGTCAGCCCTTATCTTCCCTTTTATAGTCGGCACCTGTATTGAACTGCTTTTTAAATCACCCATCTGAGGTCGTATTTTCGCAATCCCAAAGCCCGGCGTTTTTGGTTGAATCCCCCACAGCCCTCGCGGAATAGCATTCGCCGGCACTGCCCCCCAAGCATGATTCCAGTCCAAATTGTTTTTATATTTTAAATCCCAAGCTTCCAAAGTTATGGTCGAGCCAATCCGGATCATATTGTACCAACTCCTATCACTCGTATCCCTTAACAAGGCAAGCGCATAGTCCTGCTCTCCTCCATTGTATAAGCCATCCATCAAATATTGAGAGCCATAGACACTACAAGCCATGCCTCTTGATTTCACAAATTCAACAACGGATTCGATGTGCTCTTCTGGCACCATGTTAAACGCTAAGGGCATCATGTTCGCATGAAGAGATGCATGGTCTGTTCCAATGCCGTCAATATAAATTCCTCGTTCAGCATCAAACATATTTTGATTGACTGCCTTCTTTGCTTTAAGTGCTCGGATTTCAAAATCCAGGGCTTCTTCTGTTTTACCTAAGACAGCTGCAAACTCTGCCATGATTCTCATGTTTTCATAATAAAAGGCATTGACGACTGTGTTGTAATCTTTAAACACATAACCATCTCTTTCTCCCTTATTATTAGGGTCGCCGCCCCAGCCTGCAGAAGGCCAATCGACAATATCACGAAAGGTCTCTTTCATCGTTTCTGGAAAACCCAGTTTTCGCATTAACTCCGGAGTCATTTTAGTAGACGTGATTAAGCCCTCTTCATTTGAAAGCTCATACAATGTCTTATGCTTTAGATTATCATAATATGTTTCAATTAACTCAGTATTACCTGTGTACATATAATCGGCATAAAACATTAAGGCGACATGCTGCTGCCACTCTGTCGGCCAAGTGGGATGCTCCATAAAATACTCAATGGTCTGGCGACCAATCGCATATTCATTGTCCGTGGTATAGTGACTCAGCTGATTTAGATAGGCGTCTGCTTCATAAGGGATTCGCTCTCGGTCTCCGTCGACATACAGTCCATTGAACGTTGTTGCCTTAATTGAATATTTACATAAATCCCAGACCTGATTTAAAATATCATCCGAACTTTTAAAACTGCTTGCATCATCTCCCCAATAACTGTGAAAGGCTAATTGGGTGAAGTTTTCAGCAGTCAGCTCTTCTTTTGCTCCTTCGACTTCTGCATATCGAAAGGGCATCAAGACAGGAAAGCCATCTGGCAAAGGCAAAGCCTTACCCGGCAAGGTGTTGCGGGTATCCACCTGTACAGGAAGTTGATATGTTGTCTGGCCAGCTTTGACTGGAACAATTATTTCTTGATAGCGAATATGACTTTTTTTAGGTGGTGTCCGATTGATACTCCCGTCTTTTAATTGCTCACCAATACGAAATGTTAGATTATGATCTGTCTTAGCATGGTACGTAAAATCAATCGTAGCAAAGGCGGCTTTCCCAAAATCAATAAAATAAGAATCTCCTCTTTTTTCAAAACGACTAGGTTTTATTTTATCGATTTGAAATGAGTTAGCGGTTGTAATTGCTCCTTCAGCCTTTCCCACTTTAAAGTGCTGTGATGTAGAATAGCGCGACAGTCTATTATACAGATCCCAAATGCGGACTTTCCAAAAATAGCTTTTGCCCGCTTCTAGTTGCTGGCCTGCATGTTCGATTTCTGAAGACTGATTACTTTTGATTCGGCCGCTATCCCATACATCGCCAATATTATTATTGATCTTTTCTTCTGATGATGCGACTAATACTTGATAGGCATTTTGCGTAATCGCTCCGGTTGGTACCATCCAACCATATTCTGGTTTAGAATCAATAATGATAACATCTTTTGGATCTCTAATAAACTCTACAAATAAATCAGTGGGGCCATTCGAATACTCATCTGAATATTGATCAATTAAGGCATTTGTCTTTTTTCTAAAGCTTGCTAGCTTACTCGCATATTTAGAATCACTTGCAAGATTGTTGATTTCTTTGGGATCATCTTTTAAATTGTATAACTCTTCTATCGATTGATCATTGACATATCTAAAATATTTCCAATCGTGAGTCCGTACACCTTCGCTAGGTGGGATATTTGCAAATTCCCATAGGTGCTCAATTAATACAGTGTCTCTATTTAATGTAGACTCCTTTTTTGTGACTATCGGCAATAAGCTTTTACCCTGCCAGATCACTGGTTGCGCTACACCTGCTAAATCAAGGATGGTCGCTGGCACATCTATATTTAAAGCCAACTCCTTAGAATCTCGTTGTCCTTTGACTCTTGGATCATAAATGATGAGTGGCACTCGAACAGAGTTATCATACATCAACCATTTACCTGCTAATTGGCGCTCGCCTAAAAAATAGCCATTGTCACCCATCAATATGATAACTGTATTTTTATCAAGGCCTTTTTCTTCTAAGCTTTTTCTGATCTTGGCAATCTCTAAGTCGATACCTGCAATCATCCGATAGTAACCTTTGACACTATGCTGATACTTCTCAGGCGTATCATATCGCCATGTCCATCGCAGTCGATTAAATCCAGCCTTTACGGCTTCTGGCAACCGATCAAAAAAGGAATCACCGCCACGACTCGGAGGAGGTACAGTCTCCTTATCTAAAACATGATTGACCTCTTCTTGCCAAAAATATTGATCCTCCGCATTATCCTGCGCATGCGGTGCACTAAAATTGAGCGCCAAACAAAATGGTTGGTCTGAATCTGCCTGATCTATAAAGTCAATTGCTTTTTGACCCGTATAGCGAGTCAGGTGAACTGAGTCTTCACCAATGGTTTTATAGTAATAGCCTCTTCTATCTGGAAATCTAGTATTCCGATCATAGGTTTCATGCTCGTCGAATAGTTTGTCTTGCTCTGGATACCTGACTCCATATTTACCATAAAATGCAGTGTAGTATCCAGCATCTCTCAATAACTTGGGATAAGCCTGAGACATGTATTCTTCTCGAATGTTGCCAGTTTGAAAATTGAACTGATGTGTTCGCTCATATACCCCTGACAATAAACTCGCTCTGCTTGCAGCACAGATAGGAGTCGTCACCATTGCATTTTCAAAAAAAGTCCCGGATGTTGCTAACTTATCCATCTCAGGCGTATGTGCCAGAGGATTGCCTACATACCCAATTGCATCAAAGCGCTGATCGTCTGTCAAAATGAAAATAATATTCGGATTGTCTTGAGCATGAAGAGTCAAGCCAGAATAGAAGAATAGAGTGAGTATGAAAAACAACTTATTCATAGTGCAGAAAGCTTAAGTAAATTTGTCCAATAATAGAGAGCATTCCATCCTGTACTGTTTGGTACGAACGGCAGAATTTTTGAATACTCTATGTCCACAAAATCTGAAGTCAATTGCTATTGAGTTTAAAAGCTTTGTGTCACATCAATGACGGTATAGTACAGGACACTTCTCTGTATCTAATTTTTTATATTTATTTCTAAAGTGGTCGCATTTCATCATTCAACTATGACAAACAAAAGATACAAATCTTAGTCATAATTCTGATGACGATCCACATACTTTCTTGTGCATCCTATTCATAAGTTTAAAAACAAGAAAAAGCAATAGACTCTGCTTGAATGGAATGATACAGAATAAATGGATTACTCTTATATTACTCTAATGATTTACATGAAAGAAAAATTGGTTGTCTTATTCGTATTCAGCCATATCTTATTCAATTCATGTCAAACACAGAAAAGCTCAAATCATAAAGCAGCGGAGCAATATCCCAATGTACTCTTTATATCAGTTGATGATCTGAACGACTATCTCGGATTTATGGGTGATCCCAATGCAATAACGCCTCACATGGATAAGCTTGCATTAGGAGGAACGGCTTTCACTAATGCACATTGTCAAGCGCCCTTATGTGGACCATCGAGAGCTTCCTTATTGACAGGACTTAGACCTTCTACTACAGGTATCTATGGGATGATTAAGGACAATTCGATAAAGACAGGCAGCTTGGCGGAGGATGACATAACTCTATTGCCAGAATATTTTTCAGAACACGGCTACAGGACTATAGGCGTAGGGAAAGTGTTTCATTCATTTGCACCAAAGGGAGTTTTTGAAATTGCCGGAGGGAGGTTCGCTGGAATAAAACCAAACCATAGTTTCGGACCTAAACCTGAACAACGAATGGTATGGGACGGATATGCGAAAACAGATCCAGACAACTATGGAAGAACAAGTACAGATTGGGGACCATTCCCGGAGAGCGACCAAGATATGCCTGACTATCAAAACACGGAGTGGGCCATCGACCAACTCAATCAACATGATCCTGAACGACCATTTTTTTTGGCGGTTGGTTATTTGAGACCACATGTGCCATTTCATGTACTCCAAAAATGGTTTGATCTGTATCCATTAGAGGATATCGAACTACCAGCTTATGATAAAAATGACTTTGACGACATCCCAGCGATTGCCAAAAATGAACTAGCCTATCTTCCCATGATGCCAACGACCGAATGGGCAATTGAAACGGATAACTGGAAAAAAATTATACAAGCCTATCTGGCCTGCATCAGTTTTGTGGACAATGAAATTGGCAAACTGTTAAGCGCATTAGAGAAAAGTCAATACGCATCAAATACGATCATTGTGCTGTGGTCAGATCATGGCTATCGCTTAGGAGAAAAAGGGACCTTTGCAAAACAAGCACTCTGGGAAACAGCGACCAAAACTCCCCTTATTTTTAGTGGTGCTGATATTCCAAAACATAAAACGATAGACGCTCCAGTCGAACTCTTATCTATTTATCCGACACTACTAGAATTATGTCAACTGCCTCCCAACCCTCACAATGAAGGCCGCAGCCTAGTGCCTGTGATACATGACCAACAAGCGGATATAGATGACTTTTATTCATTGACTACATACGGCTGGTCTAACCACAGTCTGAGAACAAAAGGTTTTAGATACATCAGCTATGAAGATGGCTCTGAAGAATTATACGACATGGCAACTGATAAGAATGAATTTGTAAACCTAGCAGATGTAAAAGATTACAAAGACATAAAGGAAATGCACAAAGCCTTGTTGCCTGCATCAAACGCACGTTGGCATATCAATTCTAATTATACCTTTCAGCCCTATTTTGTAGAACAGAAAAAAAGAATCAATCAGGATAATGAATAGAAGAGGATTCCTCCTTTCATCCTAAAGTAATATAACATGAAAAAAATAAATCTACTTTGCTCCATCATGATCGTTTCTTGTGTTGTTATTAGTTGTAAACATAATGAGCTACTTGATCCGCAAAAGCCAAATATCATTTTTATCATATCAGATGATCAAGCGTACTCAGACTATAGCTTCATGGGACATGAGCATATCGAGACACCTCATATTGATAGGCTAGCTGCAGAATCATTGACGTTCACAAAGGGCTATGTGACGGCACCACTATGTAGTCCATCCCTTGCTACGATGATAACAGGCTTATATGCTTTTCAACATGGTGTAACAGGCAATGATCCTGTTGTGGAATATGAAGGAACAAAAAATCGTCATGAGGTCTTGGCAATGGATACGATACCAGCTAATAGTTATCCTGTACAAAGAGACAACGCATATAAAATATTATCTGCCAATTATTATAAAAACACGTTAATCACTGAGCCACTTTCTGATCTTGGGTATCACTCTTTTCAAACCGGTAAATGGTGGGTCGGCTCTGCTCAAGATGCTGGTTTTGATAAAGGCATGACTCATGGGGATTATACTAGGGGAGGCAGGCATGGAGACGAGGGCTTAAAAATTGCTCGAGAAGGGCTAGACCCTATTTATGATTTTATAGACGAAGCGGAGTCTTTAGATAAGCCATTCTTTATTTGGTATGCGCCATTCTTACCACATACGCCCCACAACCCACCAAAGGCATTAGAAGAAAAATATCTGAAAGTCGCCCCAAGTCCATTCGTTGCCAGATACTGGGCGATGGTCGAGTGGTTTGATCAAACTACTGGAGAATTATTAAATCATCTGTCAGCATCAGGCCTAGATGACAATACAATTATTGTTTACACTTGTGATAACGGCTGGATACAATCCATCGACTCAAAAGCCTATGCACCTAGATCAAAACGATCATCTTATGAAGGTGGTATTCGTACACCACTCATGATTAAATACCCAGGCAAGATCGAGCCACGCATGAACAGAGAAAATCTAGTTAGCAATATCGACATCGTGCCAACCATCCTCAATATGTTGGGCGTAGACATGGGAACCTTGCCTGGTATTGACATCCTAAATCAATCCGAATTAGATAATAGATCTGAAGTGTTTGTGGAATCCTACAATCACGATATCACCAACATTGACAATCCCAGTGAATCTATACTTTATAAAGTAGCAGTTGGCAAAGAATGGAAATTAATACTGCCGAATACTAACATGGTTAAAAAAGAAGCGACCACTCGACAAGAACGCTACTTGGGTTATTACTCTAAAGAGCCCCAATTATTCAATCTAATAGAAGACCCATCTGAATCAAATAATGTAGCCAGTCAATATCCTGCAGAAGTAAAAAGACTCACTGATAAAATTAATACGTGGTGGCAACCATAAAATGTATTCATCACGATACGAATGACTATAAAACATATGAGTTTGATTAAAAATAATTTAGGCACATGATCCGAAAAGCATTTAAAATGACCGTCTTCCCAGACAAGGTTGAGGAGTATATTAAAAGACATAACCCTATTTGGCCTGAACTGGAAGAATTATTAAAAGATCATGGTGTACACAACTATAGCATCTTTCTAGACGCTGAGACGCACACTTTATTCGGCTATGCAGAAATCGAATCTGAGGAACAATGGAATGCCATTGCAGAAACGCCCACTTGTCAAAAATGGTGGACGTATATGAAGGATTTAATGGAAACAAATGCAGATGATAGGCCACAATCTGTAGAGCTGAAATCTGTTTTTTATCTACCTTAAATCTTAACAAGTTAGGTATAACCGTATTACGCAAGATGGAATTGAAATAGATGTTATTTACAATTTAAGAAACAACTTGTCAGAAATACACCTAACCAAATTGGCATTAAGCCGAATACCGATTAATATAATTAAAATCGTTCTTGATACTGGACACCTTTTTAGATAATATCATGTTGGCGGCAGCCGCACCCATCTTTTTAAAGTCCGTACTAATAACCGTAATACCAAGTAAGTCTTTCAGTGGTGTATCATTATAAGAAATGACACCGATATCCTCTCCTAATTTATAATGTCGATCCCGTATTTGTTTGACGAGATTGACCAAGTCAGACTCTTGTATGATGATATAGAGATCTTTAATCTGGAGGTCCATACTTTCATAAATTTCATCGAGGACTTCACAATCCAATTCGTGTTTCATACAAAACCGTTTGAAGCCAATGAGTATCTCTTTCGGGTACGGATAAATAGCTTTGCTCGGATAGACCAGAATGATCTTTTTATATTTTTTTAATTGCTCTATTCCAGCATTCAGGGCTTGGTAGATGTCTTCGGTGAAATTCTGATATACTCGACCAGCCTGTAAGAAATGATTTTCTACATTACGGTCAAGTATAATCAATTTATCTTCTGGAATCTGTTTGATAACGTCCAGAATCTTATCCGAACAATCAGTGTGTTGGTTGTCATCATCTCGAAAGTGTAGCATGACAGCGTAGTAGTTGTAGTCATTTTTTTTTCTATTGACAATCTTCTCAAATACATCTGCTTGGCAATGATAAATCTCTAAGTCTACTTTAGCACTTGTCCCTAAGGTCTCCACAAATGCATTAAAAATGCGCATTTTGTAGGTACTCAATTTATTAATTAAAAACAATACATTCACTTTGTAGGACAAATCCGTCTTCGCTACATAAAAGCCCTTGCCTTGAACAGACGTAATGATATTTTGCTTTCGAAGTAAACTATATGCTTTTTCAACCGTGTCTCTAGACAAATCAAATCGCTCACTCAAAGCATTTATAGACAGAATTTTATCACCTATCTGTAATTCGCGTTCATGAATGCCTGCAATGATGGAATCCATGACCTGTTTATATTTAGGTATTCTTGAGGCCTCATCAATTTTTATATATTCAAGTTTGTCCAATAGAAATGTGTTAAAACAACCATCTCTAAAGTAAGACAATTTTTAGTTTATATTAAAAAATGTTAGTACAATTACACAGACGTTTAAAAACACAATATATTTTCCAATTTCATGTCAACACCTTACTTGGAAAATTGCCTGCAGGATATGTCTCTTGATTGTGCCACACAGTACAGGATACCAAATGCCTAACCAATACATAAATTTGGAAATAAGAAACCTCAAATATTAGTAACAGATGGATGTCGATTTAAATAAGCGACCTGCGATTTTTAATCATGTTGATTTTCTTTGGGACGAAAAGAAAGCTGCTACATTAAATGATGATCAAGTCGAACTCTTTATATATCGTTCTAATTTGCTAGGAGCAGATTTAAGAATAACCAATTATGGCGGTGGCAATACAAGCTGTAAGACAATCGAAAAAGACCCCTTAACAGGTGAAGCCGTAGAAGTGATGTGGATCAAAGGTTCGGGGGGAGATATCGGCACCCTCAAAAGAGCTGGCATAGCCGGCTTATATACGCATCGCTTACGTGCGTTGAAAAGTATTTATCGTGGCTTAGAGCACGAAGATGAAATGGTAGGGCTTTTTTACCATTGTATTTATGATCTTGATAGCCGCGCGCCTTCCATTGATACCGCATTGCATGGCTTACTGCCTTTTAAACATATAGATCATTTGCATCCCGATGCATTGATTGGTATAGCAGCTGCAAAAGATAGTCAACGGATTACAAAAGAAATCTGGGGAGACTCCATGGGATGGGTGCCTTGGCAGCGACCAGGCTTTGATCTCGGTTTGCAGTTAGAAGAATGTTTGAAGCAAAATCTTGGTATTCGAGGCATTGTTTTGGGAGGACATGGATTATTTACATGGGGAGATACGTCTTTAGCATGCTATTTAAATAGTTTGGAAGTCATCGAACAAGCGTCCGTCTATATAGAAGCAAGAACGGGTAACAAAACAAGCTTTGGGGGCCAAAAAATAAAGAGCCCCGACGCCACCCAACGATTGGAGCAAGCGTCTAAACTCGCTCCCATTCTAAGAGGTCTGTGCTCACAAGAACAACAAATGATTGGTCATTTTACACACAGTGACACCGTACTAGAATTTATCAATAGCAAAGACCTCTCTAAGCTAGCGCCCTTAGGCACGTCCTGCCCTGATCACTTTTTACGTACTAAAATCAAACCTCTCGTCTTGGATTTAGGTGTTGAGACTGACTTGACTGAAGTTGACAAAATAAAGGATCAACTTCTCCCTGCTTTTGAAGCATATCGTAAAGATTATTTGGTATATTATGAAGCATGCAAACATCACAATAGTCCACCCGTAAGAGACCCTAACCCTGTTGTCATTCTGTATCCAGGCATTGGTATGTTTACCTTTGCAAAAAATAAACAGACAGCGAGAGTAGCCGCAGAGTTTTATATCAATGCGATCAATGTCATGCGTGGTGCTGAAGCCATCACAGCATATACAGCCTTATCTCGTCAAGAAGCGTTCAATATCGAATACTGGCTCTTAGAAGAAGATAAATTAAAAAGGCAGCCACCTGAACAACCATTGTCTCGCAAAGTGGCCATTATCACTGGCGCAGGTGGTGGCATTGGGAAGGCCATCGCAGATAAGCTGGCAGCAGAAGGAGCTAATGTGTTCTTAACAGATGTCAGCGAGGAACGGCTAGAAGTTGCTAATCTTAGCTACGATAAAGATGTCTCAGCATATGCCGTTTGTGATGTGACTGATCTCGAAAGTATTCAGAACGCATACCAACTGGCTTGCTTAGAATTTGGTGGCGTTGATTTTATAATCCATTCTGCAGGACTCGCCATTTCAAAGCCTTTAGAGGAGCATACCCTTGAGAATTGGGACTTACTCCAAAATGTACTCGTGAAAGGTCAATTTTTAATGGCTCAGCAAGGTGTTCAGATCTTACGAGCACAAGGTCTTGGCGGCTGCATTGTAAACATTGCCTCTAAAAATGGACTTGTCTCTGGCCCGAATAATGTTGGCTACGGGACGGCTAAAGCAGCGCAGCAGCATATGACAAGATTATTGGCAGCAGAGTTAGGTAAAGACAATATCCGAGTCAATACGGTAAATCCTGATGGGGTCATCGTCGGCAGTAAAATATGGGAAGGTGAATGGGCGGAAGGAAGAGCTAAGGCTCATGGAGTCGAAGTCGAGGACTTGCCTGAGCACTATGCAAAGCGTAACTTACTTAATGAAATTATTCTACCCGATGATATAGCCAATGCTGTTTTTTCTCTTGTTGCTATTTTAGATAAAAGTACAGGCAACACGATTAATGTAGATGGAGGAATGGCAACTGCTTTTGTTAGGTAGTTAGATTTAAAAAGATAGTTTTTTTATGCTTATTTGTAGAGTCAGATGTCCTTTGGATGACTGATTCTTTTCAATCACTCTACTATGAAAATTGCACCTGCACAAGTCAACTCGTTTAATGAGACATGCATCGCAAGTCATCGTGAAAAATTTCAGTTTCTTGGGGATCAGCTAGCTAAGCGAGGCATCGATGTAGAGCATGTGATTCAACAAATTAAAGACTTTCAAGTAGCGATTCCAAGTTGGGCATTGGGTATGGGAGGCACGCGCTTTGGACGATTTTCTATGGGTGGCGAACCTTCTACATTAGAAGAAAAAATTGGGGACGTCGGCATCATCCATGCATTGACACAATCAGCTGGCGCTATATCGCTCCACATTCCTTGGGATATTCCAGAAAATCCACAAGCAATAAAAGACTTAGCAGCCTCCCACAACATCGTCTTTGACGCTGTTAATTCAAATACATTTCAAGATCAGCCTGGTCAATCTAATAGCTATAAACATGGATCACTTTGTCATACGAATGAGGCTGTCAGATCACTGGCTGTACAACATAATAAAGAGGTGATTGATATCGGTGTGGCCTTGGGTTCAAAAAGTTTGACAGTTTGGTTAGCAGATGGCTCTTCTTTTCCAGGACAATTAAATTTCAGAAAAGCCTTATCTCGAACGCTAGACAGTCTCAAAGAAATTTATAATTACATGCCGGCGGATTGGAAACTCTATATTGAATACAAACCTTACGAACCAAATTTTTATAGTACAGTCATTCAGGATTGGGGTACTTCTCATTTATTAGCTAATGAGTGTGGCGAAAATGCCTATTGCCTCGTCGACCTAGGCCATCATCTACCCAATACCAATATCGAGCAAATAGTCTCAACATTAATGTGGCGCGGTAAACTGGGAGGCTTCCACTTTAATGATAGCAAATATGGAGATGATGACCTGACTGTAGGCAGTATTAAACCATACCAACTCTTCTTAATCTTTAATGAATTGGTGTATGGCATAAATAACAATGATGCGAACAATCCGCCCCTAGCTTGGATGATAGATGCGAGCCATAATGTCAAAGACCCACTAGAAGATTTGATGCAAAGCCTAGAAGCGATCCAACTTGCCTACGCGCAGGCATTAATTGTCAACCACGCTGACTTAGAAAAGCATAGAGCAGCGAACGATGTCACTCAGGCGCAATCGCTTTTACAAGATGCATATCGAACCGATTTACGTCCTTTGGTCCAAGAGGCAAGCAAACGCTCAGGCGGCGCAATCGACCCGATTGCCTGTTATAGAAAACTCCAAATCAGGGAATCGTTAATTGAAACAAGAGGATTAGAAACAACGGCAAGTGGCTTGTAAATTATACTAGCGCATGAAAGTCACTGCAGTCTTCGATATCGGAAAAACAAATAAAAAGTTCTTTCTTTTTGATCAACACTACAAAGAAGTATACACAGAATATATTCGGATCGATGAAATACAAGATGACGACGGCGATCCTTGTGATGATCTGAGCTCTATTACCAAATGGATTAAAACAATAGTAAGCATTATTCTAACATCCAATGAATTTGAAGTGATTGGTTTAAATTTTTCTACCTATGGAGCCAGCTTTGTACACATTGATAAAGATGGCGAACTTGTCACACCACTTTATAATTATTTAAAACCATACCCAAAAAACATCTTGGATGATTTTTATAAGAAATTTGGATCTGAACTATCGCTTGCTAGACAGACAGCCTCACCATCACTACAAATGCTCAACTCTGGTTTGCAATTATATTATTTGAAATATGCAAAACCTGAAGTTTATAAAAAGATCCGTTGGTCACTCCACCTTCCACAATACTTAAGTTTTTTATTTACGGGAATTCCATTCAGTGAGTATACTTCGATAGGCTGTCACACCATGCTCTGGGATTATTCAAACAACAACTATCACCAATGGGTCTATGAAGAAGAGATCGATAAGAAATTACCTGCCATTAAAAAAACAAACACTTGGATAACTAAACAGCTTGTAGGCAAAAACATAAATATTGGTATTGGCATTCATGATAGTTCTGCCGCATTAATTCCGTATATTAAAACTGATAATTCTCCATTTTTACTGCTATCCACAGGGACCTGGAGTATTTCTTTAAATCCATTTAGTACAGAATCATTGAGTGACGATGATCTGCAACATGACAGTTTGAATTTTATGCAAGTCTCTGGAAATACAGTCAAGGCCACACGGCTATTCTTAGGTAATGAATACAAGATTCAGCTCAAAAAGTTATGCCAAGTTTATGACAAGGAGAAAGGATATCATTTGAACATAAAATTTAATCAATCGATTTATGATAAGCTGATTGAACATTTTGACTACCATTTTAAATGGGAGAGCATCCCAACTAAGCTAACAGAATCATCTATTGAAACATTTGAAAGCTTTGAGGAAGCCTATCATCAATTAATGATTGAGCTCATGCAATTACAAATTCAATCCGCAGAGAGAGCAATTGGCAAAACGGCAATTTCAAAAATGTACATAGATGGTGGCTTTGCCGATAATGAGATTTTCGTAAGCTTACTAGCCAAACATTTCGACAACATGAGCATAATTACAACAAGCTCACCCCTTGGCTCTGCTCTCGGCGCAGCTATGATCATCTCCGAAGAAAATCTTAGTAAGAACTTTCTCCAAGACAACTATAATCTAAAAAAAATTATGGCATGAGAAATACGTCTAAACCCGTGAAGAACGTCATGCAAATGCAGTATCATGTCAAAATAGCTAGTATTAAAAACACAGAATCCAAAGCATAACATTTAACACAACCTAAATCAAAATGGCAGACGAAAAGCATCAGCACGAGCAATCCGAAGAATTTGAAAGAGAGGCTGTTCCAAACTCTCGAACCATTGGATGGAAAAGTTTTTTAGGGATGTATGCGGGCGAACATGCAGCAGGAACAGAGTTTGTCATTGGGCCTCTTTTTCTTACCACAGGAGTCAGTGCATTTGACTTAATTGTTGGACTCCTTATTGGAAATTTTTTAGCCGTATTGTGTTGGCGATTCCTCACTGCCGAAATAGCTGTTAATCATCGATTGACTCTTTACTATCAATTGGAAAAAATTTGCGGAAAAAAATTAGTCACATTTTATAACGTAGCAAATGGAGCGCTGTTTTGTTTTTTGGCAGGAGCTATGATCACTGTGTCCGCAACAGCAGTTGGTATTCCCTTTGGGATGGAAATGCCAAAGCTGACTGATACGATGCCCAATGGAATCACTTGGGTTATTATCGTCTTAGTGATAGGCACCGTGATTTCACTAGTTGCCTCTAAGGGGTATCATACAGTTGCGAAAGTGTCCAATTGGCTGTCCCCGATTATCGTGTTGGCATTTGTGGCTTGTGGCATTGTTGCACTGAGTCAGTTAGGTGTCAAGAACCTTTCAGATTTTTGGAATATTTGGGGCACTGGTTCAGAGCCATTCCCAGGACAAATTAAATACACCTTTTGGCATGTCGTCATGTGGTCATGGTTTTGCAATGCGGCGATGCATATTGGCATGTCAGATCTTTCTGTGTTTAGATATGCCAAGAGTGCAAAAGCTGGATGGACGACAGCTGCCGGTATGTATGTTGGTCACTATATGGCGTGGATTGCAGCCGCCTTACTATACGCCGTATATGTCCAATCACCTGAAGCACAAAGTTTTCTAGCTAATAATGAAGCGCCTCCAGTTGCCCCAGGTCCCTTGGCTTACAACGCCATTGGTGTCTTTGGGATACTGGCAGTGATTATTGCTGGATGGACAACGGCTAATCCAACTATTTATCGGGCAGGGCTTGCCTTTCAAGCGATACTTCCAAAGGCATCTACATTTTGGATGACCTTATTAGCAGGAGGTATAGCAACCATCGCAGGACTCTTCCCTGCTTTTGCCATGAAGCTCTTGGGCTTTGTCGCTTTGTATGGATTTATATTAGCGCCAGTGGGAGCCATTATCGTCTTTGAACACTTCTTTGCCAAGAAGGCAGGGATTGTCAAACATTATGCAGAGAAGGCTGGGATCTCCTTTAATATTTCAGTTTTTTTGGCGTGGGGATTGAGTTTTGGTGTGTTTTACTTCATCTCTATTTCGCAAGGGGTCTTTTTGTCTTTTTTGACTTTGCCAGCGTGGTTGAGTTGCGGAGTGTTGTATTTACTGTTTAGTAAATATTTTCAGAAAGATCATATGTAAGGTCTCAAAAACATGACATATGTATTCTAAAACTAAAGTAGTTTTTTCAAAATCATTTAGCCTGTATACCATGGGCCAATGTCCTTTCTCCAATGGTTATGACCCATTGCATCCCAAAACAATAACAATGGGTCTTGACCGTAAATTGCAATGTTGCAAAATCAACGACATATGCTAAAATCATTTAAACTGACAATCTCATCCATACTAAAATGATTTTCTTATTTTTGCCACTCGGACGAACCACAACGAACCAATGGCTGAAATCAAATTATTCTCAGGAACCAACTCTCAATATCTTGCTGAGAAAATTGCAGATCAGTATGGTTATCCTCTTTCCAAAGTCGAAGTCAATAAATTTAATGATGGAGAAATGCAACCAGTCATTAAAGAAAGTGTCCGAGGGGCAACTGTCTTTTTCATACAATCGACATTTGCACCAGCCGATAATCTATTAGAGCTCATCTTATTAATTGATGCGGCTAAGCGAGCATCGGCTGGCTATATCACGGCTGTCATTCCTTATTTTGGATATGCCAGGCAGGATAGAAAAGATAAACCACGGGTACCGATATCAGCTAAAGTGATCGCGAAGCTGCTGGAATCTGCAGGAGCAGATCGTGTCATGACGATGGATCTTCATGCTGATCAAATACAAGGCTTTTTCGATGTTCCAGTAGATCACTTACAAAGCCCAGCTATCTACATTCCGTTTTTAAAAACCAGAAATCTCGATAATGTTTTATTTGCCTCACCAGATGTAGGTGGTGTAAAAAGAGCAAGGCACTTTGCCAAGTACTTTCAAAAAGATCTAGTCATCTGTGACAAAGAACGAAGAATTGCTAATGAAGTCGCAGCGATTACTGTAATTGGAGAAGTGAATGGTGCTGATGTGATCTTGATTGATGATATTGTGGATACAGCAGGGACCTTGTGTAAAGCAGCAGAGGCTTTGATAGAGAAAGGGGCGAAAAGTGTGACAGCTATGTGTACACATCCTGTTTTATCGGGAAATGCCTTGGAAAACATAGAAAACAGCGTTTTGACTGAACTCGTAGTCACAGATACAATACCTCTAAAACAGAGCTCTTCAAAGATCACAGTATTGGATAGTTCCAAGCTTTTTGCGAGAGCCATTCGGAATACTCATGAATTTCGCTCGATTGCAGCTCTTTTTGTCGACGAATAAAGCCCAAAACTATTTCGCTCTACTATTTTGAACTTGCAGGTGATATTAGTACCTTTGCACTCCTTTTATAAAATACATACAATGGAAACTATAAACATTAAGGCAGAAACAAGAACAGAAACAGGCAAAAAAGCCAACAAAGCCTTGAGAAAAACAGGTCGTATACCTGCCGTCTTGTATGGCGGAAAGGATACTCATACGTTTAGCACAACGATTAGAGAAGTTAAACATTTGATCTATACACCTAACTTTAAGCTTGCAGAACTCGATATCGACGGAGCAAAGCATAAAGCCATTGTAAAAGAAATTCAATTTCACCCTGTAACTGATGCAATCGAGCATATTGATTTTATCAAATTACAAGAGGGTGTCCCTGTTAAAGTGCAGGTCCCTGTCCGATTCAAAGGAACATCGCCTGGTGTTCGTGAGGGTGGCAAATTAATTCAGTCCATCAGAAACATTGGAATCAAAACAACACCTGAGAATTTGGTAGATGAATTGGTAGCTGATATTTCTCATGTTACTTTGGGCATGGCAGTCCGAGTGAAGGATTTAGAAGTTTCCGACGACATTGAAGTCATGAGTCCTGGAAATATTCCTGTGGCTAGTGTCAATGTACCAAGAGCTCTTAAAAGTGTTGAAGAAGAAGCTGCTGAAGTTGCTGAAGCTGCTGAAGTTGCTGCTGCTGCTGACGGTGATGCTGCTGCTGACGGTGATGCTGAAGCTCCAAAGGAATAAGGACGCTCATAAAGTTTTAAAACCGAAAAGACTGGAATAATTATTGATACATTATAATTATTATTAATGTGTTAATTATTCATAGTGAAGTACATATCACATAATTTATTGAAATTCGGTGGCTTATTGCTGATCTGCTTTTCCTTGTCGAATTGTTCGTCTATTCGCTTAAACAAGGACGTAAGCAAGGATCGTACTGAACGAAGGACAAAGGCAAAAACGAGAACGGCAGTAAATGCTAACCCCAAGACTATCGCAAAAAAAGATCCATTACGCATGAGCATTATTGACTCAGCTATGGATTACAAAGGCATAAAATATGTCTATGGAGGGAAAACGCCCAAAGGTTTTGACTGCTCTGGGTTTACCTCTCATGTCTTTACAGAAAATGGTGTCACCCTAACTGGAGCTTCAAGACACCAAGCGACTCAAGGAAAATCAAAATCCTTAAAAGAAGCACAGCCCGGTGATTTGATCTTTTTTAAGAATAAAGGCAAAGTCGTTCACGTTAGCATTGTTGTCGAAGCAGAAAAAGATAATTTATGGGTTGTACATAGCACATCATCTAGAGGTGTCGTCAAAGATGAAATACTAAATTCCTCATACTGGAGGCCTAGAATTGCTGGTGTTCGAGATATATTACACAGATGATCAACTATCTCAAACAGATATTCGCCAAATTTTTTAACTTCAAGTCTGAGCAAACAATGACAAAGATGAATAGAATACATATTATACTTTTTGGCCCACCAGGATCAGGTAAAGGCACACAAGCAAAAAAGCTAGAACTAAAATACGGTCTTGTCCAAATCTCTACTGGTGATCTGTTTAGGTATGAGATGGGCAATGACACACCACTTGGATTAAAGGCAAAAGAATATATGTCTAAAGGACAACTTGTCCCTGACGAAGTGACAATTGGGATGCTACAAAACAAGGTAGATTCGAGCCCAGAAGCCAAAGGATTTATTTTTGATGGCTTCCCACGAACCATTAATCAAGCTGAAGCTTTAGATAAACTCCTAGGCGACAAAAATGAATCTGTTGCCAAATTAATTGCACTTGAAGTTGAGGATGATGAAATCGTGACACGTCTACTAGAAAGAGGCAAAACATCGGGCCGTGCAGATGATAGCAACGAAGAAGTCATTCGCAATCGGATCGATATATATAAAAAAGAGACTGCTCCTGTTTATGAATTTTACGCAGCAGCCAATAAATCTAAACGTATAAATGGTATTGGGTCAATCGACGATATTTTTCAACGATTGTCCGATGAATTAGATTCTATTTAAAGAGCGAACGTCCCATAAACTGTTCTTTAAGATCGGACGGCATCTAGCTGTCCGGTCTTTTTTGTTTCCATTCATAACTCCAACACTGTATCTTGCATTCACATTATGAGCGAAAAAAACTTTGTTGACTACGTTAAAATTAATTGCCGATCTGGAAAGGGCGGTGCTGGCTCTGCTCACTTTCGTAGAGATCGACTCACTGCAAAAGGCGGACCTGATGGCGGTGATGGTGGACGAGGGGGACATATTATCATACGAGGCAACAAACAACTCTACACTCTCCTCTCGCTCAAATACAGGAAACATGTGATTGCTGGGCATGGGATGTCAGGTGGTGGTAGCGGGAGCACTGGCGTCTCTGGCGAAGATGTTGTTTTAGATGTGCCATTGGGCACCATTGCTAAAGATGCCGAAACAGAAGAAGTCTTATTCGAAATCTTAGATGATGGTGAAGAGATTATTATAGTCTCTGGTGGTCGTGGAGGCCTGGGCAACGAACACTTTAAAACCTCAACAAACCGCTCACCTCGCTACGCACAGCCTGGTGAAGATGGTAAAGAAGAATGGAAAATATTAGAACTAAAAGTACTTGCTGACGTAGGATTAGTCGGCTTCCCTAACGCAGGTAAGTCAACCCTACTCTCTTCCATCTCTGCTGCCACACCCAAAATAGGAGCTTACCCATTCACAACGCTGATCCCTAATCTGGGTATCGTTAGTTATCGAGACAGTAAGTCATTCATCATGGCTGACATTCCAGGTATCATTGAAGATGCTCATCAAGGTAAAGGCTTAGGCTTGCGCTTCTTACGTCACATCGAACGAAACTCTGCTCTCCTCTTTATGGTCCCCGCAGATTCGGATAGTATCTCTGATCAATATCAGATCTTACTCAGCGAGCTCTCAAAGTATAATCCAGAGCTCATGGATAAACCTCGGCTATTAGGGATCTCAAAACAAGACTTGATTGATGATGAACTCAAAGAGATGTTGATGGAAGACATGCCAGATGATCTACCCGTGATTTTCTTTTCTTCTGTATCTCAACAAGGCCTTACAGAACTTAAGGATGCAATCTGGAAGGCGATATCAGATTGAAATAATAACAAAGCTTGAGCGATGGATTCCTCCCGTTAAATAATAGAAGGCTTACTAAAATAAAGTATGAGCAAGAGTAAAATTGACACAACAATATTGATAGGATCGGCATTCAAAATGAAATAAAACATAGCATTAATTAGAATTGCTGCCTCTATTAATGACCACTTTAAAACATAAGCAGCTCTATAATCATTTAGGTTCTCAGAATTTATATCCACTCCCAATTCCTCAGTTCTTTTATTGAACAAATACGTTGCGGAAAGCACATTAAGCACAGCTATCAAGAGTCCTGCTATACTAAATAAGCTCAGGGTATCCATGAGTCCATTTAATTCAATCGACCTGATGAAAAAATGACAAATTAGGACAATCAGTAAAGCCCCAATACATAGAGCTAAATGTAAGGTCTTGAGTTCTTTGATTGGGTCAGCTCTATTCTCCATAAAATGACAACTAGATTAAAAGATATAATCTAAAATATGAATCTAATTCAAGAGTCATAATGTTTCATAAAAAAAGCCGCTACTCTCAATGAGATTCCAAGCCTATCAGATTCCCAAGCCTGCAAGGATTGGCAAGCTCATAATTTGTCGGGCTTTCCATTCTTTCCCTTCGTCAAGCTTAGGAATCCCTTATAAAAGTCAAGCTTCAGAATCCCTCATAAAAAAAGCCACCCAAAAAATTAATTTTGAGTGGCTCGTATTATTTTGATATTCTATATAGACTACCCTTCCAACTTAAATCGGACAGGAAGCGTATAGAGTACTTTTACATTTTTTCCTCTCTGTCTACCAGGAGTCCATTTTTGAGGTAGATTATTCATCGCATCGACAACTGATAAAGC
>CALGLU010000026.1 GCA_937959275.1 uncultured Saprospiraceae bacterium | reverse complement strand
GCATCCTTTTACAATATAAAGATAAGGGACCATTGGAAAATCGAAAACTGTCTGCACTGGGTAAAGGATAAAATCCTAAATGAAGACAAGGGCATGATAAAAGGTATGAAATTGAGCGAAAATATTTCAGTCTTCAGAAATGTTGTAATAAATGTTTTTAGATTAAATGACTATAAAAGCATTAAGTATGCGATTAATAAGTTTACAAATAGGTTGGACAAATGCTACGACCTTATTGAACTAAATCATATATGTATAAATTAGAAGTGTGCAGCCCTGCCCATTTGGGTGGTTTTTACAAGTTTAAGTCCTCTGTTTTCGAGAGATATTACACTATTCTATGACTTAAGCAGAAATTGAAAATTATATCCTATTTTGTTCCTCAAGCTTTAAAAAAAGATGAGCCTCAACAGTACATACGCTCAACACCAAATGGAATTAACAATCCTATACCAAGACGAAAACCTCATCGCCATACACAAACCCCATGGTCTCCTCGTTCACCGCACAAAGATGGCAACAGACGCCACAGAATTTGCAGTACAAATGCTGCGCGACCAAATCGGAGGCCAACACGTCTATCCCGTCCATCGACTCGATCGCAAAACCGCAGGTGTTTTATTATTTGCCAAAACCAAAACGGCTAATCAAGATGTCCAACAATTATTCAGGGAGCGACAGGTAGAAAAAACATACATCGCTTTAGTACGTGGTTTTATAGAAGAGGCTGGTTGTATTGACTATGCACTTATTCATAATGATAAACAACAAGAAGCAAAAACGAATTATCGCTTACTGGAACATATAGATATTGACGTGCCTTTCGGCAAATTTGAAACTTCGCGCTATAGCCTTGTTGAATTAAAACCGACAACGGGTCGTTTCCATCAATTGCGAAAACATATGGCTCATGTTTTTCACCCCATTATTGGAGATAGACCACATGGTTGTAACAAGCAAAATAAATTGTGGAAGGATAAGTTTGACATGAATACAATGTGCTTATGTGCGACAGAACTAATCCTCACTTATCCAGAGCACCATCAAATTAAAATAACTGCTCCTTTAAGCCGCGAGATGCAAGACGTTCTATCTCTCTGTACAAGCTTAGCAATAAGCTGAAATTCCACTATATTGATTAAAATTTAGACATAATGAGAACTCTATTTTTGGGACTGTTTTTAATATTATCCTTGTACTGCGGTGCTCAAGAAGCGTATCAGACAATTGAGAATATTTTATATCGATCAGACACAGAAGCTACTGATGACTATATAAACGAACGCTGCAGATTAGATCTATATGTACCAACAGATGTAGACAGTTTTTCTACGGTCGTTTGGTTTCATGGTGGTGGCCTCAAGGCGGGCAATAAATTCATCCCCGAAGAATTAAAAGAACAAGGTTTAGCTGTTGCCGCTGTGAATTATAGATTTTATCCCAAGGTGAAATGTCCTGTTTACATTGAAGATGCAGCTGCATCCGTAGCGTGGGTGATGAAGCATATTGAAGCATATGGTGGTCGTGCAGATAAGATATTTGTCTCCGGACATTCTGCGGGAGGCTACTTAGCGACGATGATTGGCTTGGATACAAGTTATTTGCAGCCATACGATATTCATCCCAATGAGCTGGCAGGTTTGATTCCATTTAGTGGACATACGATCACGCATTTTACCGTTCGTGATGAGCAAGGCATAGATGGTAAGACACCAACTATTGATCGCTATGCGCCAATGGCTCACCTTCGCTCTGATACACCACCAATCTTATTTATCACTGGCGATCGAGAGATGGAACTCCTAGGTCGTTATGAAGAAAATGCCTATATGTGGCGGATGATGAAAGTAGCAGGAAATGAGAATGTTTATCTCCGCGAATTAGATGGATTTCATCATGGGAATATGTATTTACCGGCGATCTATTTATTGAGAAATTTTGTGAAGAAGTAGTCTGCAGAATTGAGTTTAAGTTATAGCTTAGGCGACTATTTTACTCCTATATATCTATTAATAAACTCAAAGGTAGCTTCCTGGCATCTCACCCAATTATCATGAAGTAAAAATCCATGCACCTCATCAGGAAATATCAGTTGTTCAAAAAAGACTCCTCGATCTCTTAACTGTTCTGATAGAACAACAGATTCTGAAAATGGAACATTGCGATCGTCATCTCCATGAATTAACAGCACCGGACTTTCCCAACCATCTAGATAGGCTTCTGGAGAAGATTGGAATGCTAAGGCTGCTATTTCTGGGTAGTGGTTTTGATTATACCAAGGAGCGAATGTAGGTAACTCTGTGTTCCAGTTATGAACCCCGTGAATATCTACACCTACTGCAAAAAGATCACTTCTCCTAGAGAGTCCATGTGCTGTCAGATATCCGCCATAGCTGCCGCCCCATAGTGCTATACGGTCTGGGTCTACATCGCTTCTAGCTGCTAGATACTCTCCAGCACCTATCAGATCATAGACCTCACTAGCTCCTGTAATGCCATAGTTGTCTGCCTCACGAAATTCGGTACCATAACCTATGCCACTACGAAAGTTGATCATCATTGCGATGTAGCCCTGACTGGCAAAATATTGTTGAAGGGCAAAGGCATTACTATAGTATCCACTATAGTGATAAGCTTGCAGCATCTGTCGGCGACTACCGCCATGTAAAAATATAGCAGAAGGGTATTCCTTGCTTTTATCATAATTGTCAGGGTAAAAAATAGTCGCCATGAATGGCTTACCATCGGTTGCAGTGATTTCTACTAGTTCAGGTACTCTTTGATTTTCAAACACGTTTGTGCGATTACCAATCAGTTGTGCATTCCCATTCAAAAGCACGGCTGGTCTCGAAGTATGTTGTGCTGTCGTCTTGAGGAAGGCAAGGCCATTATGTGTTTGATGAGGGCTAAACTCTACGCCTTCGCCACTTGTCAACATAACTAGTTCTTTAGATGCCAAGTCTAGTTGACCAATATGTCGTCTATGCAGATCTCCAATGTTAGTGGTCAATAAAATAGAGCTCCTGTCTTCAGTCAGATGATAGTCCTCAACAATACCATCGCCAGGTGTTAGCAGAGTCGCTTGACCGGTTGGAATATGTAAAGCATATAAATGCATCCACCCATCTTTTTCCGAAGGGAAGATAAGTTGATCTCCTGTTGCCCACTCGAGTGCCGCGCCTGGAAATTGTCCAAAGAATGAAGAGCCCATACCCTCATCCGCTTTCCAAATAGCACGCGCCTTACCACTATTTATCTCTAACAATCTAATACTCCAAGGATGCGCTATCCTTTGTGGAGTGAAGGGAGGCACCTCTTTAGCATTAGGGCTTCTAATGAAGGCAATCATCTTACTATCAGAACTCCACTCTGGAGAAAAATCCCGATCAACTGATGGGTCCATAAAAGCTAACTTTTCTTTTGTGAGGTCATAAACGCCGATATAGGAGTGATCTCCTCGCCGACTTACAAATGCTATTTTACTATCATCAGGACTCCACTTAATGTCAGACTGACCGCCGCGAGTCTTAAACAATTGCTTCGGATCAGGCATACTATCTGTGAGCGATGTTGTCCACAGTTGACCACCCTTGATAAAGGCAAGAGTTAAGCCATCATGAGAAAGCCTCGGCTGAGTGCCAGAAGATATATTCATTCTATCTCCCCTAACTAAAGGCTGTATAAAAATAACTTGTTCTGTATTTTGCTGAAGCAAGGCAGGGTTAGCGGGCTGACCTTCTCTATTCTTTGAGTTGCCGCGTACAAACACTAGCTTATTTCCGTCCGGTGTGAATGCTAGATTACTTAATGCTATTCCTTCATCACCAACATAGTCTGTCAACTGAGAGACAGAGGAAAAATCCTCTCCTGAAGCGATGAAGATATTGCGTTCGCCAGCTGTATTATCTACCCAGGCTATTGATTTGCCATCCTTGGTCACAGTCATATCTGATGCAAAAGGCGCATCTAAAATTTCATTTAACGTTGGTTGAGCGCATATGGCTAATCCGAGAAGTAAGGCAGCAAATAGATGTAGTAGTCTCATCATGGTAAGTTACCATTGTAAGATACATGTTTAGATGTTCTAATTTTAATAAGATATCTAGGAAATGAGCATGTTTATCACCGTGAGCTAGATGGCTTTCATCAGGGTAATATGTATTTACCTGCGATCAATTTATAAAGGAATTTTGTGAAGAGTTAGTAAGTAGAAATTGACTATTTGCAGCAAGTAAAATAATCAATACGAATAATTTTGTCTGACTTTTCCTACTTGTCCGTTTTTAAGTTCTATTACTTTAATATGCAATAATTTGGCATTGTGTTTTGCTACATTTTCAATTCTATCACCAATCTGAATAGAATCAGTTTTCAAAGGATAAATAGCTGAACCTGTTGATCAATTTTAAAATTTGAATATATATTTTG
Organism: uncultured Saprospiraceae bacterium; assembly: GCA_937959275.1. Lineage (GTDB taxonomy): Bacteria > Bacteroidota > Bacteroidia > Chitinophagales > Saprospiraceae > CALFUK01. The sequence continues at coordinate 60,461 of CALGLU010000026.1, read as the reverse complement.
CCATGTCATCCTTTAGTAAAATCGTAAAACATTGTGCTTTGAGAAAGGGACTAAGTTGTTACTAGCTGGCGTTATTGGTTGACGTAATTGGTTGGCGTGCTCAGTATTAAAAAAATGAAAATGGAGTCCTATTTTGAACCCCATTTCCAACTTTACTTTTTTGATGTTTTACTATGGATAAAGATCACTTTTTACCCACTCTTCACCATTGACATAATAGATGCCAAATTTTTCACCATCAACAGAATAAGCCGTCATGTATGCCACTTCGCCATCTTTAGCGGAATGAAATTCTAAAACCATCGCTTTACTTCCAAAAGCAATTTTCCCACCAGGGAGAAGTGGGTTTGTTTGCCAAGCACCATTTTCTAAATAGAGAATTTCGAATTCTCCTGAATTTCTTGAATAGACAAATAATCCATCAGATAATAGATTCGTCCCAGGCGTAAAACTCATTCTATAGTCTCCTCCTTTTATGCTAAGAGTTGGCTGTGGTATAAAATTATTTTTTACCCAAGCGCCGTTTTCAACATAAAACTGTTCAAAATTTCCAGTGGTTGTAGAAAAGACACTGAGTCCAGCATAATGATGATCAGTAGCTGGAAAAAACTCCATCCGAGTATCGGATTGTGCGCTCATCATAAGAGTAGCACAGATAAATAGGCAACATGCAACAACACGCTTAAATGTAAAATGCAATGCAATCATTGTAATGTATTTAATTTATAAGATAACACTGAATACCAGTGTACGAATCCAAACTTGGATAAAATTGTAGATTGAATCTATTAATGCAGAGGATCAGCATATTTGCTGAGATAGACTGCAAGATAGTATATTCTAATCTATAGAATAGGGGATTAAGGCTTTAATAACATATGCAGATTATTAAGCAATTATATTCTATTCAAGATGAAGCCATTTAGTCAGGTACATTGATCTTATCTCCAAAAAACAAAGAATTGAGAAATAACTTATTTGTACCATACCAAGATCCTCTGAAATTAGGGTTCTCAGCAAAGAGCACCACTCGTCCTCGACCGACAGGGCTCACCACAATTGAAGCAGATTTTTTCAGAAACGTATCCATGTTCTTTTTCGAAATGAACCCATCAATGTGAGGATCTTCAGTATATAATCCAACATTCGCATACGGGTTTTCGCTTGGTTTCAGCCAAACGGTACTGTTGCGATACACAGGAATTTTAGAGTTTCTATAACCAAAAGCTACGGGATGTGTGATATCTAAATCAATTTGTAAAATAATTCCTCCAATCCGCTCTTGACCCAAATCCTCCTCTGCATGTATATATGCTTTCCTAAGAACAGCTTCTTCATTCACTTGTTCAGCATCTTCCTTATCAGTTTCTTTTTTGGGTTCCTTGACCATTTCCTCTTTTACGATTTTATTTCGAATCGCCCATTGTGTAGCCGTTCGAGTTGCAATCAACGTATTTCCTTTGGATAACCACGCCTTCACTGTTTGAATGTCTGTAGAATCTAATTCTCTATAATTACCTGATACCAGCACCAGTGTGTTATAGTCTTCTAAATTAATACGACCAAATCGATCTGAAGCCACTTTTGTGATTGGCATGTGTACGCGCTGATCCAATAAATGCCAGACCTCCCCTGCTTCATAAGAACTCACACTCCCGTGAGTCAACATCAATGCTTTGGGTTTTGTGATTGGATCAACATAGCGGCTACCCAAGTCAATCCCTGATGAAGCAAAACCAGTCGATGTCGTAATGACTTCAATCCCATACTCTGCAGAAGCCTTCGCTATCACTGAATGTAGATCAGCCGAACTAATATCTTGAGAGGCAACCGGTATAATTAACGATCCATACGACATAGAATAGCTGGTACCTCCACTATCGATTGTAAACGGCTTTTGAGCTACACTGACTCGTATATCTTGATCCAATATGTTATATAAAAAGGCAGGTGCATTATAAGCATCCCAAGAGACCATATAGGCATACTCACTTTTGACAACTGGTGGCGCACTCAATATTAAATCATCCATTGTGACTTGCTCTCCAGTAGCGGATCTGCTACTCACTTCTTTATATGGCATGTTATAAAAGTTAGCCACAGACCACGCAGACGCATCGTAAAACACGCTATCCTGATATTCATCATAGGTTTCAAACATACTTTGTACCATTCTATATTGGACTTGGTTCGTCGGGACGTAATACGAATTGTCATCTCCTTTCGTTTTATAGACTTCTATTTTGTGAAGGAGTAGCTTGTCTAGAAAAGCAACATTTCGCTGATGATCATACGCATCGCCAAACACATAACCACCCACTCTGCTCGACTTGGCCTTAGTGGTGGCCGATGTAAAAAAGTCGCGCTGGTAGCTTTGTAAATATCCTTTGTTTTTTACTGACGCCTTGACCGTTGCGATGCTTGACACAAATTGATTTCGAATCGTAAAAGCAAAGGTTAGTTGGCCAGTCGGCCGATCTTGGACATGCCCACGCGAACTCGCCTGCTCAAACAAAATACCAAGCCCACCCTGCAAGTCAGGATACGAAGACCCATAGCCAGGATACGTTCCATCAAAGACCTCTTTCGTAAAATATAGCGAGCCAATATCGTCCAAGCCCGCACTAAATTCCTCAGCAAACATGTCATTAAGCGTCGTATAATTTTCAATCGGCATAATTGGATCTTTAGAGCCATTCGCTTTCATCGGCTCAAAGAAGAAATGCGAATTAGTCCCCATCTCATGAAAGTCTGTGACAACATTGGGATACCATTGGTGATACCAGGCCAACTTACCACGGCTTTCAGGGTTGATAGCAAGTAACCAATCTCTATTGAGATCAAACCAATAGTGATTCGTCCTACCTCTTGGCCAGCCCTCATTGTGCTCGACATCAATAGGGTCTGCGACATTGGGCGTACCTTTAAACATATTTGCCCAGTGAGTATGTCGATCGCGACCGTCTGGGTTGATGACAGGATCTAAAAAGATCACTGCATTATCCCGGTATGCTTTAATGTCAGGGTGATTTGAGGCAACCATCGTATAAGCAGTAAGTAGCGCGGCTTCACCTCCGGAAGGTTCATTGCCGTGGACGTTATATCCTAGGTTGATAAACACTGGCAGATTATTGTCTCCAGCTTTTGTAATGCTAGGACTAAGTTGCGCGATATGTTGCTCTTGTAATTCAGAAAGATTGGAGATGCTTTCTGGGGTGCCGATTTGGAGCATGACTAACTTGCGATGGCCAAAGGTTTCTCCGTATTGAATGAGTGAAGCTCGGTCACTGGCGTCAGCAAGAACTTGGAGATAAGCGACCATTTGGTCTTGACGTGTGTGATGGCTGCCAATTGGGTAGCCTAGAAACTCTTCAGGGCTTGGGATCGCTTGATCAAAAGGCTCATAGGCTTTATAAAAATAATCCTGGCTAACAAGAAGTAAAGGAGACGCAATTAAAAATGCAAGGACAAAAAGGTTTTTCATTGCATTAAGTTAGTAAAGTGATTCTATAATTTCTAATCTTTGGGCGGTGAGCGTTAAGCAGGACATACAAGATTATTTAGATGCAGGACACAGTCGAGTGATTCGAGATGAAATCATCAACTATGTCGGTAAGTCCGCGGCGAAGATGAAGACGCTGATGAGTTTTTTCTTTCATGATGAATGGCGATACAATCAGCGGGCAGCTTGGCCAGTCTTGCATATCAGCTTAAAAGAACCTCAGCTCATCAAGCCCTATTTAGCAAAACTGGTGTCTAATCTGGACAAGCCAAAACACGATGCTGTTGTTAGAAATACGATTCGGATATTTGAGGACATCCACATCCCTGAATCAGTAGAAGGACCATTGATGGATAAATGTTTTGCCTATCTCATCGATCGGAAACAGGCAATAGCGATTCGCTGCTTTTCAATGACGGTATTGGGAAAAATTGTTGACAAATATCCTGAGTTAGCCTTTGAACTTAAAGATATATTAGAAAATGAATTGACATATGATGCCAGTGCAGGTTTTAAAAGTCGAGCAAAAAGAACTTTAAAAGCAATATCGAAACTAAAACCCCAACATGATTAAAGATGAGTATGATTATATCATTGTTGGCGCTGGGGCATCGGGATTGCAATTAGCATTGGCGTTTGTTGGTGATGATTATTTCAGTCAGAAAAAAATTCTTTTACTTGATAAAGACTCCAAAACAAATAACGATAAAACCTGGTCATTTTGGGAAAGCGGTGACGGACAATGGGATTCCATTATTTACAAATCATGGAGTAAAGCAGATTTTTATACAAAACAATCGGACAGTATCGCATTAGAGCTCAGCCCATATAAGTATAAGTCATTGCGCAGCGAAGATTTTTACGACTATGCCAAATCGACTCTTTCTAAACATCCGCAAGTTGACTGGATTCAAGGAGACGTCAAGACAATTAATAAAATGGATACTGGTCAAATCCAAGTTGTGCTTGATGAACATACGTTTACCTGTCCACACTGTTTTGATAGCCGTCTAGCACCAGACATATTAGCAACAGCAGCACACAAATACATCGTCCTCTTTCAGCATTTTAAAGGTTGGGTCATAGAGTTTGATACAGATGTGTTTGACGAAGATAAATTCGTCATGATGGATTTTCGTCTACAACACGAGGATAGTACGAGCTTCAGCTATGTATTGCCAACATCATCTAGAAAAGCTTTAATCGAATTTACTTTATTTACAAAAGAAGTATTCGATGATTCTTCTCAGTATGATCACTATTTAACAGACTATATCAAATCCTATGTGTCGGATAAAGCGTATCGCATTCACGAAGTAGAACAAGGTGTTATTCCAATGACGAATTATCCATTTCATCAGCCAAGGCAGGAGGGCATTACTAAGATGGGGACTGCAGGTTCTTGGGTGAGGCCATCATCTGGCTATGCCTTTAAGTACATAGAAAAATATGTGAAGGCTATTCTGAAAAACATAAAAGAAGATCGTGCTCCAGATCACAAGTTGCTGAATCCAAAAACCAGGCTCTTGGATTCCATCCTATTAGATGTACTTGATAAGGAAAATCATTTAGGCCCAACGATCTTTCACGCTATGTATGCTAAGAATAGTATACAACAGATTTTTTCCTTTTTGGATGGAGAGACGTCGCTGGCAGAAGATTTCAAAATTATCGGGTCGTTTGAAAAGCTACCGTTTTTGAAGGCTGCATTTCGGCGGATGATATCTTAGAAAGACGAAGGACCATTGTCCATGATGATAGAACGGGATATTCGGGGTTTTCAACTCCGAATCGATATGATTGAATTTCAAATCGTATACCTCTGACGTTGAAAACACGGATATTCGCGGGTTTTCAACCCCGAATCAATAGGATTGAATTTCTATCGTATACCTCTGACGTTAAAAACATCAGAGATCCGGTTTGTTGATTCGCAAATCTCGAATCACGAATTAACAAACGGATATTCGGGGTTTTCAACCCCAAATCAATAGGATTGAATTTCTATCGTATACCTCTGACGTTGAAAACACGGATATTCGCGGGTTTTCAACCCCGAATCAATATGATTGAATTTCAATCGTATGCCTCTGACGTTGAAAACATCAGAGATCCGGTTTGTTGATTCGCAAATCTCGAATCACAAATTAACAAACGGATATTCGGGGTTTTCAACCCCAAATCAATATGATTGAATTTCAATCGTATACCTCTGACATTGAAAAGATCAGAGATCCGTTATTGGGATAATGTTATTCGGAAGTAATAAGGAGACATAAAAAAAAGCCGCGAAAACTCGCAGCTTTTTAATGGTGGGCGATGAGAGACTCGAACTCCCGACCCCCTCGGTGTAAACGAGGTGCTCTGAACCAACTGAGCTAATCACCCATTAGGGAGCGCAAATATATACTTCTTCCTTGCGTTTAGCAAAATTCTTATTGAAAATGATTCTGCAATAAGAAATTGATATAAATACGCTATGAAACGTAATAATAGAAAAAATTGAGCCAAATTTGAGATATGTTAATGAGAAGACCCTTAAATACTGAATTTGAAGGCTATAGCGAGACCTATATTAGCCGCATTCAAGACACAGATATTTGTAAAGTCCTGAGAGAACAAGAGACTGATTTTGGTGGAGTCTATGCTAGCTTCACTGACGAACAATGGGATTTTAGATATGCACCGGAAAAATGGACGATTAAAGATGTCATCCTTCACATCATCGATACAGAAAGAATCTTTGCCTATAGAGCCTTGCGCATTAGCAGAGGTGATGCAACAGCATTACCAGGATTTGATCAGGATCCTTATGTGGATCATGCCTTTGCTGCAGAGCGATCGAGCCAATCATTGTTAGAAGAATATCATTCTGTAAGACAATCATCGTTTCATCTGTTTACTAACATGCGAGATGAAGATTGTATTCGTGAAGGCAAAGCAAGTAATTTATTGGCTACACCGATAGCGACAGCCTACATGATTGCTGGACATGAAGATCACCATATGGCGATCTTGAAAGAACGCTATTTATAATCCAATTTGTACTCCAATCTACAAAACCACATTTTAAAATAGCCAACAGACAGCCCGTGAGCTTTCATCCTAAAATTATGAATACTAAGATTTCTGGCCTCGTTAGAAAATTATCTACCATCTTTGGCCTTTCAATTTTTAGATATGCGTAAAGGATTATCAAAGTTGTTATTAAAACTATGTGGCTGGACAGCTAATCCTGTGTATCCCAAAGAGGCGACCAAATGCGTCTTAATTGCAGCACCGCATACGACCAACTGGGACGCATTCTATTTATTAATTGGTATGGGCGTATTAGGTATTCCTATGAAATTTACAATCAAAGATGATTGGACAAAGTTTCCGTTTGGATTGATTACAAAACCATTGGGTGGAGTTGGAATAGATAGAAACGGTCCCAAAGGCTTAAAGCGTATTAGCTACGTTGATCAAATGGCTGAAGTGATTAATAGCAGAGATGAGATTGCCATGGTAGTTGCGGCAGAAGGCACCCGGAGTCTACGCACCAAATGGAAGATGGGATTTTATCACACAGCCTTAAAAGCAGGTGTCCCATTATGCTTCGGCTATCTTGATTATAAAAAGAAGGAGGCCGGCATTGGAGGTATGATCCATCCTACAGGAGATCTCGATGCGGACATGAAAGTCATCCATGCCTTTTATAAAAATATCAATGGTAAATATCCTGAGAAATTTAGTTTAGATGAGCGGTATGTTTAATTGAATGTTGAGCCTGCCGGCAGGCAGATGTTGAATGAGTTACACATCAGAAACTTCAACTGTATCAGATCATTTTGAAACCGTATGGCTCAAAACTTAATTTAAAACCTTGCGACCTTATTGTTTTTAGTGGTAAGCGATTCTTATTCCCGTAAAAACTGAAAACTGTCTGAGTATAACTTAATGGTTCTCCGGCAGCAGAAATGAATTAACTAAATGTCAATTCATAGTGAACGAACCGATCCACTCTGCGATCGGCTGAAGAGATTCAAGTTGAGTCTTATGTTTTTCATCCGATTACAAATACTGCCTTCATTAAATAATTCTTACCTAAAGATTCAAGGCACTAAAGTACCTTGGACTTAGCAAACTATGAAGATTACTCCTCCCAAGTAGCCAGCCTGCCGGACAGGCAGGTTTAGCAAAATCGAACTCCGCTATTCTCTAAGATCACTGCGGGATGTCCGCTCGGCTCCCACATTAAATTTAAAGTTCTTTCCTCAATCGAGCCACAGGGATATTCAACTGCTCTCTATATTTAGCAACTGTCCGGCGAGCGATATTGTAACCCTTCTTCATTAAAAAGTCTTTTAACTTTTCATCAGATAATGGCTTGCGTTTATTTTCATCGAGAATTAAATCCTTCAATATATTCTTGACTTCAAATGTGGAGACTTCTTGTCCGTCTTGCGTTTGCAATGATTCTGAAAAGAAATCTTTGAGGCGCTTCGTGCCATATTCTGTTTGTACAAATTTGCTATTCGCCACTCTTGATATCGTAGAGATATCTAAACTTGTGATCTCTGCAATATCTTTTAGGATCATCGGTTTTAGCTTACGCTCATCGCCTGTGCGAAAGAAGTCATATTGAAATTGCATGATGGTATACATTGTATTATACAATGTTTGCTGACGTTGTTTTATCGCATCAATAAACCATTTGGCAGAATCAATTTTTTGCTTGATAAACATGATCGCTTCTTTCTCTTGCTTAGTCGACCGTCTGCCTCTAGTGGTGTCTTTATAGCTTTTTAGCATGTCCATGTAACCATCATTAATTCGAAGGTCTGGAGCATTACGATTATTAAGGCTTAACTCTAATTCACCATCACGATTGACGATAATGAAATCAGGCATGATATACTGGATTGAATTTGCACTATTATATGACCCGGACGTAAACCCACTTGCTGGTTTAGGATTCAATTTCAAGATTTCATCTATTGCATCCTTAAGTTGCGTTTCAGAAATCTCAAGTGCTTTTTGCAATTTGGTGTAATGCTTCTTTGTGAATTCATTAAAATACTTTTCTAGAATCACGATTGCCAACGTTATCGTCGCATTGGGTTCATAAGCTTTTCTATCTTTTGCTATCAATTGATTCAGAAGACACTCTTGTAAATTAACAGACCCAACACCTGGTGGATCAATTTGCTGTATCCTTTTGAGTATCCGATTGATATCTTCTTTTTCAACAATCAAATTTTGAGAAAACATCAGGTCATCAACAATGGATGCTATGTCTCGTCTTAAATAACCATCTTCATCTATACTGCCCACAATCTGCTCAGCAATTGCTTCATCAGTTTCATTGGCAAAATCCAACATACCGATCTGATTCAATAAGTGGTCATGAAATGATTGTTGGACGGCGATAGGGATTGTTTTTTCATCTTCAACAGTATAGACATCACTTTTCATCTTGTAACTGATCGGATCGTCATCTATGTATTCTTGCAAATAATCGTCAAGTTCAATTGTTTCGACAGGTTCTTCATCTTCCTTCTTCTCTTCACCAACACCTTCTTCAATATCAAAGACCTCGTCAAATTCCTCTCCTTCATCAAGTGCAGGATTGGATTCTAATTCCTCTTGGATTCGCTGGTCTAGAGTTGCAGTTGGTATTTGTAACAGCTTCATCAATTGTATCTGCTGGGGAGATAACTTCTGAAGCATTTTCTGATTAAAACTCTGCTTTAACATCTTGTAATTTTTTAAAATCGATAATTTAGGAACAAGTTGGAATCGCTATAATATAAACAGATAGTAGCTATCTTAGTTCTCATTATAGACGTATCTATATAATTTTCAAATATGATGCCAAATTATTCATATTATTCAAAAAAGCAATATAAATTAAGTTAATATTCAATTATTTATACATTTTAATTTAAACACATGAGTATAAATGACCGACTTGCTGCTCTTCGGAAATCTATGAAAACAGCAGGCATCGACGCCTATATCATCCCAAGTACAGACCCTCACCAAAGCGAATATGTGGCAGAATTATGGGAAAGTAGGCAATGGGTATCAGGATTTACCGGCTCTGCAGGCACCGCTGTCGTGACACAAGATCATGCAGGCTTATGGGCAGATTCACGCTATTTCTTACAGGCAGAATTAGAATTAGCGGATAGTGAATTTGTATTGCATAAAATCATTCGTCAGGGTACCCCCGAATATCAAGATTGGTTGGTTGACCACTTATCCGAAGACAAGGTAGTCGGTATTGATCGAGCTATGTTTTCTGTAGTACAAGTAGAAGGCCTGCGTAAACGCATGAAAGCGAAGCAGCTAAGCGTAAATGGAGATCATGATTTGATTGCAAGCATCTGGACAGACAGACCCTCTCTGCCAATAGCCAAGGTGATAGATCACCCCATCGAATATGCTGGAGAAAGCCGAATCGATAAACTAAATAGACTTCGCGTCGAGCTAAAAGAAAAAGCTGTATTAATGCATCTGATAACGACATTAGATGATATCGCTTGGTTATTTAATATTCGTGGTAGCGATGTCTCGTTCAATCCCGTCGTTGTGAGTTATGCCATCATTACACTAGACAATGCTATTCTATTTATTGATGAAACGAAGCTTTCTGCTTCTTTAAAAGAGGATCTTGCGGCTGACCATGTAGACTTGCGCCCTTACCAATCTATCGATCAAGCCTTAGCTGACATCAATGCAGAGCACTCCATTTTGATCCATAAATCCAGTTGCAATGATCTTTTATATTCATCGGTTAAGCCCAATTGCATAAAGCATGGAGACAATCTAGTGATGCATATGAAGGCGATTAAGAATACGACAGAGCTCGCACATTTTAAAGAAGTCATGAAAAAGGATGCCGTTGCGCTGTGTAAACTCTATATGTGGCTCGAAACAGAACTCTTGTCTAGAGACGTACCAGAAGCTGAAGTTGCTGAACAATTAGCCTCCTTTCGCGCTGCCCAAGCCCTGTATCATGGAGAAAGTTTTTCTGCCATCGTCGGCTACGAATCAAATGGAGCTGTTGTCCATTACCGACCCGAACATGAGACCTGTCTTCACATCAAAAATCAAGGCATGCTATTGCTTGATTCTGGAGGTCAATATATGGATGGGACCACAGATATCACCAGAACTGTTTCGTTTTCTGAACCAACTGCCGCACAGCGTAAAAGTTATACTTGTGTCCTTAAGGGTCATATTGGATTAGCTCGGGCTAAATTTCCTGAAGGTACAATTGGAGGTCAATTAGATGTTTTGGCGAGACAGCATTTGTGGGCACATGGCTTGAATTATTTACACGGCACAGGACATGGCGTTGGGTTTTTTCTGAATGTACACGAACCACCGCAGGGCTTTGCGCCAGGCCTCAGTTCGCGATCCAATACTACTCTCAAGGCAGGCATGGTTACGTCCAATGAGCCAGGGTATTATGAAGATGGTGAGTATGGCATTCGCATCGAAAATCTAGTTGTTACTGTAGAATCTGCAGATAGTGGCTATTTAGAATTTGATACCATTACAGTGTTTCCCATCGCTACTAACTTAATTGATATGGCCCTAATGACCGCTGATGAGATCTCTTGGTTAAATGCCTATCATGAGCGTGTGTATAGAGATGTTGCTCCTTTGTTGTCGGATGAAGAAGCGGCTTGGATGGAAGAGAAGTGTCGGGCGGTTGTGGTTGTTTAGCCGCTAGAGAAAGTAGGAGCACGGAAGGGTGAGAGCTGTGTTAGACACTCGTGTTGAGCAAAAAGACCTCTTGTCCTCTTTGTGAAATCCACAATCAATTAAATCCAAAATATGAATCCAAAATTGATAGAAGAAATCAAAACTTGGTGATAAACTTTATCAGGCCATTCAAAAATATTGATACCATGACAGAAGCTCAAATAAATCGGAAACTTAAGAAAATTGATACGTTTAAAAAGGCTCTAAGGCAAGAAAAAATACAGTGGGGCGGTTATCATGATGGTTCTGGACTCCGGTATTCTATTGCAGAGATGTACTTTTAAATAGGAGACTATTCTAAAACAAACAGATATTTAAACTGGTTTAATAAAATTTTTGATGGTGATTATACTTATGCTCATTTTCAATTGAATGCAGCAGTGACCTACGTAGATGTGAAAAAATACGAACTGGCACAAACATCTCTTATCAATCTAAATAAATTAAATCTCTATGTCGTCGACCTATTGTTAGACAAAGATGTAGTTGATCACGATAAATATAAATGGTCTGATCGAGAATCTTTAAACTATGCGTTAGATTTTTTTGAGGACTTTAAGAAAAAAACGACTCCTAAATTTTTGCTGTGGTTAGATAAAATTCATAGCACTCAAGAATATCAAACAGGGTTCAAAAACTATTTGTCAATTTTAAAATTGATTAAGGATTTAGATGAATCAGATGTATCAAATAAAAGAAGTGATCTTTTAAATGCGAGTTACAAGAGTTTAAAAGCCTGGAAAAAAGGAATAAGCAAATAGAACGGTGAGAGGGCAGGAGTCCAATGTCGTTTAGCTCACAACCTCACCCGCAGCCCACCATACACATTCACCCCAGGCCCCGGTTCAAAAAATCTAGACCCAAAAGCATTGATTCGAATATTGTCATTGTAAGCGGTATCAAACAAATTGTTGATTCCAAAAAATGGCTTGAACGTTTTGCCATTCTTGTTAATCGCATAACTAACACTCAGCTTGGTCAGATTATACGAGGCTAACTCAACGCTATTCGCATCATTAGCAAAGAGCTGTCCGATAAACTCACTGTGGACTTTGATGTCAAGATTGTTTTTGGAATACAGCAAGGCCAAGCTGCCAACATCCTGAGGAATGGCAGGTAAACGATTCCCATCTAATTGATTATCATTCACCAGATAATCAGAATAGGTGAAATCGGAAAATGCGTAATTACCTGTAAACGTTAAATTGTTTGTAATCGGATATTGTAGAAATAGCTCAATTCCTGTTCTACTAGTCGAGCCAGCATTTCTGAAAAAGGCTCGGTCTGGAAATTCTTCTAACTCAAAGGGTACTAAATCATTTTCTGTCGATATATGAAATACTGTTAATTCAAGATGTTTGTTTTTACCAAACATTGACTTTACGCCTAACTCAACATTTACTGCTTCTTGAGCTTTTATGTCTTCATTAAAACCCACAGTCCCCGAAGGGTTGGTGGACAATTCACTCAACGAAGGTGTTTCAAAGCTCTCTCTTACATTGATAAATAAAGACATGTTTTCTCGCAGCGCATAATTCAATCCAAGACTGGATGTCAAGCCATTGAGTTTAATCTCTCCAGAATCATCACCATTCGCTAAAAAGCGATCTTCAGCCGAGAGGGTATTATTGTCCCATCGTAATCCAACTGTAAAATCCCATTTACTCAGACTCGTATGTCCTAAATAATAAGCAGCGAAATTATCAAATGACTCTAACTGATCAAGTGTTGGATCACCTCTTGTGCCTTCTAGATTCCTATAGCGAAGCCTGTCATCGGCCTGTGAAGCTAAATCAATCCCCAATTTGCCTGTAAAAACAGCATTGCTCTTGATTATTTTTTGAGTCAAGCTAGCCCCAGCTCCCCAATATGTCCTATCCAAATCAACCCATCCTCCAAATTCGAAAGGAAGTAAGCCTTCAAAGTTTCTCGTTGAGTAAAAGCCATACGACTCAAAATGCATATTATCACTGATTGGTGTTTCATAATGAGTGCTCAATTTAAGTTGGCTAATGGCTTCACCTGTTTGAAACAACACATTGCGGTCTCTCGCCTGTCGAGGATTAGCAGCGGCCAGTTCTGCATTAATGCCGCCTGGATCATCTGCTTGTGGACTGTTCGTGTAATTAATTGCAAATTTAAGTTCCGAAGTATTGGCGAAGTCGTGTATCAGCTTAGCCCCGACTGAGCTACTCTTCATGCCACTTTGGTCTCTGTAGCCATTCGTCTTCACATGATTACCACTAAAAAGAAGTCGAGTCTGCTTTGTCTTCAAGCCACTTGAGAATTGATATTGTTGCATACCAAATGAGCCAAACGTGATCCCTCCATCCACAAATGGCTTCTGAAAGTCTTCAGTGGTTTGGATATGAATCACACCTCCTGAAGCATTGCCATACAAGCTAGATGCTGGTCCTTTTATAATCTCTATTTTATCAATGGTGTTTAAAGTCAAATTGTCTAGCTGGCCTTGTCCATCTGGAGTCGTCTCTGGGATACCATCGACGACAAGCTTAATCCCTCGAATGCCAAACGCAGCTCTTGCCCCAAAGCCCCGAATCGAAATCCTCAAATCCTGAGCATAATTCGTCGCATTGAGGCTAAACACGCCAGGCACCTGTGAGATGTACTCTTGTAAAGAGAGCTGTTGGCTCAGATCGCGGATAGATTTGACATCGATCTGACTGACATGCATGGGAACCCTAAGAAAATTGGACTCTATTCTGAGTGCCTCGATAGTGACTTCGGTGATTGTATCCTGCATATCTCCTTGTGCCACACAGCTGAAATAGCCTAGAAGTGAGATGGTACAGCAAACAAGAGCGTTTTTCATATTGCGAATATGAAATAAAATTAGGAAGAGTAAAGAGAAGAGGCTTTAAAAAACATGAGCCATGACAAAAAAAAGACCGCAGTAAACTGCAGTCTTTCTTGCGCTTCCTCAAGGACTTGAACCTTGGACCCTCTGATTAACAGTCAGATGCTCTAACCAGCTGAGCTAAGGAAGCTTGTAAGCGGCTGCAAATTTAATACTCCTTAGCTTAATCTCCAATAGTATAGCCGAATTATATTTTGATCTTTTTAAAAAGACTAGATCTCACTTTTAAAGTCTGAAATATCTATTTTATTGAAGCATATAAACACCTTAGAATGAGGTATCTATGGTAACATTTTAAGATTTCTTGTCAATCAATGCTCATCTACCTAGACATGATTTATATCCTCATTAGGATGGACATCATTTCAAAACATGAAGTTTCTATAGAAATTCTGCCAAAATGGCCTTCGCTCTCCTACCCTCTCTTGGATATCAATCGCCCCGACAACTGTGCAATATCCCACTCCGTCACAATCCCCACTAATTCCGGCCCATCAACCACAGGCAAGCAGCCTATATTCTGTTTTTGAAGGATTTGGATGGCATCACTCACTCGAGTATCTCCTGTCACAGTGACCGGATCTGTAATCATAATGTCCCGTATGATTTTGTCTTCACTTGATTGCTTCGTTTGCTTATCACTAAAATAAGCGATCAACTCTTTAGAGGAAACTAAACCTACAAGGTTGCCTTTCGCGTCTTCTATCGGCATATATTTAAATTTGCGCCACTTCATCATTTCTGCTACCAATTCAATGACATCATTTTGCTGAGCTGTAAATAAGTCTGTCATCATAATCTCTGACACAACTAAATCGTAGGTATCATAATCTGAGAGATCGTGCACCTCTGGCATCGGCCATTCATGTCCCGGTTTTTTATTATCCTTTTGGTTTTTAAGAATGGCTTGTGTGATTGTTGACAACGCCTCATCTGTTGTGGTCTCCTCCTTTAATTTCGTATACCCTCGCAACAACCATCGTGAACCATTCATATGTTGATCTGCTCTGGCTTCTATAATCCCCAAATATTTATCGATATCTTTTTGGTCGACAGCTTTCATTTTTAAGCCTTTGCGCGCATAGTCTAACAGCTCATTTTTAACCAATTCGCAAGCCGTCACTTTTCGATCTTTAAACCAGGTAAAATTACTGTCTATGCCATACTTCGCCGCCTTGCCAAAATTATCCCTCGTATCAACAAAATTAATATGCTTCTTGATATCATCAATCTCATCAGCCATCCCGACCATGCAACCCAGCCAAAAACAAGCATTCGCTACTTCGTCCTGTATCGTCGGTCCTGCTGGTAATACCCGGTTTTCTATGCGGAGATGAGGAAGCCCATTATCAGAGATACCATAGCACGGCCTATTCCATCGATAGACTGTAGAGTTATGAACCTGTAAAGCTCTGAGCTTAGGAATTTTTCCTTCATGTATCATCGACAATGAATCCTCAGCGATATCTGAACCAATCAAAATACGAAACCGTGAAATATCTTCTTTAAAGATTTCTATAATGGATTCATCAAGCCAGTCACTCCCAAAGCTCACTCGCGGACTTCTCTCTCTAAAGTGTTCATGAGATGTGCGGACATCTATCGATTGTTGAAACAGTGCAATTCTAGACTCGTGCCATAAACGCTTGCCAAACACCAAGGGCGAGTTAGCTCCAATCGCCAAAACTGGGGCAGCTAAGGTTTGAGCAAGATTATACAGCTTGACAAAGTCCTTGGCGTCTGTTTGTAAATGAACCTGAAAACTAGTATTGCAAGCTTCCAGTAGTGGAGAACTATGTCTGACTAATAATTCATCGATGCCGAAGATGCGTAGTTCAAAATCATTACCGATCAGCTGGCTGTTGATTGCCTTCATTAAGGCTTTATATCGTTCTTTAGGCGTTAAGTTGTGTAATTCAAGATCATTTTTACGAAAGGTGGGCAAGATTCCAGTGAGTAACAGAGAGCTATCGTGATGATTTAATTCTGTTGCTATAAGCGCTAGTTTATCTTCTATTTCCTTTTCTAAAGCTGAGAAACAATTACTTGTAAATACCTTAGGGTCTAATGTAATTTCTAAGTTGAATTTTGCTAACTCCGTCTCTAGCCATGGTTTGTCTTTTAGTTTTTCGATGATCTCCATCGCTATAGGAGCGGGCTTCATTGTTTTGTTCTTGACAAGCACCATTTCCTGTTCTGCTCCAATTCTCGTTATCCCCGATTCAAAGACATCATGTTCAAGCATGTATTGCAACGCCTGCACGTCTTTTAATAGGGATTTTACAAACGAACGCATTTGTTCTTTGTTCTCAACTAAGGATACTCTTTGCTCTCCCATTTACTTGTCTTTAGTCATTTCCTCTCGTCTAACAAGCCTCTTCTGGCAACAATATAAACACGAATGTCGTTTTCATTTTAGCTATGAGGCATTTATTTTTAATCATCATAACTTCTTTGTGCATTTGTTCGTGCGGTGATGATCAGCGCGCTGCGTTTGATATTGACATAGATACCTTTTTTGTCGTGCCTGCAGGATTGAATAGTTTAGAGAGTTGGGTCTTTGAAATTAATAATATTCCAACCTTTATAGATGCCATTAGTCCGGGTGCAACGCCTGAAAATATTAGTAGTGTTAGGGCTAATCGTGGTTTTCTTACAGGGCGATTTACGAACATCGATTACCGTATTGTTGAAAGAATATCGATCACTGCTGTTTCTGCAGTTGACCCAAGTATAGAAGCTGAAGTTTTCTATATGGATTTTATTCCTTTGGATCATGATGGAGACTTGCAGATGTTTAGCTCCTTACCTGAGGTAAAAGAAATCTTACTACAAGACGAGATAAACTTGAAAGTTAAATTAAATTTTAAGTCCTTTGTACCAACAGATATTGAAAGTCGAGTGATTTTAAACTTTAAGGCTTTTATTGAATGAGCGAAGATAAACACATACAACACTATATGGTCGAGTTCTCGGTGCCCTCTCCGTTTCCTCAACAATTGTATGAAATTATCCCCTTCCAGCGAGTGAGTGTCAATGATTTATTTACGGGCGGTAAACTGATCTCCTATACCCTGTCCATGGATATGACTAGATTGTGGGCAGTGTTTGTAGCTTCTACAGAAAGCGAACTCATTACACTTGTGGACAAACTTCCCTTGAGTCAGTATATGGATTATAATTATTCAGAGCTGCGGTTTCACCAGAGCTTGAAGTTGCTGCCAGCGATGAGTTTGAACTAGTGCAAGAGGCACAAGTTGGCAGTATATAAAACTTAGAATTTTAACTTATACCTCTTACACTAGTGCTCTGTCAAGATATACCTGACTAGTGCTTTTGGCGTATTTTGCACATGTACATCGTTACAGAACCGGACTTG
Organism: uncultured Saprospiraceae bacterium; assembly: GCA_937959275.1. Taxonomy (GTDB): domain Bacteria; phylum Bacteroidota; class Bacteroidia; order Chitinophagales; family Saprospiraceae; genus CALFUK01. Next base: position 42,944 of record CALGLU010000026.1, on the reverse strand, counting down.
ATAGCTAGGCTATCAGACCGAACCTGCGCCTAGTTCATTCACAAACTACACTCAAATTCAACAAGTCAATATATACTTGACAGAGCACTAGTCCTTGCTAAAATTATAAACCACACAACGTACCGCCATTGGTCTCCGAGCCCAATTAATACAAATTCAATTACTCATAATTTCTAGGGTTGATGCTTACCAATCTCCCAGTTATCGGATAAATAGTGCTGAGCAAACTGTAATGGTTTCTCTTCTAATGGAGTAGCCATAGAATCGTTCCATCGATTTAGAAAACCAAAAATGGAAACCGTTGCCACAATTTCAACAATCTGTTCTTCAGTAAAATATTCCTTTAATGCTTCGTGATGTTCTTGAGTAACTTGGTTGGGGACCATGCCTGCAGCGTTGGCAAAATGAAGTGCTGCTTTTTCTTCATCTGAAAATAAGTCTGAGCTTTGAAACGCCCAGACGTTTTGAAGTTTCTTTACAGATACACCATTTTTATGAGCGGTGTGTGCAGTATGTGCTTGGCAATATCTACAGCCCGAAGCATTGCTAGTGACATGTGCGATGAGATCTTTTAAATATGCAGGAACCTCTAAGTGGCTCTGCTTTTTCGCTTTCAATGTCCACATTAAATTTTTGAACACCAATTTAATGCCTGTCCACGCAGAAGTTTGAGACGAAGAAAATCCTTTAATGTTGGCAAATAACATAGAGAATGAGCCTAATATATTTGGTTTTTTTGCCATCGCGTGAAGGCTGTTTGGCACAAAGCCCATCCCTTTTGTTGCTTCTTTTAGAATGATTTCGTATTCCTTCATTTACATACTTGTTTTGTGTTTAATACCGCTCCTTGGACATTGTTTATTGATAGGAATATACGGTTTAGTTTAGCGATTTACGTGACCGAGCGGATTTACCTTATATTAAGAAAGGAAGGAAAATAGCGCTTTTATAGATTTATAGATTTTGTGTTTTTTATATAGCTACCTTTGCGGCTCGATTTTATGAAGCTGTCTAGAAATTTTATTCTGTTTACACTGGCTCTGATCAATTTTACACACATTATTGACTCGATGTTGATTATGCCTTTAGGCGATATATTCATTGATTTATTTCAGATTAATGCATCGGAGTATAGTTTGTTGGTGTCGGGCTATGCGCTTGGTGCGGTGGTTTCTGGTTTGATTGCTATTTTCTATTTGGACATCTTTGATCGGAAAAAAGCGCTGATGATAGCGTATGCTGGATTTGGGCTTGGTACGTTCTTATGTGCTTTTGCTGGGTCATATCCGATGTTGTTAGGGCTGCGTGTATTGACTGGTTTGTTTGGCGGTGTGCTGGGATCGATTGTGCTGTCAATTGTTAGTGATTTATATAAATTTAAGGAGAGAGGGTCGGCCATGGGGATTTTGACTGGAGCCTTTGCGGCGGCTTCTGCGCTCGGGATTCCGTTTGGCTTGTATTTAGCAGTTAAGGGTTCTTGGCAGTTGCCCTTTATTTGCATTGGGATTGCAGCCATTTTTGTTTCAATCTTGATACACTTCACGTTTCCGAAAATGATCGGCCATTTAGAAAAGGTGAATCAGAATCGTTCGTTCAAACATGTCTTGGGTGCAATCCTGACTGACCGTAATCAAGTGAATGCTTTAATGGCAGGCTTTGTGATTATCCTTGGACACTTTATGATTATTCCATTTATTTCTCCCTACCTGATTAAGAATGTTGGTTTGACTCAATTAGAAATTAGTTATCAATTTTTCTTTGGTGGGATCGCCTCCGTATTTACCTCTCCTATTGTTGGGCGGTTTGTTGACAAATACGGTTTTTTCAAAATATTTTTAATCATGTTGTTCTTTTCGTTTATTCCGACGATTTGGATTACGAATCTGCCAAACGTGAGTGTGAGCTATGCTGTGTTTGTGACGACTTTATTTTTTATAGGTGGTGTGGGTCGCATGGTGCCAGCGAATACCATTATCACAGCATCAGCTCCAACTGCAAATAGAGGCAGCTTTATGAGTTTTAAATCAATGCTGCAGCAACTGGCGATTGCGATTGCTTCTTTTGTAAGTGGGGCAATTATGTATATTGGAGACGATGATCTCTTCGTTAATTATCAATATGTTGGCTATTTATCTATAGCTATTTTATTGGTGGCCATTTATTTTCTAAAACGATTAACTGTAGCTTCGGGTAATTAGTGCTCTCAATCAAACAAGTCATTTCAACATTGACAAACTACCAAGATGAAGCAATTACATATTCTTAACGGTGATTCTACGCGTACTTTATTTGAGCAGGCAGGTATTGAGGGCGATGTCTTTGTATGGCGAGACATGTTGTGCAGTGGACCTTGCTCTTATGATGTAGGATCTACTTCATTCTTTTCTGAACGTGCTGAGTTTTTATATTCTGAGTATCAGATCCCAACAGATCAGTATCATAGTAACTTTACACAACAGTTCGATGATGTCAATTGGCAAGACTACGATGAAATCATCCTTTGGTTTGAATATGATTTATTTTGTTTCATTAATTGCATCGCAGCACTATGTTTTTTAAAAGGAAAACAACTACAATCTACAATTAGCTTAGTTGATGTATCTGCTCAACAAAAAGAAAATCAGTTTGTGGGTTTAGGTGAAATGGCAATCGTTGAATATCCGAATGTCTACCAAAAGAGACAGACACTTGATCCAGAATCCATATTACTCGCAGATGAGGTTTGGTCTGTTTACTGCGGAGAAGAGCATGCAAAGCTCAAGCGCTTCCTGAAGATTGAATCTCCTCTTTTTCCAAAATTGGATCTGGTCCTTGGCTCGCATTTTGAGCGACTGCCTTCATCGACATCGTTATCACAAATAGATTTAACTATTTTGAATTTTATTAAAGATTCAAATCCAACTAAGATTGATGTCGTTCGATATTTATTGAGTGTGGGACACTCCTTCGGACTTGGAGATTTGCAATGGCATTGGCATGTTGAACGACTTAGTAAACTCTACGACTTAGACGGAGATAATATCAACATAAATCATCTTGGTGAAGATTTATTAAATCAAACCCAATCGCTTAGTAATCACTCTTTAATCGTACAGGATATTTATCACTACCGATATGGTCAATATATCCTTAGCAAAGTGTTCGACAGCATGGACTCTTAGTTTAGTCTTCTTCTCTAAGCGAGCAAGCTCTATTTGTCGTCTCACATGTACTCTATCATTCTATGTGTTCTAAAAAGATGTCTCAATCAAACGCATATGTTACAATCGTCATGAGCGCTAGTCATTATTATATGACCCTCATCTAAGCAGAATTAATACGGAAAGTTCTTATCTTCCCAACACTAACTAAACATATATATCATGAACGATAGTATTGACGACCTAGGTCATCCAAGGATTCCTACAAGTTATTGGATCATTGCAGGCCTCGGGTTCCTATGGAATCTAATGGGCGCCTACCAATATTATGTCGAATACAATTATTGGACAAAGCCAGAAACGAGATCTGCTCTCCCTCCAGAATTTGGTCCTTTATATGATGCCACCCCCTCTTGGCTCTATATTGTATTTGCCATATCTGTATTAGCTGGACTTATAGGTTGTATTGGATTACTCATGAGAAAAAAATGGGCTGTTCAGGTATTGTTAGTTTCTTTATTATTCGTTTTGGTGCAAATGTTATTTAATTTATTTGGCACTGAACTATTAACAGCACTTGGTGGCTCAGCTGCAATTATGCCGGTTGTCGTTATGTTGATTGCTGCTGTGCTCTACTTTTATTCGAGGCGAGCTTTGGGTAAGGGGTGGTTGAGTTGAGCTTACATCAGAAGGTAGCTGATGCTATGATGCATGTATTGTCAGTTGAAAATAGAGCTATAAGACAGTAATTCATACGGCATTTTTTTTTGCTCATTCTTGCATAAAGCAAACCCAGCACTTTTGCTGCTCAGCATCACTCCGTAGAGTCTAGAGGACTCGTTAGAGTCTTCAGATCTCCTTCGAGTGCCTCACTTCTTGAAATAATGAAAGTTATTTCCGTCATATTTAGTTATTCCATTCACTCTTCCATACCAGATGTCCCCTTCATTATCTTCCATAATCCCAAAAATCATGTCATTGGTTTTCTCAACTTCTTCAATAAAATCTTTACTCAAGGAAGATGGCAACAGACCTCTGTTGTACTTGTATAAACCAACGTCTCCATTTTCAGCCATTGTCGGTTTGTTAAACCAAATATCACCTGAGCGACTCTCATAAATATATCCAACGAAATGTTCTGAAAGATTAATAAACGTCTCACCATTGTATACGTTCAATCCATCATTTCCACCAAACCACATGCGATCTTCACTATCTTTAATTACAGTTCGCACATTGTTAAAAGACCTATCTTTTTCATTTTTTAATTCACTAAAAATTTTACCGTCTTCCCTCTTTTCAGAGGGGTCAAATATGCAAATACCTGTCGTCGAAGCAATCCATATTTTTCCTTTCGCATCTTGAGCGATAGAATGAATATCTGTATCTAAAAGTCCGTCATCAACCGTATAAATACGAAAATCTTCCCCATCATAAACAGTCACACCATCTCCAGTTCCAAACCAGATATTCCCTTTGTCGTCTTGCATCATGCATTCTACCTCGTTGGATCCAAATCCATCTTCCTTTGTGATATTTTGAAACGTTTCACAATGATATTTATACACACCAGCACCAATAGTCCCAAACCATAGAACACCTTTAGCGTCTTCCAATATGGAAAAAGCTCGGTACCTCCTTAGTCCTTCTTGATTCGTGTGATTCGTAAATGTTTCTCCATCATAACTGATGATACCATCCCACGTCGCAAACCAAAATTTACCAGTCTTATCTTGTAATATTTGTCTTGTTATAACTTGAGGAGCATGATTTTGCTGTAAATCATAACTACCTACAAAATATGGATCTACATCATTCGTATCAATTTTTAGTTTAGATAGCTGAAATTCAGAGATCTGGTTCTTATCTTTTTGTTTAATCTTTTGCTCTTCTTGCGCTCTACATGAAGTCAGTAAGCATACAAAAATCAGCAAAGTATAGAATCCAATATTTGTTGCCATCTAAGTTTTTAATTTATGAACAAAGCGAATCATGATCAAACTTATAAAAAGAAATTGGGGTGTGGATCAGTTGTATCATTGATAGCAGATTTCAACGATGATTTTTACACTTCTTTACAAAGTCTGGGTAATTTTTACAATAAAGATATATATTTAACTACTTACATCTCACCAGCTTTTATCTGTGCACTAGCCTAGATAACAACTGAGCAAAGCAATCCAATTAGAGTAGATGAATTATTAAGTTTAGGGGCCATGACGATAATGGGTGTTAAAATAGTATCCAAATTACAGGGTGACAGTCAAGGTTTAAGATTAACGTCCATTCAAAACTCAACATTCAACATCGCGACCAAAGGAAGCTAGGGCTTTACATCCCACTCTTCAAACCAACTCGTAATATAACTCACCTTAGCCAACAAATTACTAGGTTTAGCAGCAATACCATGACTGGCTTCCTGGATTCGCACCAACGCAGACGGCACCTTTCTCAACTTCAAAGCCTGGTAATATTGCTCTGACTCAGACATAGGTGTTCTGTAGTCATTCTCCCCCGTCAATAACATCGTGGGAGTTGACACATTGCCAACTAACGAGATGGGAGAGCGTTTCATATAATGATCTTGATTCTCCCAAGGCACACCTGGAAACCAATAATCAACGACTCCAGAAATATCAGCTGTTAAGGCCCAGCTATACCAATTGATAACAGGCTTAGCCACTACAGCCGCCTTAAACCGATCCGTCTTACCAATAATCCAACTCGTCAATACACCACCGCCACTACCGCCCGTCACAAACAATCTATCCTCATCTATGTATCCTTTTGCTATCACTGCATCTACTCCTGACATCAGATCATCATAATCATTGCTCGGATAATTGTGATGAATTAAATTAGCAAAGTCTGCCCCATAACTCGTGCTTCCTCTAGGGTTTGTATATAAAACAACATAGCCTTTACTTGCAAACAATTGAAGCTCCGCTGAAAACCGGTCTCCATAATTTGCAAATGGTCCACCATGAATCTCCAACAAAAGTGGATACTGTTTAGCTGGATCAAAATCTGGTGGAGTCATAATCCATCCTTGTACTCGCTGCCCATCATGCGAAGACTCATACCAGATCTCTTCAACCTCGCCAAGCTGCTTAAAGCCAAGAACATCTTCATTCAGATTCGTGAGTTGTTTGATTTCTTGCCCTTCCCGCTTTACGGCTAATTCTGTTGGCTGGGTCGGCGTGCTTTGTGTATAGGCAATTGTATTTGCATGCACATCAAATGATCCACCATCATACGGACGACCAATTGAGCTGCCTCCCAGATCATGAACAATATCCTTCAATGTCCCTTTACTATTTATATGAGCAATTTTTGTATTGCCATATTTGCTATATTTTACATAAAAACCATCTGAGGTCCACTTGGCTTCGTCAACAGACATATCTAGATCACAAGTCACACATCTCTTGTTTGAACCATCCGCATTCATAACATATAGTCTCGAATGATGGTAGCCCATCTTTTTATCATCGTAGCCTAAGTAGGCAATCGATTTACCATCAGGAGAAAGCCTTGGCGATACATCTGGACCAAAACGATCAGTTAGTTGTTTCAAGTTTTTCCCTGCTAAATCAATGTTAAAAAGTTCTGTATTCTGTTGTTGGTATTCCCAATCATCATGTCGATTACTAGAAAAGTAAAGCGTCTGACTATCAGTACTCCAACTAGGACTTCCATGGTTATATTCTCCTTCTGTTATTTGTCTTGGTGTCCCACCACTAGCAGGTATGACAAAGATATGTCTATAGCTCTCACTGATGAATCCAGCGCCATCTGATCTGTACACCAGCCGATCAATATATCTTGGAGGTGATGCCCAGTTTGCTCCTTCTGGTTTAGCTGGCATATTGCCAAATGACTTCTCTTTTGCATTGACACGCATGGTAAAGGCAATCCATTTGCCATCTGGAGACCATTCCAATCCGCTAGGTGACTGCTGTAGATTTGTAAGTTTGGCAGACTGTCCGTTATCAAGCCATAGCATATGTATTTGTGGTCTGCCTGATTCTGTAGAGAGATAAGCTAAGCTTGAACCGCTAGGTGACCACTTATGAGAATAATGATTGACATTACCTGAAGTGAGTGGGCGTTGTTTTGATCCTGATACATCTGTCATCCATAAGTTAGACAATCGTTTATCAGTCATCACATCCATAAACGATCGTGCATACACAATGGAATTCCCATCAGGTGAAAATTGCGGGTCTGCAGCAAATTCTAAATTGAACACATCTAATGGCTCAAAGCTTGATTGAGAAATGAGACTAAAAGAACACAACAAATAAAGAAGACAGATATAGCTTTTCATCAAAAGAAGTTTTATGTTAATTCTAATGTAGTAGAATTAAAGAGGATGAACAAAAAAAATATTTAAACGCTGGTTTGTCTCTTAAAATAAAACAGTTGGTCTAACTGACTTCATTCATGAAGTCTCCAAATGCTGCATTAAACTCTTCTGGTTTCTCCATCATCGCCGCATGACCACATTCATCCAAGAAAACCAATTTCGAATTCGGTAATAATTCATCGAATTTTTCAGCAACAAAGTAAGGTGTGATATCATCTTGTTTACCCCAAACCAGTAAGGTTGGAACTGTTATGTTTTGAAGTTTGTCTGCCAGATTATGTCGCAATGCGGATTTTGCTGTTAAGACAATACGGATCACTTTAGCTCGATCATTGACAATTTCAAAAACTTCATCAACCATTTCTTTTTTAGCCATATTGGGATCAAAAAAAGTCGACTCTACTTTTCCTTTGACATAATCATAACTTTCTCTGCGCGGCCATGAACTCCCCATAGGATTTTCAAAAAGTCCAGAACTTCCTGTCAGAATTAGAGACTTGATTTTTTCTGGGCTAGCTAATGCAAAGATCTGTGCAATATGACCACCAAGGGAATTGCCTAGCACATGAAGATTTGATAACTTCTTATGCTCCACAAAAGCATTGATATAACTTAATAATCCATCTAAGCCAACCTCTTCTTTAGGCGCAGTGAGTATGGGAAGCAAAGGCACTATAATGTTATATGTCTTTCCGAATGTGTTGAGTAAGCTTTCAAAATTACTCATTGAGCCAAACAAGCCGTGCAGCATCAAAACGGTAACATCTCCACCACCAGTCTCGATATACTCAAAATTACCCTCCTTGATCACCTCATTACTCATCGTGTAAAGGTATTCAATTTTAGGTAAAAGCGTTAAGCCTTGATAATGGACTTAGTCGTTCAATAATTATCTTGACAGACCACTAATTTATTCCACAACTCTGTTATGAACATCCTATAAGTAATTGTTGGCAAGTATGAATTACAGAGTAAATAAATTAGTATATCTAGATTACAACTTGTTGATAAAGTAACATTATTGTTAATTACCTGTTTATAGTCTAGTAGATTTACTATGTAGAAGAAGCCAAAACTGCATACCAAATAAGACTGTCGCTAAAAATAAATGAGCGGGCTGTGCCAGCTGCGGTACACTAAAGTAAGCCATGATTATACCCGATAACACTTCGATTATCAACAAGAAAATCATCCACATCACAAAGGATCTCCATTTCAGATTATCTTTTATCTGAACAAATAAATAAATGTGAATAAGAATCACCAGAATTGCAAAACTTCGATGTATTTCAAACATTGAAGACAAACTATGAATCCAATCACTTCTTGGCAGATCTGATTTTACGAGTACGTCTATTTCCTGCCTTACTTGCGTGCCAAAATAAATTTGGATGAGAGATAAAAGCCATACAATGCATGCTACCGATCTGACTCGCGTTGATTCTAGGATATTTGACGGTCTGATCTGTTTTATTAGTAAGACAATGACCGCAATAATTAACAGAGCAAAAAGCATGTGAAAGCTAATTGTCCAAGGCGTCAAATTAGATGTGACAACGATAGATCCAAACCAACCTTGTATACTTGTGAAAAGTAAAGCAAGAAAACTAAGAACAACATAACTTTTCTTTGTTTTCCAGAATAAGAACGACATAAAGAATCCAATCAAAAGAAAGTTACCCGCCATAAAGCCCATCAATCGATTGATATATTCTATCCAAGTCTTAGATGCAACAAAGGGCTCGGGCTTTAATACGTCAGGATCCTTACTCAAGGCCACTGCTATATCAGACATACCGATCCTATTAAGGAATGAAGTATACTTTTCTAATTTTCTTTTTCGCTTGTCCAAAAAGATCTCGGTATAGTCACCAGGTAGCTGCTCTGTAGCAGTCGGAGGGATCCATTGATTAAAACATTTGGGCCAATCAGGGCATCCCATCCCTGAGCCAGTCATGCGCACGATAGAACCCGCAAGAATGACCAAGTAAATTGCTATGAGCGCTAATGTGAAAATCCAATAAAAGCTTTTGTGTACCATGATAATGAAATGTAAAACTAAACCGATTAATTAAAACGAAAGTTCAAATTTTCTAGTGAATACTAATTCTTAATTAATGATTTAAAAATCCCCCTTTATTATTATTAGTGGTGTTAGTTGGTTAGTTAGTATTCTAGGTTTTCTTTTTATTTGTTGATATTAAGATGTTATCCACATACGCATATTAAGTTAGGTCTATTGATCTATGATGGTTAAAGGGATTAAGGTCATATATATACACTTATTAACAATATGTAGAAGCTGTTAGTATCAATCCACATAACAAGTATTTTGAATTTTTGCTGAAGAGTGGCTGTTGGCTTCATGTCCAAAAATGGGTAGAAGGTCTCGTCAAGCTTCGGTAATCTTAGTAACATGGAGTTATGCATAGTGAGTACACAAGAGATCAACAGTTCATTGTTAGTAAATTAAATTATAAAGCGCAGATTTATAGTTATTTATAAATTAGTATTATCTTTAATGTGTATAACTATAAAATCCCATGATCGATCGCTATTCTCTATCAGTATCTGCTGATAAGATTCTCAAACAATCGTCCAAGAATGCTGACTTTAAGCATATCCGCTCTTTTAATATCAACCCTCTTCAAAAGGCTTCTATTTTTATTGAGGATGGAGGCATTAAGCACAGACATGCTGTTTGGGGACTCTTACCTCATTTCTCAAAAGAGTTGGTAAACCGCGGTAACTTATTTAATGCATATAGTGAAGGTATCTCTTCAAAACCCTCTTATAGAATACCAATACGGCAAAGGAGATGTCTTATTCCGGCAGATAGTTATTATGTGCAAAGCGAAAATCAGTGGTATAGAGTCTTAAGACGGGATCGCTCGGTATTATTCTTTGCAGGTATTTATGACACCATAGTATTAGACGACAATGAATATATATCTTTTAGTTTAGTCACCATCGCACCTAATCGTGATTTGATTAGTTTAAAAAAGGAAATGCCTGTCACACTTACCGATGAAGTGTTTAATGCTTGGCTAAGCCCTGAAACGTCGCTGAAGACAGTCCTATCTTATTTAAAACCATCTGAAAATTACCAATGGATTTATTATCCAATAAGTAATGCAGTAGCAACAGATGGACACAATGGTCCGGATGTGCATGACGAGATTCAATCTGAGCGAACATTATTTGATCTAGTGTGAGAGTTGTCATTCAACGCGTTCGACATTGTGCTGTTCTTATTAACAGTTCTTCAAAGACAGAAATTAAAGATGGTCTTTTAGTATTGGTGGGCATTGTCGATGGTGATACAAATGATGATATCAAATGGCTTGTCAATAAAATACTAAACCTTAGAATATTTGATGATGAGAATGGCGTGATGAATAACAGTGTTCTTGATATTGCTGGAGAGTTGATGGTTGTAAGTCAGTTCACATTATACGCAAGTACCCGTGAAGGAAATAGACCTTCTTATATAAGAGCAGCTAAGCCAGATATAGCAGTACCTATCTACGAGATGTTTGTCAAGGCGTGTCAAGAATCTGGATTGGCTGTAGAGACTGGACAATTTGGAGCAGACATGAAAATCGAATTGCTAAATGATGGGCCAGTTACAATTATAATAGATTCAAACTCTAAAGAATAATGAATATAGCAGCATATCAAGAACGAGTTGACCATTGGATTAAGACATATGGTGTTCGATATTTTGATGAGAAAACCAATATGATTTTATTGACGGAAGAAATAGGTGAGCTGAGCCGCCAAGTCGCGAGAGTATATGGAGAGCAATCTTTTAAACAAGAGCATAAACCAGAGGAAATTAAAGAAAAACTAGGTGATGAAATGGCAGATATATTATTCGTATTGACTTGTTTATCTAATCAGATGGGTATAGATCTAGAAGATGTCATTGAGAAGAACTTTGATAAGAAGACTAAACGTGACAAAGATCGTCATACATCGAATCCGAAACTTGGTTAATTGGTTTATAACATGAATTCAATAATTCTATCTTCAGGTACAAATGGTTTGATAGACGATAAGCCTAGTTTATTGATGGCTAACTCAATTCCTTGCTTATCATTTTTCACTTCTGTATCATAATACTTAGCAGCTAGTAGTAAAGGTTCTAAAGGACTAAGGCCAATGAGTTCAGAACCATTCACTTCAACACCAAAGTCTTTTGCTAAATAGGTACATGCTTCATAGATAGTATGAAGAGAACAAGTAGTGTAATCAGTCAAATTAGTAGACACTTGTACAAATCCAAATTCTTCAATATACCAGCCGATGGCTTTAACTGATGGGAAGATGCCTGGTATTGTCTGACCATCTAAAGTATAACCCGAACCTCTAATTCGTTTTGCAATAGATCGAGCAATGTCTACATCAGTTGTTTTCAAATTAATATTGTAAGCCAGTAAAAATGGACGTGCACCCATAACAGTTGCTCCTGATTTTTCCCATCCTTTTGTTGGACCATAATCTGGTTGCCACAACGGATCTAATAATTTAGAAGGAAGCTTTTCATATTCGCCTTTACGAATTGACTCTAAGGTTTTTCGATAGCTATTTGTGGATGATTCTTCGTACATATATATAGGCACAGAATAATCTTTCGAAAGACTATTAGCTAATGTATGCGTCCATGAATTGAGACTCTTCATTGTGATGCCTTCTATGGGTATAAACGGACAGACATCTATAGCACCAATGCGTGGATGCTTACCTTGATGAGTCGTCATATTAATTAAGCCCAGCGCAACATCAAACATATTCTTGACACTATGTTCAAGAGATTTCAAGTCTCCGATAAAAGTAAAAACAGTTCTGTTGGCATCATATCCAGAATCGATATGTAATAATTTGGTAGATGGTCCAGATTCGATTGCAGTCGCTATTTGAGCAATCGTTTTTGAGTTTTGACCTTCACTAATGTTTGTAACGCACTCGACAATTTCCTGCATCTGATAGAATTCAATAGTTTCTTTGCTAATTTATTTATAATTTAAAGTTATGCGCTTATTAATTTTTATGCTGTCTTTAGTGGTATCGATTTTGACAATAGAGGCTCAAGAGGTTTCTGTATCAAAGGAATTCAATATTCGAACTGATTATGCTTACGAGATATTAGGCAATGTGGGTGATAATATATTGCTTTATCGTGATAGAGGGCTCGATAAGTATTTAACAGCATTCGATAAAGATCTAGAGTTTAAGTGGGAACAAAAGTTAAGATTTGAAGAGAAGCGGATCAAAGTGTATGGCTTAACGGTTAGGGACAGTTTATTCTCTGTGTTTTATGGAATGAAGAAGGAAGGTGTTGAATATGTGAAAACAGCTTACTATGACCAGAGTGGTCGATTGCAGGATAGTATTGTGATTGCACAACAAGAGAAGAATTTAATCGGACAAGATTTCCAGTTTCTCAATTCTTTAAATAAGAAAAAGTCTTTGCTATATTTTGTTGATCATTCTGATAAACTCTCTGTGATTGTGTACGATCATGTCAAGGATACCCTTGCATGGAGCGAAGAGTATTATTTTGAAGGCGCCAATTTATTTCAAGATCTTACGGAAGTTGTTTTAACAAATGTGGGTTCAATAGTATTATTACTGGAGAAAGAGAATAGTAAAGGGAAAAATAAGGACGGTTCGGCAGAAATTATAGTTCTTGACAGGGGACAAGAAGGTTATACAGTAGAGATTCCATTGGGTGACAATTACATGCAGAGCATTAAAATGTCAATTGATGAGAAGAATCGTAGGATAGGATTCTTTGGTCTTTATAATGAAAAGAAATTGAATTGGTCGCAAGGCTATTGTTACGCGTTTATTGATTTAACCCGTATTCAAGCGGTTTACGATTTAGAATATGTTGACTTTGATAAGAATTTGATTCAGGATATCTATGGTGCTGATTCGAGAAAGAAGAAAGGTTTAAACTTTTATCAAATTAGTGATATCATTTGGCGTAACGATGGTGGTTTGTTAATGGCTATGGAGATGCAACGAAAGTTTTCTCGACGTAATAACTATGATGCCATTTCTAGAGCAACAACAGATTTTTATTCTAGTGCACGGGGATGGGTAGATTACTTTAATGAAGACATTATTTTAACCTCGTTGCATAAAGACGGTAAAGAACACTGGCAAAAGACATTATTTAAGAAGCAATTCTCCCAAGATGATGGAGGCATATACTCTTCATTTTTTCCATTTCTGACCCCATCCAGATTGCGCTTATTATACAATGATGAAATTAAAAATAATAATACGGTAAGTGAATATGTGATTAATGGCGTTGGGAAATATAAACGCGAAAGTTTATTTAGTACAGAGTATCAAAATCTAAAGTTGAGGTTTATAGATGCTTTACAGATCTCTTCATCAGAAATCATTGTCCCCTCTCAAAAAAACTACAATTTAGCACTAGTGAAGATAAGCTTTGGTGATTCTGATTAGTGGTCTGTAAAGTATATATTAACTAGTTGAATTTGGGAGAAGTTTGTGCATGAACTAGGCGCAGGTTTCTGTTCTGTAACGACGAGCATGTTCAAAATACACCAAATGCACGATTCAGTTATATCTTGACAGAGCACTGACACTACATTTGTTAATCAATTGATGATTTGTCAACAAATTAACACTTTTTGAATAGTTCCTTCTTATATTAGGTGGGACGACCCAGATCGTTTGTTTGATTGCATCCCTCAATTACCTTACTAAAGTGCCAAAATCTAACTACGAAGAATTATTACTCCAATTCGAGGAGACGGTAAGAAAACAAAAGTCTTACTTCAATCAAGTATGTTCGCATAAGGGATATAGGATATCCTATGACCAGTGGTTGGTACTAGAACAGGTCATGGACAAACAGGGCATTAACCAAAGTGATATTGCTCAGCTGATCGTGAAAGAACCAGCTTCTGTCTCTAGGATTATTTCATATTTAGAGAAAAATGAACTAATCATTAAGGTACATAACGAGAAGAACAAACGAGCTAATAAAATCTATTTGACACATCAAGGTTATGACATTTGCGAAAAAATTGCAGTGATTTACAAAGACAGCTTAGCTAAGCAGTTTAAAGGAATCTATGAACGCGAAGTTAGCTTGATTCGCGAAATCCTTGCACGTGTCAATACTAACGACATGACCTTGTAAAACACCAACCGTTTGTAATCGTCTACGGTTTTATTTCTTTCTTTTTCTTTTCAACACGCTTAGCTCGTTGCATTGGGTTTTCTCCGCCAGTTTGGCCACGAGCTCTTTGTGTACGCTTAAAAATTTCAAAGCGTGAGGGTGTAGCTTGTTTTGGTGGATAGAAATTATTTGATATATCTGTATCAGCAGTTTCTTGATATGGGTCTAGCGTGATTTGCTTGACTTCCTTATCAGTTGGAAACACTTTTGTTATTTTCTTATCATTCATTTTCCACACTTCTGTAGGAACCCGTACGATTTCTGTTGTTCCATCTACATATTCAAATTGAAGAATAATGGGCATGACCAGCCCACCATGGTTTTCAAATGTAATTTCATAGTAGTTTTGATCTGATTCAAGAATAGCCCTTTCTTCGGGTGACAAGGAGGAGAGATAGGCTTCGTATTCTTCTCTGTCAATATCATCTACATTGGCAGGATCATAGGTGCTGTAAAAGTCAATAATTTGCGGATCAATTTCTTCTTGTGTCTGTTTAATCTCAGTCGCATTTCTCTCTTGCGCTATATCCGGTAATCCTCTCGCTGCTTTAGTAGAAGCTTCTTTATCGTCAGGACTTAGCGCTCCGGCTTTTGAATAATTAACTGAAGCCATACTTAGATCGACGTGATCATTGGTATAGAACCAGCCTCTCCAAAACCAATCTAGGTCAACTCCAGATGCGTCTTCCATTGTTCTGAATAGATCTGCTGGTGAAGGATGTTTAAACTTCCATCGATTGGCATATTCTTTAAAGGCAAAATCAAACGACTCTCGGCCCATAATAGATTCCCTCAATATATTCAAGGCGGTTGCTGGCTTACCGTATGCGTTATTTCCAAACTGTGGTATAGATTCAGAGTTGGTCATAATAGGTACGATATTAGACTTATCACCGCCCATATAGTTTGTGATATTTCTGGCAGGTCCTCGTCTGTGTGGCCATGTCCTTGACCATTGCTGCTCTGCTAAGTATTGAGTAAACGAATTCAGTCCTTCATCCATCCAAGTCCATTGTCGTTCATCTGAGTTGACGATCATCGGAAACCAATTATGTCCTACCTCATGTATAATGACCCCAATGTGACCATATTTCATTCTTTGAGAATATGTACTATCGGGGTTACATCTGCCATAGTTAAAAGCCATCATAGGATATTCCATTCCCATATTGCCATCAACAGACCATGCAGTTGGGTATGGATAATCAAATAAGTAATGTGAATACCATTTGATCGTATGTGCGACGGCTTTTGTTGAATATTTGGACCATAGGCAATCACCTTCTTTTGTCCACATGGATTGGGCCATAACTGTACGACCATCTGACATTGGCACACCCAGGGCGTCCCATATAAACCGACGTGAACTAGCAAAAGCAAAGTCACGTACATTCTCGGCTTTAAAATGCCATGTATTTGTCTTATTGGAATTTCCAGACATTCGATTTTCGGCTTCTTCTGCGGTTGCAATTATAACAGGATGCAGATCTGCTTTTTCGGCTTCTTTGAGTCGATTGCGTTGTTCTTGTGTTAAGACCTTGTTTGGATTTTGAAGATCACCGGTTGACGATACTAGATGATCTGCTGGTACAGTAATCTGTACATCGTAATCACCAAAAGTTAATGCAAACTCTCCCCTACCTAGAAATTGTTTATTCTGCCATCCTTCTTTATCATCGTAGACACAAAGTCTTGGAAAGAACTGTGCAATGCAATAGACGTTATTTCCATCTTCAGCAAAATGTTCGTATCCTGAACGGCCTCCCACTTCTCTAGTATTATTTATATTATACCACCACTTGATTTCGAATGTGAAACTTTCTCCTGTTTGTAGAGTGACGGGGATATCCACGCGCATCATTGTATTGTTAATTGTAAATGGGATGGCGCCTCCGTTAGCTCCAGTGACTGACTCTATATTGAAACCACCTTCAAAGGACGGTTCCATTCTATTTAATTGACGAAGGGACATTTTATCACTTACACTGCTATTGCTTATGGCATGTGTCGCTGACTCTTTTGACCTTACGTTTTGATCTAATTGTAGCCATAGATATGACAAGGGATCTGGTGAATTATTATGGTAGGTGATTGTCTCTTCACCACTTAGCGTTTGTTTGGCATCATCTAAAACAAGCTTCATGACGTAGTCCGCTTTCTGTTGCCAATATTCGTGCCCAGGAGCACCTGAAGCAGATCGGTAACTGTTAGGTGTAGGTAGGTCATCAGCTAGCTGACGAAATTTGTTTGTGTTCGTATTCTCTTGCGCAGAACTAATTATAACGAGTGCGCAGAGGAGACAAGTCAATTTAATCTTCATGTTCAATTGTGTTATAGGTCGAATATAGCAAATGAAACGGAATGCTATTGCTAGAAAGGAACTCCTTTTTATCATCAAAGTGTTCCACGTGGAACAAATTATTATTAGAATCTATAAAACAGTGTTAGATTTAAGGAAATAGAATATTTACCATGAAATCATTATTTGTATTCTCTCTTTCTCTCTTTTCAGTAGTTTGCCTAGGACAAGCCACTTTTGTGAACCAATCTAATTTATTGGGTTTTCCAACGACAAACAGTGGAGCTCCAATCGGGATTAGTGATATGAATGACGATAACCGAGATGATATTATCATTCTTGATGACGCACAAAATCTAATTATTTACTATTCGAATGCTGATAATACGTTTACTAAACAAGATTATGGAAACACCTTTGGGAATAATTGGGCTTTATCGATTGGTGATACCAACAACGACGGTTACGGCGATATCGTGACAGGAGGTGCTTATGATGATGTAAAGCATATCAAGTCAAGTGGTGCAGGTACCTATTCAACATCAATTTTATCTGGTCCGGCAATTTTTGTTCAAGGCTCGGCGATTGCAGATATAAATAATGATGGTTTTTTGGATGCGATGAATTGTCATGATGATGGACCAAATACTATCTGGGTAAATGATGGTTTGGGAAACTTGAGTTACTCTGGTACCTCGATTATTGATTTTAATAAGTTTCCTACGACAGAGCAAAATTCAGGTAACTATGGAATCTGTTGGACAGATTTTGATTTGGACGGAGATACAGATTTATACATTTCTAAATGTAGGCTTGGTGTAACTGATACCACAGACCCTCGACGAATGAATCAGCTTTGGGTAAATAATGGATCTAATGTATACAGCGAAACAGCAGCAAGATTTGGATTAGCTAGTGGTGCACAATCATGGGTGGCAGAATTTCAAGATATAGATAACGATGGTGATTTGGATGTATTTATTGGGAATCATGATGTCAATAGTCAGCTCTTCGAAAATGTCGACGGGAATTATATTGATATTACCGCGACGTCTGGCATAGTCGCTTCGGGGAGCACATTAATTCAATGTATTATGCGGGACATGGATAATGATGGGTTTATTGATTTATTAATTTCAGGTCGATATTTTGAAAATAATGGAGATAAGACATTCACAGAGAAGCAGAATCCTTTTGGGAGTAACCACACGATGGCAGTTGGAGATTTAAATGAAGATGGCTTTATTGACATGATAGCGGGTTATGGCTTTGGATTTAATTCGCCGAGTAATACTGCGGATAAGTTGTGGATCAATACGAGGAACAGGAATCATTTTTTAGCGGTTAATTTGATTGGGACGGTGAGCAACGCTTCTGCAGTTGGTGCCGTATTGGAATTACATGGAGCATGGGGTGTCATGATTCGGGAGGTTAGGGCTGGAGAGAGTTATGGAATCACTAATAGTTTTGTCCAGCACTTTGGTCTTGGCACTTATTATGATATCGATAAACTTGTCGTCAAATGGCCTTCAGGGATGGAGTCAACTTATACAGATATATTACCTAATCAGACGCTAACCATACCTGAAGTTGGCTGCGATCCCGTAAATGTCGAGATTTCATTTACTGAACATACGATCTTGTGTCCTTCAGAGACAGTTACTTTAGACATCGATATTCCGAGCTCAAATACTGCCACATGGTCTAATGGAAGCATTGGGAATAGTATAACTATCTCCAGTGCAGGCGACTACAATGTCACAGTCACTGGTCCAAATGCTTGCCAAACCGTATCGAGAATAATAACAATAATTGAAGACCCTGTAGCTTGTCTTGATCCATGTGAAGAATATTATGTCTTACATGATACCACCAGCCCTAATACCTATAAAGCAAGAAACTATATTAAGTCAGATGGTCTTGTTGATCAGGGATTAGTAGAGCTGAAAGCGAATAATTTTGTATCCATGGAAAGTGGATTTGAGGTGAGCCAAAATGCGACCTTTTTGGCAGATATGAATGGTTGTAATTAATTGTGTTCCACGTGGAACAATAGCTGAGTGTCTAGGAGTTAGATAGGCAATCAAATGAAGAATTATTCTAACAGGCGCTTCTTGTAATAACTTTTATGAGGTGTCTTATGGGTGAGAATAGATTAATCAATACAGCTTTTCCTAGGCACATCAAAGCTTCCTTCTATCACCTCATCCCCAACAATCCCCTGAAAGGAACCAACTAATTGATCGGCTTCAACAGCTTCAACAGTAATCGTGAGATCTCTAGTTTCAGCAAACTCTAAACCATTTTCTAAGTCCTCCGGATTTGTCACATTAATGACTACCCCAAATGCTTCAAAGGTGCCTAAGACTTCCTCTGTGTCATTTAACCATGCTAATGAAAACACACTGGATTCAAATTCAAAGTTGTCTTCACAAAGCTCTTCTCCTGTGGTTAGGACAAAAAGTGTATTGGTGAATAAATCTGAAAAAACAGAATTCTCATCCTCCGACAACCCAAGCTCGTCTAGCGCATTTCTAAAAGGATCTGCAAACTCGCTAAACTTAAAATCTATTGCAAAGCCTTCGCTATTACCATTCGACTTAAGTGTCTTAATCGTGATTCCTTTTTCCTCAACTGCTGCTTCCTTCTGACAAGAACTAAACGAGAAGAGAACCAATAGTATAAATGTTATTTGTTTCATGTTGCTGTTTCAGTACGTGGAGTAAACGATCAAGAGAATGAGAATGTTCTTTAGTGCACGAGCCTTAACATATGCTTTAGACATCAAGACTTCTAACTCAACAAATAGGACTTAAACTCTACAAACTCTTTTGATAGGGAGTCGGCTTTTTTCTCTTTGGATCTTAAATCGGATAACTTCTCTGGGATATCAATATCACCTAATAAAGGCTCCATAACAGGGAGAAATTTTGCTGGATGCGCTGTCTCTAAAAAGATAGCCTGTAAGGCTGAATGATCTTGCAAATACTGATGTGCTGCCAAAAAGCCAATCGCACCATGCGGATCTGCAACATAGTCATATGTTTTATGGATATACTTCACAGCAAATCTAGTCTCTTCGTCATCGTAATAATACCCTTCTATATCTGCTTTGATTCTTGACCAGTCATTATCATATAAATCCATCATCCTGGAGAAGTTAGATGGCCTGCCCACATCCATGGCATTGGCTATTGTTTGAACAGATGGACGAGGCTCATACGAAGTCGTCGCCAGATAATGTGGGACGATATTGTTACTGTTGGTAGCGGCTAGAAATCGATTCACTGGTAATCCCATACGCTTAGCTAAGAGCCCAGCAGTTAAGTTTCCAAAATTACCAGAAGGTACAGCGAAGACAAGCTCTTTTGATGTGTCCTGTCTTTGCTTATAAGCTTCGAAATAGTAAAAGCTTTGTGGGATTAATCGAGCTATATTAATCGAATTTGCTGAGCTCAAGTTTTGTTTTTGATTGATGTCATCATCTAGAAAAGCCCCTTTCACTAAAGCTTGGCAATCGTCGAATGTGCCATCAACCTCAATAGCCCGAATATTGCCACCCCACGTCGTTAGTTGGAGCTCTTGAAGTGGACTCACTTTGCCTTTAGGATATAGTATCGTAACATCAATGTTAGGCACATTAAAAAAACCAGCAGCTACAGCACCACCTGTATCTCCACTTGTTGCAACTAAAATGCTTAATTGTTCTTTGTCGTCCTTCACCAAATAGGACATCAACTCAGCCATAAAGCGTGCTCCAAAATCCTTAAACGCCAAAGAAGGTCCATGCCAAAGTTCAAGCGTAGATATAGTATCTGTCAAATGGTGAACTGGCGCATCGAAATTTATAGAGCGGTTAATGATACCGCGTAATGTCTCATCATCAATATCATCACCAAGGATACACTGCGCAACAGAAAATGCAATGTCTTGAAACGTAAGCCGGCGCATACCATCTATAAACGAAGGATCTAAAACACCAATGCGTTCTGGCATATACAAGCCCTTATCAGCTGGCAAACTTTTAAGAACCGCTTGCTTAAGACCAACAGTGTTCTGTTTATTATTTGTACTATAATACTTCATAGACTAATACTTATAGGTTCCCGTCGTATTGATCTTGGACACAAAGACATCGTTTTGAATCTTTTGATCTAATAAAAAGCTCTTGATTTTCTCTCCAATTGTTTCTGCAATTAAGCTATTCTCACACAGCGCAAACACGCTTGGCCCAGCACCGCTAATACTAAAACCCAAAGCCCCTTCACTCAAGGCAAGCTCCTTTATTTGTTGAAAATGTGGAATGAGTTTTGCTCGCTGTGGCTCAATAATTAAATCCGTCAGACAACGACGGATCATATCAAAATCCAACCGATATAACGCGGCAACAAAGTAAGCCAGATTTCCAGATTGAGCGATATGCTGATCTAGGGTTACGGTATCTGATAAAATAGCTCTTGACTCCTTCGTCAAAATACTGATGTGCGGATAGACGACACAAGCATACAATCCATCCGGAGCAGGTAGCTTAATTAAATCAAGTGTCGTATTATCTCTAATTAAAATGATGCCACCGAGTAGGGAAGGGGCTACGTTATCTGCATGCCACGCACCATCGGCAATTTGCTCTCCTTCTACCGCAAAGCGCAACAGCTCTCTCTTACTCAAAGGTTGTCCTAGAAATTCATTGATTGCAAATGCACCAGCCGCCGCACTTGCCGCACTCGAACCAAGACCACTCCCAAAGGGCATCTTTTTATGAATTTCCATCTCAATGGATCTGCCCTCTTCTCCTAGGTGCTTCAATAATTGTGATGCAGCATAACCTGCTGTATTCTTCTCTATCTCCTTAGGTAGTTTTTTCTTTGTCCCCGAAATTGATGTTATTTTCAAACCGGGCGCTGTCCCTTCTATGACAGTGATCTCATCCCCAGGACCATCAATGGCAAAGCCTAGGATGTCGTAACCAACAGCCATATTCGCCACAGAGGCAGGAGCAAACACTTTTAATCCAAATCTAGACATAAAACGTTGATAATCAATTAGTTAAACCCGTAATGGTTTTTATTTCCTATACTTATTATTTCACTAAATACACCAGCTGCAGTTACTTCTGCTCCAGCGCCAGGCCCACGGACAACCAAAGGCCTGTTTGCATATCGACGAGTGGTAAAGACAATCATATTATCTGATCCCTTCAGACTATAAAATGGATTGTCCTGATCCACAAACTGTAATTTGACTGCGGCCTGACCTGCTTCAAAACTGGCAATGTAGCGGATAGCTTTTTGCTCTGCATCAGCCTTGTCAATCAATTTTTTAAAGTGATCATTTTCTGTCGATAAGGTTTCAATAAAGGCTTCTACTGTCGGGGCATCAATTGATGACTGTGGTAAGATTTGTTCCACTTGGACATCATCTGGCTCTACAGCATGACCCGCCTCTCTGGACAGAATCAAAATTTTTCGTTTGATATCCAAACCTGAAAGATCATCTCTTGGATCTGGCTCTGTATAGCCAAGCTCTTTTGCCTCCAATACCAATTCTTTAAAGGCTCTATCTGCTGTCCAGTTATTAAAGATGTAAGACACAGAGCCACTCAGCACAGCTTCTATTTTTACGATTTCATCGCCACTTTCTATGAGTGTGCGCAAGGTCGAAATGACAGGCAAACCTGCACCAACATTGGTTTCATATAAAAAGTCCACGTTTTTATGACGTGCGATCGCTCTCAAAGAGCTGTATTGCGCATATGAAGACGAATTCGCTACCTTATTCGGAGTGCAAATCGAGATATTATGATTTAATACATCTCTATAGATGTCTGGTAAGGTTTTGTTGGCTGTATTATCTACGAAAACAGAATTTGGAAGATTCATTTGCTTCATATTCTCAACAAATCCAGCTACACTACTTTGATTCTGCGAATTATCTAAACCCTCTTTCCAATTCGAAAGGTCAATACCATTTTCTACGAATAGCATTTTCTTAGAGTTTGCAAGGCCAACAACATTGATTTGTAGTTTTTGCGTTTTCTGTAACGATTGCTCTTGTTCACTGATTTGCTTTAACAAGGTCCCGCCAATCAAGCCGACACCAACCATAAAGACATTCACTGTTTTCAAGTTTGACAAAAAGAACGAATCATGGATAAGGTTTAGAGCCTTGCGTTCGTCAGATGCGCTGATCGCGAAGGAGATATTTAACTCGGAAGAGCCCTGCGCGATAGCGACGACATTGACACCTTCTTTGCCAAGCGCACCGAATAATCGCCCTGCGACACCTGGTATTTTGCGCATGTTCTGTCCGACGATCGCTATAATATTAAGATCATCAAGGACACCGACGGTCTGGATAAATGACTGTTCAATCTCTGATTTGAATTCATCTTCGACAGTAGTAATAGCTTCAGCTTTTTTGGCTTGCTTGATGGCTACACAGATCGAATGTTCTGATGAGCCTTGAGTAATCATGACAACATTAATCTTTTTACGAGCTAAAGAACCAAAAAAGCGTGCGGCAATACCTGGAATACCCATCATGCCTGGTCCTTGTAATGTTAGCAAACAAACGCCTGACATCGAACTCATCCCTTTGATACGAGCTTTAGATTCGTCAGACTCTCTGCTGATTTTGGTACCGGGAAAGTCAGGATTAAAGGTATTTCTGATGTAAATAGGTATCTGTTTGGCTAAAGCAGGCTGTATAGTAGGCGGATAAATCACTTTTGCACCAAAATGGGATAATTCCATCGCTTCATTGTAGCTTAATGACTCTACAGTATAGGCTTTTGAGACTTTGCGTGGATCGCAAGTAAGCACGCCATCAACATCGGTCCATATTTCTAGCTTTTCAGCATTTAGAGCGCCAGCAAGAATAGACGCTGTAAAATCAGAACCGCCTCGACCTAAAGTCGTTGTCAATCCACCGACGTCTGAAGCAATAAATCCAGTGACGATATGTGTTTTACCTGGGTTTTTGGTAAAATAGTCTTTACATGATTCATTTGTAATCGGAAAATCAACTTGAGCCGACCCAAATGTTTTATCTGTTTTAATGATCTCTCTAGCATCAAGAAATGCAGCATTGAGACCAATACTTTTAAAATATTCTGCAATAATAAAACAGGAATTTCGCTCACCAAAACTGAGGATGTAGTCCATCGTTCTGAGCGACGCTTCTCTTACGAGATAAACGCCACTAAGCAATTGTTCTAAGGTATCATGATTGAGTTGTAGTTTTTCTTGCGCTGCGTTGAATGCAGGACCAGATACAAGTTCTGCTAAGGCATCATTATGACGCTTGACAAAATCATGGTGAATTTGTTTGTAATCGCTTGAACCTTTAGAAGCAGTCTGAGCCATATCAATCAAGGTGTCAGTGACACCACCAAAGGCAGAGAATACAACAGATAGTTCTTCCTGTTGATCTAATCTAGCTTTAATAAGCTCTCCTATATGTTTGATTCTTGATGGTTCAGCTACAGATGAGCCACCAAATTTTAGTACAATCATGATTCGACAAAGTGTTTAATGTAGAGATCAGTTAATTTTTCAGTTTCGACTAAAAAGCCATCGTGTCCATAAAGGGACTCAATGCTTTCGTAGATGGCATTGGGAATTCCATCCACAATATGTTGTTGTTCGATCGCTGGATAGAGTAAATCTGTATTGATATTGACAATAACCGTTTTCGCTTTAATACCAGAGAGCGCTTTAGGAATACCACCTCTGTCTCTACCTACATTATGAGTATCGAGACTGTCTAGCAGAGTGTAGTAGGAGAACGCATTAAAGCGCTTAGCCAGTTTTTCGCCTTGATAGCGCTGGTAGGATGCAGAGCGAAATTCTGTCAAGGTATCTTCATCATCAGGCTGAAATTCTTCATAACACAGATAATTACGATAGATCACCATCCCCACTGCCCGCGCAGCCTTCATCCCTTGTATACCGGCATCATCTCTGTCTTCTTTCCAAGTCGCATCGCCTTCAATCGCCATTCTGTGGGCGGTGTGTATCGCTTTACCCCAAGAAGATTCTTTAGCAGAGCAGACAGATAAGTATAGATTGTCAAACAAATTGGGCTCGATAATGGCCCACTCCAAAGCATGACAGGCTCCCATGGATCCGCCGACTCCCATATGAATCGATTTGATATCAAGAAAATCACGTAGCAGCTGAAAGGCAGCAACTTGATCTCGTATGGTCACTGTGGGAAATGTATGATAGTATTTAGTGCCAGTCAAAGGATTCACCTCTAATGGTCCAGTTGTGCTGTAACAAGAACCGATCAGATTCGCACAGATGACGAAGTGCTTGCTGGTATCTAAAATCCGATTGGTGCCAAACGACCCATCCCACCAATCCTCAATTTTTGAGCTGGCTGTAAGCGCATGAAAAACCCAAATGACATTGTCCTTATTCTCATTTAAAGTGCCATAGGTATGGTAGGCGATCCTAAGATCTTCAATAGAGCCACCCAATTCCAAAGGAAATAGCTCAGACACTGTTAAGTACTGTATGTTATCCGTATGCGCCAATGCTCAGATTCGTTTTAATAATATGATCTTAAAAATATGTTTTTAAATCACTTCAATGCTAAATAAGAATAAATACAAAAATAGAGCCGCAAATATAGGAGAATGTGTGATATGGATATGATGATTATAAGCTTTAGGCTTTTTCTGATAGGCCACTCAGCAAAAAAACCCCGAAACCTAAAACACATCTTATCTAAAAGGTGTTATCTTTGTGCAGAATCATTCTAAATAGGAAACTCATGAGTACTACAACGACAAATCCGGTTATGCTTTACACAGAGCAAACACCGAATCCAGAATCTTTAAAATTTGTAACGAACAAGATGCTCTATAAAGGCACTGCAGATTTTAGAGAACGAGAATTAGCTGATGAATGGTCGCCACTAGCTGCGGCATTATTTGATTTTCCTTACGTGAAGGGCGTGTATATCTGTAATAACTTTGTCACCATTACGAAAGAGTTCAATTTCAAATGGGTAGATCTGATGATGAAGTTGAAGGAGTTTATAAAAGCCTATGTCGAAGATGATAAGGTCATCTTGAAAGAAGGCTTTAGTGAGGCGATGGCAGCGATAGAGAAAGAGAATGGGATTGGCTATGAATATACGGGAGATACAGCGGAGGTCGTATTGAAGATAAAAGATATCATTGAGACCAGCGTAAAGCCTGCTGTTGAGATGGATGGTGGTAATATAGAATTCAAATCCTTTAACGAAGGGATTGTCACTGTTGTGCTTCAAGGATCATGTAGTGGCTGTCCGTCCTCAACCGTCACCTTAAAGTCAGGCATAGAAGGCTTGCTCAGAAGAATGGTGCCAGAGGTTACAGAGGTTGTCAGTGAAATGGGCTAGGAATAATTAAAACGAAATAATAAGGAGTGGTTGTTTAATCACTCCTTTTTTTTTATAAAAACCCCACTATGGATTTTAAGACGATTTGCCAAGAGGTAAAAACATTAAGCGAAGAGGTCGCACTATTTATCAGAAAAGAACTCAATGCTGTTAGCGAGGATCAGATCGTCACAAAAGATCATAATAGTTTGGTGACCTACGTGGACCAAACGGCAGAAAAAATGATCGTTAAACGCTTACAAGAATTAATTCCGGAAGCGACGTTTATAACAGAGGAAGACACGGTCGAGCAGGCAGAAGGGGATTTGGTCTGGATCATAGATCCGCTCGATGGCACGAATAATTTCCTACAGAAGATTCCGCATTTTGCGGTAAGTATTGCTTTGAGGTATAAGGATGAGATGGTGATCGGTGTGGTCTATGATGTGATGCGAGAAGAATGTTTTTCTGCGTTGAAAGGTGAGGGTGCATATGTCAATGACCGTCCGATTGGTGTCAGTCAAAAAGAATCAATTGATGACTGTGTGCTGGCGACAGGTTTTCCTTATGCTAAAAACATGAATTTTAAACCTTTGATCAATACACTGGAGCACTGGATGCTTCATGCTCGAGGTATTCGCCGATTTGGAGCGGCAGCGTTGGATTTGTGTTTTGTAGCGGCAGGCAGAATTGATTGTTACTATGAGTTTAAATTGAATATCTGGGATGTAGCCGCGGGGATGCTCATTGTAAAAGAGGCTGGGGGAGAGGTGTCAGATTACCAAGGAGGACAGACACACAAGACAGGCAATCAAGTCGTCGCATCAAATGGCAAAGTGCATTCATATGTGATCGATATATTAAAAACTAACTTTCAGTGACACAGGCTTCTAGCCTGAGAATAAGGTACAATAGCGACGGATTAGACATTACATAATAGCAAAAATCATTATTTTCGAGATAGATTTTCACTTCAATTAACTGCACTTAATTGTAGAAAGCAATATATAAATGCTGAAGTTACTCAAACGAGTGTCTCAAATTGGTATAGAAGAAGACTATCCAAGTGCTCAAAAACTGTCCTATGAAGTATGCAATATCATTTGCACACTAACGCTATGTATTTCACTATTCTATGCGGTCCTATTTCTATTCACTGATTACAAGAGTCAAGCTATATTTTTCTGCATATCAATCTGTGCAGCTTTATATACATTTTATTCAACATCAAAGAAAAGACAATTACAAAGCAGTATTATTATCACAATTAACTCAGTACTATTAATAAATTATACAGTGGTCTATGCAGGCTTCGAATCTCAAGCGCATTCTATTTTAACAACATTTGTCGCCTGTAGTTTCTTGTTGTATCAAAACGCAAAATATGCTGTCATATCAACCGTATTCATTTCTATCCTCTTTATAGCATCTTATTATTACGTGAACACCTACGGTGCTATAAATCCAGACAGTCGAATCTATGTAGGTGAGTACATAAATTATTTATTTGCCATCATAGGCTCAGCCATTTTATCTTTTATTTTGATTAGAGAAGTAAAACAGTATATATATGAAATTGAAAATTCGTTGCGAATTAACGAATTAAGAAATAAGCAATTGGAGGAAAAAAATAGCCACATAGAAAGCCAAAACCAAAATTTAGAATTATTTACATCAGTGGTGTCACATGATTTGCGGACACCCCTGCGCAACATCTCCAGTTTTGTCGGATTAATAAAACGAAAGCTAAATGGGTCAGATCAAAAAATTGATGAATATGTAGATTATACCCAAAAAGGAATTGACCAAATGCAAGAGTTGATTAATTCAATTACCTATTTAAATAGACTAGATCTTGAAAACGGGGAAGAAGAACAAGAAATAGATTTAAATGAACTTTGTCAAACGTTGATAACTAATTTTAACCCAACATTATTTCCTGACTTGGTCATCAATTATGGCGACTTACCAGTCATCAGAGCCAAATATTCTCACTTTTATAATGTATTCCAAAACTTAATTGAAAATGCGTGGAAATATAATGATCAAGAAGAGAGGGTCGTAAAGATTTCAAGCACCTACACAGACACAGAAATAAAAATCAATATTTCAGATAACGGCATTGGGATAGACAAAG
The DNA here is from genome assembly GCA_937959275.1 of uncultured Saprospiraceae bacterium. Lineage (GTDB taxonomy): Bacteria > Bacteroidota > Bacteroidia > Chitinophagales > Saprospiraceae > CALFUK01. The sequence goes on along the minus strand of CALGLU010000026.1, from coordinate 14,405 downwards.
AATACAGCGAAAAAATATTTAATGCGTTTGAGAGACTACATTCTAACTCAGAATATTATGGAAGTGGAATGGGTTTATTCATCTGTAAGAAAACTATATCTCTGTATGATGGCAACATCACATTAAACTCTGAAGAGAACAAAGGAAGCACCTTTAGCGTTTCACTACCAAAGACGATGCTTGTAGCTAGCGTAGTTTAGGCTTCTAGTATGAACATATTGTACTTTGAAGTAAATATTTACTCAGGCTTCTAGCCTGAGTAACGAAGAAACGAAAGAACTTGTATCTTGCCAACTAAATTATAGCTATTGACCTTATTAGAAAATATAAAAATGGCTTTGTTGTCACTACGATCTAATTTTCTAAGATCGTTTTTGACCCTATTGATTATAGCAGTAGGTATCATGTGTCTTGTGGGAATTCTCACGGCAATAGACGCCATCCTTTTTTCGATGAGTGATAGCTTTACCAGAATCGGTGCCAATTCATTTCAAATTGTACCCGCAAGAGAACAATTAAAATCCCGTCGTCCAGGCCAACGTCGGGGAATACCCGAACCAATCGCCTTTGATCAAGCGATGAAGTATAAAGAAAAAACAACGGAAGCGGGAGGCTCATTCGTTTCAGTCTATTTTAGAGGATCACGGTCATCAACAGTTAAGTACGGCGACGAAGAAACGAATCCGACGATTGGTATTATGGCAATTGATAACAATTACTTCAAAGTCTCTTCATTTAATATTGAAGCAGGAAGAAATTTTACAAAAACAGAATCAGAAAGTGGTACGCACAAAGTGTTGCTAGGAAGCAATATTGTAGAACAGCTCTTCAATGGAAAGACGGACATGGCGATTGGCAAAACCATTTCTCTTAATGCGGATCGCTATAAAGTCATTGGTGTGCTTGAGGAGAAAGGCTCCTCAATGGGAGGCGGAACAGATCGGCAAGTCTATATCCCTTTGCAGCTAGGCAAACAAAAATTTGGTCATGCGAAAACAAATTATTCAATTATCTCTGCGGTGTCAGATGCAACAATGATTGATCAATCCATAGCACAAACGATTGGCACCTTACGAAATATCAGAGGCTTATCAGCGAAAGAAGAAAATGATTTTGAGATACGAAAGTCCGATGGCATCCTTCAGATTCTAACAGATATGACGAGCCAATTAAGATGGGGGACAATCGCCATCGCACTCATGACATTACTAGGTGCAGCGATTGGCTTAATGAATATCATGCTAGTCTCAGTGACAGAGCGAACACGTGAGATCGGTGTACGTAAAGCAATGGGAGCGACACGCGAAAATATACTCATCCAGTTTTTGACAGAAGCCATTGTCATTTGCCAGATCGGTGGCATTATTGGTGTTATTTTAGGAATCATTGTTGGGAATGGTGTGTCTATTTTTACAAAAAGTCCGTTTATTATCCCTTGGCCATGGATTGTTTTAGGTCTGTCCGTTTGTATCTTTGTGGGTATTATCTCAGGCTTATATCCGGCACTAAAAGCATCGCGCTTAGATCCGATTGAGTCGTTGAGGTACGAGTAATTAGTGGATAGTAAATAGTAGACAGTAGATAGTGGATAGTTGGAGCGCAGCGGAAATCCTCGCACCGAACAAAGTGAGCGTCGGGATGGATAGTGCGAAGGTACATTTGTGTTCCTGAGGGTGTCTAACCTCAGATTTTATTTTAAGATTCATGAAAGCAATGTTGTTAAGCTTATTGGCCCTTTTGGCAGTCTATTTTTTATTTGTCTTGATTGCCTCTCCGCTTGTGGAGAAGGATGCGAATCAGGTGATTCGAAGAGGACCATATATCGTTTCAGAAAAAGCACAGGCCTTATTCACAAGTTTGGATTTTGTGGCGGACATGCATTGTGATGCGTTGCTCTGGAGGCGTGATTTGACAAAAGAAGCCAATTATGGGCATGTTGATTTTGAACGCATGCAGAAAGGGAACATTGGGCTACAGGCATTTACGATTGTCACAAAATCACCTAAAGGCCAAAATTTTCATAAGAATGATGGGAATACCTTTGACATGATCACAGCCTTGTCGATCGGTCAGGGTCAGGCTGTCGGGACCTGGTTTAGTTTGATGAATCGGGCTTTATATCAGTGTAAAAAACTCCATCGGTTTGCTGCGCGATTTAATAATAGGTTTATCGTCGTCAAAAGAAAGTCAGATTTTGAAGAACTGCTGAAGCGAAGACAAGTAGATAAAACTGTGATTGGTGGATTGCTTGGTGTAGAAGGTGGACATTGTCTGGAAGGTGAGATTGGGAATTTAGATCGGTTTTATGAGGCGGGTGTACGGATGTTGGGGCCGACTCATTTTTTTGATAATGAGATGGGTGGCTCGGCGCATGGTCTGTCAGGTGGCGGGTTGACGAGTTTTGGATTTGAGGTGATGGAGCGGATGCAAGACAAACAGATGATCATGGATGTGGCGCACTCGTCGGAGGCGATCATTGATGACATCTTGGCTAATTATGATGGTCCCATTCTCACATCTCATACAGGTGTGAAGGGAACCTATGATTCGCCACGCAATCTATCTGACAAGCACTTGAAGGCAATCGCCGCGAAGGGAGGATTGATTGGCATTGCTTTTTTTAAAGGAGCGATAGGGGAGACAGGGATACCAGGGATCATCAAGGCGATGCAGTATACGAAGGCCTTGGTTGGTGTGGAGCATGTGGCTCTAGGCTCAGACTTTGATGGAAGTGTGATGACGCCCTTTGATATTACCGGCTTCGCGCTACTGGTCGAGGAAATGCAGAAGGTCGGGTTTGCCGAAGAGGAAATCCGTGCGATTATGGGTGGAAATGTGAAGCGCTTCTTGCTAGAGAATCTTCCAGAATAGGAGAAAGGGACTTTTTTTGACGAACGATTATTATAAGCCTTGCTGGTTCTTTTGGTATATCCAAATGATAAGTATGATGAATAGAGCAAAGAATAGTAAAAACCTAAGGAAGCAAGCACCTTTCTTGCCATAGTTCATGTCTTCTTCGTGATGTGCCATATTAGGTCTTTAAATTTTGTGCAAAGAAACGGAAAACAAAGCAAAAGCGAAATAAAAAGTGAAATTAATCGAAGTATAAGAAAAAGGGCAGGTAAGTTCCTTTTTTAAGATGCTATAATGTGAACAATGAAATGATCTAAATAAAATGCAATGCCGCGAGTAAATCATTTTCTTCTAAATCTTCATAGTCTTCAAGAATTTCCTGGTGTGTCATTCCAGATGCCAATAATTCTAAAAGTGTTTGAACGGGATACCTTAAACCTCTAATACATGGTTTTCCATGACAGATCAACGGGTTAATAGTAATTCTTGAAAGTAAATCTTTATTTTCCACTGCTAAGATTTAATGTATTTATAATTAAGCTTAGCAGCTAAAGATAGGTGGTTTAAGATCATTAGGCAATTTTTCAAAGTCCGATAAACGGATTATCCCTCAATAATCTTCACATCATACTTTTTAAATTCCTGATCTCTTGAGATTAATGTCATTCCATTTTGAATAGCTTGACATATAAGTAATCTGTCAAAAGGATCTCTATGATGTAATTCTAAATCTGTTAGCATTTGGATTTCAGCAATTGTAATCGGAAGAATCTCTATTGCGTCTTCTTTTAAAAAATCTATGTAATTCGTATCTATTTCAAGTTTCCCTATTGATACTTTAATAGAAATTTCAAGTATGCTCACATAACTGATGAAAATAGAGTTTTCTACGGATTCGATAATTCGTTTTGCTTCTTCTTTAAGGAATGTTTTTCCTTCTTGATCAAGCCACCATATGATGATATGGGTATCTAATAGGTACTTCAATTAATCAACGATTCCTAGAGATTTTGCAATATCCTCTGGCCACTCATCAAATGAATCGCTCACTTTGATTTTGCCGTTCAGTTGTCCACCTTTTCTAGGGGTTTTCTTTTGATTATATTCAGTCAACCTAGCGATAGGTTTACCTTTTTTAGCAATGATAACTTCTTGTCCGTCTTGAATTAATTTAAGAAGTGCAGACAGGTGAGTTTTTGCTTCGTGGATATTAACGATTTTCATAGATTCATTTGAACTAAGTTAGTCTAGTAACGATACAACGATTTATTTCGTTCAGATTGTTAAAAATACAACTACCTATTTCATCATCCAAATATTTCTATTAGATTTGTTGGCTTTTCCGTCAACAAAAAGACGGTTATTTCGACATAATAAAACAGTAACTAAACTCATGTTTGACCGCGCCGTCCTACATCTTGACCTCGACTCCTTCTTTGTGTCGGTAGAATGCCTCAAAAATTCTTCGTTTTTGGGCAAACCTCTGATCATTGGCGGGACGAGTCGGCGAGGTGTCGTGGCGTCTTGTAGCTATGAGGCGCGCCGTTTTGGTGTCCACTCTGCCATGCCAATGAAGATGGCTCTGCGGCTCTGCCCCGATGCGCTTGTCCTTAAAGGTGATGGCGATAGCTACTCTTATTACTCCAAGCTAGTCACAGAGATCATTGCAGAAGATGCACCAGTGTTGGAGAAAGCATCCATCGATGAGTTCTACCTGGACCTGACGGGTATGGATCGCCACTTTGGTTGTTATACATGGTCCAAAGAATTACGCCATCGCATTATTAAAGAATCCGGATTGCCAATCTCATTTGGTTTATCCGTCAATAAGCTAGTCTCAAAAGTGGGCACTGGCGAAGGCAAACCCAATGGTGAGAAAGAGGTGCCCTTCGGCACGGAAAAGGCATTTCTTTCTCCTTTGCCTGTTCGCAAAATCCCTGGCGTCGGCAAAGAGATGCACAAAAAGCTCAGCTTCATGGGCGTACGGCAGATCCAAACCCTCAGCCAAATCCCGATCCGCTTACTCGAACGAGAATTTGGGAAACACGGCAAAAAATTATGGGAGCAATCCAATGCCATTGACAGAACACCCGTCATCCCTTACAGCGAAAAAAAATCCATCTCCAAAGAGCGCACCTTCATGGAAGACACGCTCGACCTGCAGATGATCAGACATAAATTGATGGGCATGGTTGACAAACTTGCCTACGAGCTTCGCAGTACCTTGAAGTTGACATCTTGCGTCACAGTCAAAATCCGCTACGCAGACTTCAACACCTACACGAAGCAACGACGCATAGCTTACACGGCTAACGATACAGGATTGATTCGACTGACACACGAATTGTTTGACAGCCTCTATGATCGCCGCCAACTCATCCGACTGATCGGTGTAAAGTTTAGCGGGCTGGTCCCAGGGCATTACCAGATTAGTTTATTTGACGATAGCCTAAAAGCGATCAAATTGCTGGAGCAGCGAGATAAGATTCGGAAGAGATTTGGGGAGGATGCGATTGGGTTTGCAGCAGCTATATAGCTGCTGCAAAGTGTTGAGTTTTGGGTGTTGAGTTTTGAGTGAAAGGAAGTCGCTTTGCTCCTTCCTTGGTAGAAAATAAAATTTTATGAAAAAGAAAGTAATTGTTGATAAGAGCTTTGAATTTTCTTTGCTCATCATTGAGCTGTATAAGGAGCTTATTAAAAAGAATGAATTTGTGTTATCCAAACAAATCTTGCGTTGCGGAACAAGCATAGGCGCGAATGTGAAGGAAGCACAGGCGGCACAAAGCAAAAGAGATTTCATTGCAAAAATGGCTATTTCTTCAAAAGAAGCGAGAGAAACCTTGTATTGGCTTCGCTTACTGGAAGCAAGTCATTTAGTTGATTACAAATACGAGACATTGAAAACTGAAATTAATGCCATCATAAATATCCTCACGTCAATCGCCAAAACCGCACAAAGCAATCTTCGAAATGAACGATAATTATCTGGAAAGGAGGAGCTGGGTAGGGTGGCGATCACCCAACACTCAACACCCAACACCTAACACTTCAAATACATAAAATGTATTTGAACAACCACACATACTACAGCCTAAAATACGGAACCCTCTCCCCCGAACAGCTCGCCCAACACGCCGCCCAACACGGCATCAAAACCCTCGCCCTCACCGACATCAACAACACCTCCTGCGCCTACCAATTCATCAAAGCCTGTCAAGCCAACAACATCAAACCCGTGCTCGGCATCGAATTCCGCCAAACATTCAAAACCACACAAGCCGACGACAATAACACCGAACCAAAGACATACACTAATAATTCAACACTCAACACTCAACATTCAACACTCCTCTACCTAGGCATTGCCAAAAACAAAGAAGGCTGGCGCGAACTCAACCAACTCCTCACCCTCAGCTCACTCAACAACCAACCTCTCCCCGCCCAAGCTCCCGCACTCGAACACGCCTACATCATCTACCGCAAGCTCCCCGCTCACAAAGGCATCCATCAACTCCGCGACAACGAATACATCGGCGTCGCTCCCAATGAAGTCAACCGCCTCTACTCTTCCTACCTCAAAGACCACCAAGACAAGCTCGTCATCTTTAGCCCCATCACCTTCCTCAATACCGATGGCTTCAAGATCCATAAACTCCTGCGCTGCATCGATCTCAATCTTATCATCGGCAAGCTTGACCGCCAGCACCATGCCCGCGCCAATGAGATGATCTATACACCGACACAACTCGAACAAATCTTTGAGCAATACCCACGTATCATCGACAATACCAAACGCCTGCTCGACAGCTGCTCGATCGAGATGAATGACAAATCCGATAACAATCGCAAAACATTTACCGGTAGCCCAGCAGGAGACATCGAACTCCTCCGCAAGCTCTCCATGAATGGCTGCATCCGCCGCTACGGCAAGCAGAACCGAAAAGCCATGACCCGCACACGTAGCGAACTCAAAGTCATCCACGAACTCGGTTTCGCGCCCTACTTCCTCATCACCTGGGACATCATCCGCTATGCACACTCAGCAGGTTATCACCACGTCGGCCGAGGCAGTGGCGCCAATTCTATTGTGGCCTTCAATCTCTATATCACTGACGTCGATCCGCTTGAACTCGACCTATACTTCGAGCGCTTTATTAATCCGCACCGTAGCTCGCCACCAGACTTTGATATCGATTTTTCTTGGGATGAGCGTGATGACGTCACTGACTATATTTTCAAACGCTATGGCGCGGAGCACACAGCCTTATTGGCAACATACAACACCTTCAAAGGCAAGTCGATCATTCGCGAATTAGGTAAGGTCGTCGGCCTGCCCAAGGCAGACATCGATCTCATTGTCAGCGAACCTCATAACGATGAAAAGCATCATCCCTTCGCCAAGCATATTTTTAAATATGGCGGCATGATCGAGGGCTTTCCGAATTACCTATCTATCCATGCGGGCGGCATTTTAATCAGCGAACAGCCGCTCAACTATCACACGGCTTTACAGATGATGCCTAAAGGGTTTCCGGTCACGCACTTTGATATGTATGGCGCAGAAGATCTAAATTTTCACAAGTATGATGTGCTGAGTCAGCGAGGCCTCGGCCATATCAAAGACGCCGTCAAGCTGATCGCTCAAAACAAAGGCATGGCTGTCGACATCCATGATGTACCTAAACTCAAAGAAGATAAAAACGTAAAAGCCCAATTGAAATCTGGGCAGTGTATCGGTTGCTTTTACATCGAGTCTCCAGCGATGCGCGGCTTGCTGAGCAAGTTGAAATGCGACAACTATATCCACCTTGTCGCAGCCAGTTCGATCATCCGTCCCGGCGTGGCTAAGTCTGGCATGATGCGCGAATACATCAAGCGCTCACATGACCCAGACAGTTTTAATCATATCCATCCTGTCTTTGAGGAGCACCTGGGAGAGACCTATGGTGTGATGGTGTATCAGGAAGATGTCATGAAGATCGTCCATCATTTTTCGGGGCTTGGGCTGGATGAGTCAGACGTGCTGCGGCGGATCATGACGGGTAAGAAAAAGAGTTCGGACACGTTTAAGCGGCTGCAAGAAAAATACTTTAAAAATTGTAAAGAGCGCGGCTATCCAGATGCCTTGAGTCAGGAGGTGTGGCGGCAGATTGCAAGCTTTAGTGGCTACTCGTTTTGTAAGGCGCACTCGGCGAGCTTTGCGGTGGAGTCCTTTCAGAGTTTGTATTTGAAGACCTATTTCCCAAGAGAATTTATGGTGGCCGTGATTAATAATTTTGGTGGTTTTTATCGGACGGAAGTGTATGTGCACGAAGCGCGGATGTGCGGGGCGAATATCGAAGCGCCCTGCATCAATAACAGCACTCACCTGACGACGATTGATGGTGATGATGTGTATATTGGCTTGGTCCATATTGCTGATTTGGAGCGTAAGCTGGCGCAGCAGATTGTGCATGAGCGACAGATGCATGGCGATTACAGAAGTATGCAGGATTTTGTTAGCCGCATTGACATCCGCAAAGATCAGTTGGAGATTTTGATTCGCATCGGGGCGTTTCGATTTACGGGCTTGAATAAATATGAGTTGATGTGGGAGAAGAATGCGGTGCACAATCCGCAGGTGAGGCATCACGGCGAGAAGGGCTTATTTGAGTTAGAGAGTGAGAGTTTTAGTTTGCCGAGTTTAGAGGAAGGGGAGCATGAGCAGGCGTTTGATGAGATTGAGTTGTTGGGTTTTCCCTTGTGTTCGCCATTTGATTTAATGGCATCGAAGTTTAGGGGGCAGATTGTGGCGCGGGAGTTGAAGCCGGCGATTGGCAAGCGGGTCAATATGTTGGGGTATTATGTTGCACAAAAACATGTGACGACAGTGAATCGAAAGCACATGAGTTTTGGGACTTGGCTGGATACGGAAGGGAAGTTTTTTGATACGACACATTTCCCGCCGTCGCTGGCTGCATATCCGTTTCGGGGGCGTGGCTGTTATGCGATAGAGGGAGTGATTGTGGATGACTTTGGATTTCCGAGTATGGAGGTGCAGCGGATGGAGAAGCTGCCGTTTGTGAAGGATGAGCGGTATTGATGTAGAACAATTATTCTTCTTGTCTAAATAGAACGACTCGTTCATATGTCGTTAAGCCATTAGAGACTTGAGTGGTGACGAGCTGAAGTCCTCTAACATTTGCTTTTTTGGTGTCTATGAAAATTGTTAAAATATCGTTCTCATTGTAGATTATAAATGTCCCTATGCTATCTACAGGAGATATTTCTAGGCAGCTAAATTTTGATTTAATGTAATCAGAAGAAACATAATTACCAATTATTTCATAATACGATAGCGCTGCCTGATATGTACCAGTCTTGTTCGGAGAATAGATAAAGTCATTTGCTATACTAGGCATTTTAGCGATCCAATAGCCAGGATGTTTTACATATGGATTCGTAATAGAATTGAGATCTAGAGTAAGCCCATTATAATCCTTGATATAATTGAATATCGTCTCCTTTTTATTTCGGCGTACTGAAAAGCTAGAACTTAATTCAAAGGTGTTAAGGGAATCAATAAATATATGCCGTTGCCCAATCCAGTTAATACCTTGATTAGCCTCACTTACAGTAAATGCTGGACTTTTTGGAATAACAATTTTTTTGATATCATCAACATTAGCATTACTGTTAAACGAAATAAGGACCTTATAACAAATAGTTGAACCTGGAATATATCTTATATTGAATTTAAAAATGAATGTTTTACTACTGCCCTTATATTGAGATTTAATTGAATCAGGAATCAGTTGTTTATAGACATTGAAATCAATTGGAATAAGATCAGTTGAAATATAAAAAGTATCGTCACTGACCTGATGAATGATTGAATCAATAACTGGCTTAATGTAATGTATTTTGTCTCCCAAAAGATCGTATAATGTTGATGAGGCCGGGTAAGTTTCTTGGGATTTTATTACAACGTTTTTCTTATTATTATCCGTCTCAGAGAAGAAGGTTGTTTTAATTAAAGGAGGACCTAAAATTATAACGAGTACTCCTAAAATGGCTAGCAACCATTTCAATATAAGGAGAGGAATGTTATAATATATTTTTACTTCCTCAGCAATTTTTTCATTTTCTGTTGTTGGTTCTATTGTATAAAGTATAAGTGCAGCGTCGTGCATGATTAAATATTCTTGATCTGGTATACCCGTATTAATATAATGTTGTCGATAATCTTCAATACGCTTACAAAATATTTTATATTTATCTTTAATACTATCGAAGTAAGCTCGCGTAGAATTTAATTTATTGAACACCTTTAGGTTAATATATTTTTCAACAATAAGAATTTTCCTTACTGATTGTTTATGGTATTCACCTATGATGAATGGTTCTTTAAATTCTTGCTTATGTTCTTCTAATTCTGAACTAATCTGGTTATGACATTGGCTATAAATAGAATCTTGGAGCTCGGGATTAAAATTATCAATTATAGCAACTATTTTTTCAAAATTATCTTGACTGCTATCTGAAAAAATTTCTTCATACAGTCGTTTACGTATTGTGTTTGCTAATTGTGTTCTTGTATTATCTTGTAATGACGATAATTTTTCAGGATTCCATTCTACAAGATCCACAAGTTTTTCTGTGTCAAAAAATCGACTGAGGACGAGATCGTCTAGAACACCTAAGTGTTCTTCAAGTCCACCTTCTAATACATCAAAAATATTTATGACTTCATTTCTGTCAACCTCATGGCCATTAAGCGATATAGTCGTTGTATCATAGAATTGAAATTGTAAAAGTATTTCCTTTTTAAGAGAATTATGCTCACCACTTTTAAGTCTTTCAATTTGAGAAGCATTAAATATTCTAAGAGGATTCTTATGAGACATATTTCCGATAATAGTATAACGAGAACGCTTTAATTATTTTAATCCAGTTTTGGTGTTTTTTACAAATTCCTGAATTTCTTCATCGTCCTGATTTAAAATATTAAATAGTTCATTGACTATTAATACCAACTCTGAGTCTCGTCTTTCGTTTAGTGCGACATTACCTTTGTCAAAGAGTTCTTGTGCTTTCTGCTGATCCTTAAACTTAAATAGACGTAATTCTAAAAATAATGATTTTATATCGACCTTCGTATTATCTCTCTGACTGATGCGGTCAGATAATGAATCTAAATTGTTAATTTTCATTTTTATAATAGAAGGGACACCTTCTTTTAAGAACGATTGTTCATTGTTTATAATTCCTTCATAGACTTCCTTATCATTAAAATTGGCAAGTTCTCTCTTTATGGATTTAAAGGCTTTATTCTTTGCGGCCAAATAATCTTGTGTTATTTGATCTAGATAAGAGGAGTTATTTAGTTGGTAGACTTGTTTAGCGACGGCTCTTTTTCTTATATCTAGTTTATATTTAAGATCAGTCGTATCATCATCAGATAAATTTTCAAGAGATGATAAAATATTATTTATCTCCTCACGAGTCGTATAGGCAATACTTGCAGATTCATACTTTTCCACTCGTTCATATTCTCCAATTTTTCGTACAAGATGAGCTTTCAATGAGGTCACTTCTCCAATCAAGGTCTGTATATCGACATTTGCAGTATTCGGACTAAATTTATCTTTATAGACTTCATCTGTCAGTGTCACGAAGACTTCCACAATAACATCTCTTGACTCTGTAATTTCAAATGTAATTTCGACATCGGTTCCTTTAATTAGGCTCCTATCAATATTTTTACCTGATATTTTAATCAATCCGATTGATTTATTCGCAGCAGGTATAGTGTCGATATCTCCTTCTAAAAGTTTAATTACCAATTCGTCATCACTATCCTTTTTAATGGTTTTTGATATTTGTTTAATAATGGTTTTTTTCAAAGGAAGCAAGGAGTTTTTTGTAAATATTGGCTCAAGGAATGTTGTATTTAGTTCTATATCATCTAACTCAATACAGATATTATCTGGAAGTGTTTGTCCGTCTACATTATATTTTCCGTGAGTTATACCAAATTCTTGTTTCTTGATACAGGTGCCAGTAACATCAAAAACTAAGATCTCAAAAGCATTGTAAGAACCTGATAAAAGAGTAAGTCTTATCTGGTTATCATGTTGAACTTTAATTCTGCCGGTATCAAAACCATTATCTGTTCTGATAACTCTATATTCACAACCATCAATATCTCCAGAAACTTTACTCATAACAAGACATTCGGTTTTTGTAGATACTCTTTCATATGCTAATTTGACCTCTATTTCCGAATCGTCTTGTGAAATATAACGCTGATGAAATTTTTTCAAGGGTCTGGTGCCAGCAAAATATGCTGCGCCAACAGCAATCGCTACCGTTGGATCCATTGAATAATTTATTATTGCACCAAATTTTTTCTCTAAACTTCTGCGAACTAAAGGCATGTAGGTCGATCCACCAATTAGTAATATGCATTGGAGATCAGAAGAAAGAATATTCTGCCTGTCCAAAACCTGTTGGGTAAGTTTAATGGTTTTCTCAACAATGGGAATACAGATTTCTTCAAACCTACTTTGACTTAACTCTAGGATTATTTCGATTGTCTCTCCTGTTGGACTATCTAGATCAAATTCGATCTCTACAAGTTCAACAGTACTGAGATGAATTTTGGCTTCTTCAGCAATAAACTTTAATCTAGTATAGAGTTTATTATATGACCCACTAGATCGTTTCATTTCCTCTTCTAAGTTCGGAATATTTACTTTTTTATTTATTTCAGGTATAATAAACTGATCTATAATAAGTGAATCAAAATCGTTACCTCCTAAGAAGTTATCCCCTTCGTGATCAATAATTTTTAACTCCCCATCTATTAACGATGTTAAGGCCACATCAAAGGTCCCACCACCGAAATCATAAACGATCCATTTGCCTTCTTCTATAGAAAAACCTGCATTATTGGCAAAAGCCAGTGAAGCAGCTATTGGTTCTTGTAACAAAACAATATTTTCAAAGCCTGACATAAGTCCAGCTTGTTTTGTCGCATTCGATTGAATTGTATCAAAGGCTGAGGGGATGGTAATGACCACTTGTTTCGGGTTCTCTTTAGTATGTATAAAGTTTTTTAACTCTTTAAGGACCATGCTTGAGAGTTCTATTGGATCTGTCACACGTGCTGTACCTATAATGTCAAAGGTTTCAGTAGTCCCCATTTTTCGCTTAAATCCTCCAAATACTTTACCAGGTAGTTTTTCTAATAACTCTTTTGCTTTATCTCCAACGATCGTCCGATCGCCTTTGAAAGCAACAACTGATGATAATGTTTGCTTTAGATTTATAGGATTTCTAAATATCTCTACCTCACCATTGTTATAAACAGCTATTGCTGAATTAGTTGTACCCAAATCTATTCCGTAATTGATAGTATTACTCATGATTGTTCTAATTTATTCTTCGTCAATTTTATCTGAATCTTCACGACCTTGTATAATGACAATTCCTCTTTGTAAAATCTCTCTACGTTCCGATAAAGTTAAGTAGATTATTGGTTTAATTACCTCAACGATTTTTAAATTCTTTGAAGAATTGCCACTGATAGTTGCTTCACAGTCGACTCTTTCAACATCATAATTTTCTCCAAGTGGATCATGCATGGTATAACCCATATTTTCGAGTTCTCTATAAATCCTTTGGAATTTTCTTGTTAACGAATCACTGTCAAGCTTTAATTTAATACTGCTATTAATTGAATAGACTTGATTAATGATTGTGCAAATTTTTGAGTGGTCCATTAATATCTAATTTTTAAATCTGTAACTGTCATTCTGCTTTATTTTTTCGGATATCTTTTAACTTGGCTGCTATCCAGAACATAAACTGATAATAATTATCTTTCTTTCTTACCAGTTTCTGGTCATTTAGATGCGCCAAATTTTATTGGAATCATTATTAATTTTTCATCATCAAGATATAATTAATCTTTAGCAAATTAGCTCCCTTCATTTTTATAAAAACTTCTGTGTACTTAAAAACCTGTTCCAAATATGCTGACTCCAAGTGCTTTAATGTTTTCAGCTTAAGAATGAAGTTCTTTATTTGTGCTGCTTTATTTCCAGTACTTAATCCAGAAAGCTAAAAATGTTCTTATTGCCAAAAAACTCTCTAATCAAGTAGGTTTTTCCTTTTCTTCTTCGCCCATAAATAGCGACCAGTTCTGATCTGTGACTAATAAGAGAGTCGGTTAAAACCTCTTGTTCATGCAGTCTTCTTACTATTGTTTTAGGCCTCGTTTTTATAATTCTTATAGCTTATTGATGTGCCAAATCGATGAAAAATATAATGATTTGGCACATGAATAGCTACAAAAAATAATTTATTAGTGTGCCAAATAGGAGAATATTGTATGTGTTTGGCACACTAATAATCTAATGTTTGATGTGTTTTCATGAAAACATTAAGCTTGCGATATGGCCAGACCTCTTTGATTGGCAAAGAGAGATGGCAGTATAATCACGAGTTAATTGCTAGCTTGTTATTGCTGTAAAAACTTTTAATCAAGGCATTAAACAACGTTGGGT
>CALGLU010000025.1 GCA_937959275.1 uncultured Saprospiraceae bacterium | reverse complement strand
TGAGTTGGATGTCTATGTATGGGATGCGAGTGGCAATAATGACCACTGTACTGTTGGTGTCTTGGTGAGCGGTAATTGCGATCGAGAAAACAATGGTTCTAGTGCTACGATTGCTGGTAACATCCAGACTAAAGCTGGTGACAAGGTAGAAGATGTCGAGGTATCTGTTGTGGCTGGTTTACCAGAATATCCATTTACTAAGATTACAGATCTTACAGGTGAGTATACATTTGGAAATAATCCATTAGGTTATAATTATACGATCAAACCGTATCATAATCATAACCCATTAAATGGTGTCAGTACACTAGATATTGTCTTGATTCAAAAGCATATTCTAGGACTGATAGAATTTGAGAATGCGTATGATCTAATTGCAGCGGATGTTACTGGAGATGATCGGATCAGTGCACAGGATCTCTTAGACATAAGAAGATTGATTTTGGGCCAGACGACAGAATTTTCAAATGCGACAAGCTGGAAATTTGTTGACATGGACCAAGTCTTCTTTGATCAGACAAGTCCTTGGGATTACGACGTGAGTATTGCGATTGATGACTTGCAGGCTTCTGAAATGAGTGAAAATTTCATCGGTATCAAAATGGGAGATATTAATGGTAATGCCATTGCTAACTCTTCTATGGCGGCTGAGTCCAGATCAACTGGAGTGTTCTCATTCCAAATCGAAGATCAGGAAGTTCAATTAGGTCAGACCATATCAATACCTGTATATGCAGATGATATGAGTGAAATCTTAGGATACCAGTTTACAGCATCATTCGATGGTCTTCACATCAAGTCGATTTCTTCTGAAGGAATTCAGATTCATGATGAAAACTACAGATTGACTGATAATAAGCTAGTTATGAGTTGGAATCCTGAACGTGCACATGCTGTGGAAGATGCATTATTTATCATAGAAGCGACATCAAACCACACTGGCTTATTGAGCACTATGATCGATATCAATTCTTCACTAGTGAAAGCAGAAGCGTATAAAGGTGAGTCTTATGAGGTTCAGGATATTAGTCTTGAATTTATTACAGACATTGATGAGCTTGCATATGTGCTTTACCAGAATGAACCAAATCCTTTCGTGAGTACAACGATCGTTGGGTTTGATCTGCCAAAAGCTGATACTGCTACCTTAAGCATCTTTGATACGGATGGCAAGTTAGTGAAGACCTACACGGGCACTTTCGCTCAAGGTCATAATGAAATACGAATAGATAGAGAGGATATAAATATCTCTGGAATTGGTTACTACCAATTAGAAAGCGGAGAATTTAGTTCTACAAAGACAATGATTGTCTTAGATTAGAATGAAGCATTAGACTTTAAAGTAAAGTAAAGTCTAATGTTCAAGTAAGTAGCCAAGTTTTGGTTAGAAGAGAGTACTCGAAAGAGTGCTCTCTTTTCTTTTTAAGACATACATATGAGCGTCATCATCAATCCATAACTGAGTGCCCTCAGTTAAATCAACCCGCTTTTCTGATAAATTATCCATTGAATCTGTTTATCTATTTTGGATTTCTCATCTTTGCCTTAATCTTAAATACAAGCTATGTCAAAAAACAAAAAGCAAGTAAACTTGAGTTGGGACGCCTTCCAGTCAATGGGAAATCCTGAAAATGCTCCAGAGATTAAGGAAGAAGAAGAAACGGCTGACTCAATCAAATTATCGGGCATGGTCGTCAGAGTGTATTTGGAAAGGAAAAAAAGAGGAGGTAAAACAGCAACGATTGTTAAGGGCATAGAGTGGAGTGAAGATGAACTCATTAAGCTAACAAAGGAAATGAAGTCTAAACTAGGTGTCGGGGGAGCTGTTAAAGACTATGAAATAATCCTTCAAGGCGATAAAAGAGAAAAAGTTGTAAATATTCTTAAAAACAAGGGATTTAGCAATACTAAAAATGCAGGAGCTTAATGAGATCAAACTAGTTTATTATATTGCGTACTAAACCCATGAGAGAGGGAATGAAATCTTGTAAAGAATGACTTCTCAAGTTCTCATCAGAAAACTATAAGATAGATGTTGATCGGTGTAATTCTTTGTTTCATAATCGGCTATGTTGTCATCGTTTTTGAACACCCTCTAAAACTTGACAAGACGGTACCAGCCTTACTAATGGCGGCCTTGTGTTGGGCATTCGTTTCCTTAGGGCATTTACCAATTTTAGATCATCATTTTCATGAAATTAGCGAAGGGACTGACTATTATGATTGGTTAAGTCCTGTCCTACTCCATCATATCGGTAAAACTGCAGAAATTCTAGTCTTTCTGATTGGTGCCATGACAATTGTTGAGCTTGTTGATTTACACAAAGGGTTTGCGGTCATTACCAATCGGATTACAACGACCAGTAAAAAGAAGATGTTATTTTTGATTTGCATCTTAGGCTTCTTCTTGTCTGCAACTTTAGATAACCTTGCTTCTACAATTGTTTTAGTCTCATTGTTGCGCCGTTTGGTGCCTGATAAAATAGAACGATTATGGTTTGTCAGCATGGGTGTAATCGCAGCAAATGCTGGCGGGGCCTGGTCACCTATTGGAGATGTTACGACGACAATGTTATGGATACAAGACAAAGTCTCTACGATTGGGTTAATTCAAAACTTAGTCATCCCATCAATCGTCTGTATTGTCGTACCAGCTGTCATAGCAAGTTTCTTACCAGCCTTTCAGGGAACAATTACACCTCCTGAAAACAGGGATGTCGATAAAGAAATACAAGAAGAAAAGCTACTAAGTAGTCGGATTATGTTGATTGTTGGAATATGTGCACTGGTTTTTGTGCCCATTTTTAAGGCTGCGACTCATTTGCCTCCGTATGTGGGTATGATGTTAGGCTTAGGTGTCGTTTGGCTCGTATCTGAATACATACATCCGGAAGAAGAATTCGATGAAGAGAGAAAACATCTG
Organism: uncultured Saprospiraceae bacterium; assembly: GCA_937959275.1. Taxonomy (GTDB): domain Bacteria; phylum Bacteroidota; class Bacteroidia; order Chitinophagales; family Saprospiraceae; genus CALFUK01. The sequence continues at coordinate 131,773 of CALGLU010000025.1, read as the reverse complement.
TACTCAGCTCATACTGCATTATCAAGGATTGAAATGTCAAGTATACTCTTCTTTCTAGGTATTTTGATGGCAGTCGCTGCTCTGGAGTCGTTGGGCGTATTGCTAGATATTGCAAAATATCTTGATGCTAACATACCAAATCAAAACATAGTTGTTATGTTAATCGGTGTGTTTTCTGCCATCATTGATAATGTCCCCTTAGTCGCAGGTACGATGGGAATGTACCAATACCCTACTGATGATTATATGTGGCATTTTATTGCCTATTCGGCAGGTACAGGGGGCAGTATGCTTATCATTGGTTCAGCAGCAGGAGTTGCTGCGATGGGCATGGAGCGTATAGATTTTATCTGGTACTTGAAAAATGTTGGCTGGTTGGCTGCTATTGGATTTATTGCAGGAGCGATAGTCTATATCATGCTACAAGGTGGTGGTTAGCCATCTTCCTTATAACGTTTTTTGAATCAGTATATCCGGTAGTGTCTGAACGTCTGCTTTTGCAGAAGTAATCCTAAAACTTGGTTCAGCATTCAAAGCACATTGTATTTTTATCATCTGCTCATCATCTGTCACTCCATTAATGAACAATTCCTTAATCTGAGGTACAATATGAAAATCAGTGGTTTTCATGTTAAACGACTGGTTTACAAAGGGTAGGATTGTATTCATATATTTAGACAAATCGGATATCATCTTTAATTGATCATTTAAAGCTCCTTCTATTTGGTTTTTTTGCTTTTCTACAATCCCATCCACTATACTTTTCACTGGAAATTGAATTAGGCCAAGATCTAGATCAGGACTTTCTAGCCATTGATGCCTTGTATAATGAAAAGCTGTATCTAGTTGCCAATCTCGGCTAATATCAAAGTCAATGTAACTATCAATTTCAATCACGCCATCAGCCTTCACATCTGAAAGCAATGTCTTTTTCAGAACCTTAACCTTAACAACAATAGATGCATACAATCTGTCGATTTTTAGCCGAATATTCACTAACTTTAGATCTAGTAACTCAACTTTAGCCCCTTTAACTTCAAACACCAACTGTGTTGCTGGAATATTTTGTAATTGTGCATTCAATTCTTGCATCAAATCTGCTTTTGAAGCGACTATTTCAAAATTCATTTAAATATGTATTATCTGAGCGGTAAATATAAAATTTATTAACTTTGAACTTATATACTTGTGTGCATACAAGATCCGAACTTAATGAATAAACATGTTTCAACGTTTATACTACTAATGTTGTTCTCACTGCCATGCATTGCTAATCATGGAGACAACAAAGGACAATTCGCTCAAAAGATTGCAGATCTTACTTTAGAAGTAGAAAAGGCTATAGCAAATAAAGATTTTGAGCAGGCATTTGAGAGTAGCAAAAGCATCCACGATCTTAAGGACAGTATCCAATTCCTAGAAAATAGAACTGCAATTCAGATGAAACAGACCGCTTTTGATTTAGAAAAAGAGCGGCTTCAGAATAGGATTATCACATCTCAAATAGAAAGGAATAAGCGCTTCAACAATACACTTATCATAATTATAGGTTTGCTCAACCTCGTCATATTTGGAGCTTATCGGTTATGGAAACAGAATCAAAACTTTAACCACGTACTGCAGCAAAAGGTCCATGATCAAACAGAATCAGTTAAGGACATGAATGAAAAACTCATTCAAAATAACAACGAGTTAAAAAAGTTCAGCCACATTGCATCTCATGACATAAAAGAACCCATCCGAAATATTGGAAGTTTTGTAAAATTAATCAAGCGAAAGATTCCACCAGAACAACAACTTGGAGTTCAGCCATATTTTGAAATCATAAATAACAGTTGCAATCAAATCTATACATTGATTGAGGACATCATGCAATACACAAAATTAGGCAACCTTGAAAAGGTACCTATTGAGCTGATCAACCTTGAAGCTCTGGTCTCAACGATAAAATCTAATCTTCAAACATTTTTGTTAGAAAAAAATGCACATATCGTCACATCAAACCTTGATGCTATTTATTCTAATCAATCACTGCTCTTTATCATTCTCAAAAATCTTATCGAGAATGGAATTAAGTATAACGATAGTGAAAACCCAATAGTCGAGATCAGTTATGTGTATAGTGAATATGGACATGAACTTCATGTTAAAGACAATGGAATAGGTATTTCTAAGAATTACAGACACGACATTTTTGAACTATTCACACGACTTCATACAAGGAATGAATATGAAGGTACCGGTCTCGGTTTGTCAATTGTAGAATCATGTCTTAACAAGCTGGGTGGCGTAGTTCAATTAATTTCTGAAGTAGGTGAAGGCAGTAACTTTATTATCATTTTACCTGAGCAAAAAATTATTCCTACCAAGGTAATTCCAAATAAATCGAGTTTAAGCAAATCAGCTTAGTGACGTTGAAGATATTCTTAATTATTTCCCTTGTCTTTGATCTTCTCCCGATGGTTACTAGGATCTGCTTTTTCTCTATCCATAGCGATGGCTGTACACCTACCTCCAAGCAAGCAGGTCGTCAAAAAGAGCATCCCTTCGACAGGCTTAGGGCAGGCTATATTAAAGATTAGCACATACAAACGAGTTTAACATACGTTATTAAATTTTTCAATTTCAAAAATTGAAGGAGTCTAACTAAAGATAAGAGTCTTTTATATTATATTACGATATAATAAATTGACATGAAACACTATATAATCGTTCTAATCCTCTTCTTAGGAATATCTGAAATTCGCACACAAAGTCAAGCTTCAACATCGATAGATGAATCTCTTTATGCTGGAGTCGAATGGAGACATATCGGCCCATTTAGAGGTGGTCGATCTTGTGCTGTTACTGGAGTCCCAGGCAAACCCAATTTATTCTATATGGGATCAACTGGCGGTGGCGTTTGGAAAACAACTGATGGTGGACAGTCGTGGGAAAATATATCAGACGGCTATTTTGGTGGATCAATCGGTAGTGTAGCAGTTAGTCTATCAGATCAAAATGTCATCTATGTCGGAGGAGGCGAGAAGACAGTAAGAGGCAATGTCTCTTATGGCTACGGTATATGGAAGTCTGTTGATGGCGGTAAAAGCTGGGAGTCAAAAGGGCTAAAACAATCACGTCACATATCTAGGATTAGAATCCATCCCGACAACCCAAACATTGCCTTCGCCGCTGTGATGGGTGATCTATATAAATCAAATCAAGAAAGAGGTGTCTACAAAACAACTGATGGGGGAGACACTTGGCAGCGCGTGCTATTTGCTAATGCTGATGCAGGTGCTGTAGACTTGGTGATTGATCCTAATAATTCACGGAATCTGTTTGCTTCAACTTGGAGAATTCGCAGAAATCCGTACTCCTTATCAAGTGGTGGTGATGGTTCTGGATTATGGAAAAGTACAGATAGTGGTAATACATGGACAGAAATTACAGGTAACGAAGGTCTACCAGAAGGCACTTGGGGCATCTCTGGTGTTGCTGTATCGCCTGTGAACTCTGACCGCGTCTGGGCATTGATAGAAAATGAAAAAGGAGGTGTATATCGATCGGATGATGGCGGCGAAACTTGGACTAAGCTTAATGAGAGCAGAGCGCTTCGACAAAGGGCTTGGTATTACACACGTATCTATGCAGACACACAGGATGAAGATATAGTCTATGTCGTCAATGTCAGATACCACAAATCAAAAGATGGAGGAAAAACCTTCAGCCCTCATGTAGCTCCACACGGTGATCACCATGATTTATGGATAGCTCCTGAAGATAATCAACGGATGATTATTGCAGACGATGGAGGTGCACAAGTCAGTTTTGATGGAGGTGAAAAATGGTCAACATATCACAACCAACCAACTGCGCAATTTTATAGAGTCACAACTGACAATCACGAACCATATAGGATTTACGTAGCTCAGCAAGACAATAGTACAATCCGCATCGCACATCGCTCAAGTGGCGGGTCCATTGGTGAAAATGATTGGGAATCTACGGCTGGTGGAGAATCAGCACACCTGGCCCCAGACCCTTTGAATCCAGAGATAGTGTATGGTGGTAGCTATGGAGGATTTTTGACACGTAAAGATCATTCGACTGGCACATCAAGAGCTATTAATGTATGGCCGGATAATCCGATGGGCTATGGAGCTGAAGGCATGAAATATAGATTTCAATGGAATTTTCCAATCTTCTTTTCGAAACATAATCCAAAGAAATTATATACGGCATCCAACCATCTGCACGTCAGTACAAATGAAGGTCAGAGTTGGGAAATCATAAGTCCAGACCTGACGCGCAATGACCCATCCAAACTAGAATCTTCAGGAGGGCCGATTACAAAAGACAATACCGGTGTAGAATATTATTGTACAATCTTTGCTGTTGACGAATCTCCAATAACTGAGGGTGTAATCTGGGCAGGGTCCGACGATGGTCTCATCCATTTGACACAAGATGGTGGAGAAAATTGGACAAATGTAACACCGCGATCAATGCCTGAGTGGTTAATGATTAATAGTGTGCATCCCGATCCTTTTAATGAGGCAGGCTGTTATGTGGCTGGTACATTATATAAGGCAGGAGATTATAGACCCTATTTGTATAAGACAAGTGATTGGGGTAAGACATGGACAAAAATAGTCAATGGGATTCCATCAGATCACTTCACTCGTGTGGTCAGAGCTGACTCAAACAGAAAAGGTTTATTGTATGCGGGAACAGAAACAGGTATGTACATTTCATTTGATGACGGTGCACATTGGAATTCATTTCAGCAAAACCTACCAATCGTTCCTATAACAGATCTAGCCCTTAAAAATAATAACCTGATCGCAGCGACGCAAGGTAGAAGTATATGGATCATTGACGACTTAACGATCTTGCACAGTCTAGATCCATCATTACAATCAAAAGATATTCACTTATTTAAACCATTAGATGCTGCTAGATTTCCAGGCTCACAAAACACAGAAGTCAAAGGCGCAGGTGTCAATCACCCTTCGGGAGTTGCTGTCCATTATTTGCTTAATCAATTTACCGAAGAAGATAGTGTAGCACTTAGCTTTCACGAACCTGGCGGTATAACGATCAGATCTTTCTCTAATAAGGCCAAAGAAAAAGCAGATAAACTAGAAGTTGAAAAAGGTGCTAACTCGTTCATCTGGAATATGCGATACCCTGCAGCAAAAGAATTTGAAGGAATGATTATGTGGTGGGGTTCGATGAATGGAGCCAAAGCACCTCCTGGAGAATACACAGTTAGGTTAACCGTAAATGGCGAAAATAGACAAGAAAACTCTTTTAACATTTTGCCAAATCCACAATTAGATTTAAGTCAGGCCGATTATGATACCCAGTTTGATTATCTAAATGATGTGAATCAGACAGTTTCGGAAGCCCATCAAACGATCATTGATATTCGTGAATTAAAAAAGCAATTACAAGCTTATAAGACACTATCCTCTGATCAGAAAGATATTGTTTCAGAAATTGATCGGATCGACTCATTATTGACAAATGTCGAAACTGATCTATATCAAACTAAAAATCAATCTAGACAGGATCCATTGAATTTTCCGATTAAACTTACCAATAAGTTAGCACACTTAAATTCCTTAACCGGCATGGGTGATTATCCACCAACGTCACAAGCCTTAGTACTCAAAGAGGAATTAAAGAATGAAATCATGACTAGACTAGACACATACAATACAATACTAAATGACGATGTCCCGCAACTCAACACCATGATTAAAATGAGTCAAATTGATGCAATTAAAGTACCTAAGAAAAAAGATAAACCTTAAGGCAACATGCTTGTCTGACAAATTGTATTTCGTTATGTGATTTTTTTTATGCGCCTTTAATTCATAAAGGAAGTCTGCACATTCTTTTAAGGGAAAATAGGACGAGTTAAGCCTGTTGAACATTAATGCTGTTTCTGCCTTTTATTATCCGCACTGCTAAAACATTTAGTATTTAATCTAATGGTTTCTATCCTTAGTTCATTAAGCCTATCTTTGGATACCTCAAATACGAAGCTTTGCGTTTATTACACTTTCAATTTCTTTTTATTTGGCTTTTAGCTTGTGTGTCATTCACACCTCTATTTTCACAAGCTTCCTCATTTGAGATCGAGTATCCATTTTCCAAACATACGACTGAAATCACCTTTGATTCGATGGGTTATTTTTGGTTTCATGATGATAAAGATTTTTATCGGCACAATGGACATCAAGTAGAGCCACTCGAACTTGGAACGCTGTTAGAAAAAAAGAAACACGATTATATCATGTACAATGATATCATTTTTGTGCAAGACAGTATTCTTTTCATGAACGATACTAAGCTAAGTCTTGTACATCCAAAAACCAAAGTCATAAAGGACGTCTGGCAACTTCCAGAGGGTAAGTACTTTAGTTTTGTATACCAGGATGAGCAAAACAATATTTGGGTTATTACTGCAAGTCGAGATACTGATCAGCGCACAGTATACTACTCTGAAGACAATCATAATTTTATTGAAATCTTTGATCTTTCAAAATACATTGGAGATAGAGCAATCTTTTGGGACTTCTTTGAGGTTGATGATAAAGGAGGAAATCTATATTTTCTTTGGCGGCGAGGCGATCTGCTGATTCTAGATAAGAAAGGAAATGAAGTCCACCTAGATGTGGCAAATCAAGAAGAATTCGAATCCACAAAAACCTGCAGTCAATTTAGGTTGGATAATAAAAAAAGGCTGTGGCGTTTTCTTGGTAAACAATTTCAAATTTTAAATCCTGTATCGGGTGTCTTTGAAACGCATTCTTCTTCAGATAATTTTGAATTCGCTACAGACTGTAAGAAAGCACAAGATGTTATCAATAAGAAAAAGGGCTTACCCTTGATTGGCTCTTTGTTAGATCTCAGATTTATCTATACGGATAGCAAAGACCGGATTTGGATGGGTTTTGCTGCTTCTTACTTATTAGTGTATGATCCTATTACAGAACAATTTTCAGACTTGAGATCTGAATTAGTAAATGAACTTGGCGGAGGAGACTACGATATCAAATCTGTTATAGAAGATGCTGATGGTAACATATGGGGAAATAAGACAGGTGGACTTTTTAAAATCAAAGATAAAAGTTCATACTTCAATGCCTACCTAGTCAACACGGCGCAAGCTGAACACGAGGTTTACACGAATAAAGAAAACCCAACCCTAACTAAGATACTTGACTTTTATAACGACTACGCAATAAGAAATACTTCAATTCATTCAATTGAAGAAGATGAATTTGGTAACATCATACTACAAGAGGGTGTCTATTCCTATTCCATTCAACCATCATCTGGTGAAATCACATTATTGCCTATTTTTGGTGACCAAGAATCCGTCCACCTAAGCTATAATGAGCACATAAAATTATTTGCCACTTGGAACAGTGTGTATAAAATCAACGAAGATTATTCTACGCAAAAAACAGATCAGTCGATTTTAATGTTGCAGCAAACTCTTGTTCAAAAGGACGGGACGATATGGGCTTTGGGTTTGTTAAACAATTTTAATTACCTCTTTGGTCAGTTAGATCCAGAGACACTTATCTTTAAAGGCAATTATAAAGACAAGAAAGGCAAAATAGATCTATCTATCAATAAGGCCAACTACATGGATGAAGATGAATACGAAAATCTATGGCTTGCTACCGATGAAGGTATATTATCACTGAACAAAGATAAAGACGAATTCACCTTTTTAGGGTCAGAATTTTTATACAAGGATAAACAAATTAAAATAGGTGCCATCACCACATATGTGGATTGCATCTCTGGCCATAAATTATGGTTTGTAACCAAGTATGAAATTGGGCTTATCGATTTAAATACAAAAGCCTTACTTCATTATCTCCCAATAAATGAAACGATTTGGGGTGAATATCCATCGATCTTAGCTGAAGCAGATAGTGCCTTATGGATTGGAAATCAAGCAGGCATTTTATATCATAATTTTAATACGGACCATGAATACAGTTTTTCAAGTGACGAAGGCATTAATTCTGATGGAGCTGTAAGAGTACTGAAAAAATTATCAACAGGAAACATTGCAGCAGGAACCCAAAATGGATTGTACGTTTTTGATCCAAAAAATATCCTACATCTTAATGAAATTAAACTATCAAAGGAACGTCAAACAACATTCAATTTAACATCCTATTCTATCTTAGAAGGAAAGACAGCTCTTTTAGAAAAGAATACGTTTATCAGCAATCAAGATTTTGAGATTAATTTGCAGTACAACGACAAGATGTTAGAATTAGAATATGCTCTTCTAGACTTTAATCGACCAAGTCGTCATATTTTTTCTACTTATTTGGAGGGCTATGATTTTGATTGGTCAGTGCCAACTACAACAAACATAAGTCGTTATACGAGTATCCCGCCGGGAGACTATATATTTCGAGCGAGAGCAACAGCAGGCAGTGGTGTGTGGAGTGATGAGGAGTTAGCTATTCCAGTAACTGTTACACAAGCATGGTTTAGATCTTGGTGGTTTATACTTTCTCTCATGTTATTGCTGATCGGATGCAGTTACCTTTTAACCAAATACTACTATCAACAACAGCTTCAGAAAAAAGAAGCTTTGGAAAAATTAAGAGTTAAAATATCTAGTGATTTACACGATGATGTTGGCTCCGTCTTAGCGGGTGTGTCAATGCAAAGCGAAATACTCTCTATGGGCGCGAAGGAACCGCTCAAGGGCGAATTACTTTCTCTCAATGGACAAAGCAGGATGGCCATGGAAAAGATGAGAGATATTGTGTGGGCTATGGATTCGCGCCGAGACAAATTCCTAAACCTAAAAGATAGGATGTCAACCTTCGCCATTTCACAATTTCAATACTCGGATATTGAATTCAACTTTGATATGAATGGTATTGACATCAATCAGTTTATTAGTCCAGACATCAGACAAAATTTATACTTCATTTTTAAAGAAGCGATCACGAATGCACTTAAACACTCTACTGGTGATCTAGTAGAAATCCTACTTAGCAAAGAGCAAAATCGACTAATATTAAGCATCAAAGATAATGGGACAGGTTTCCAAAACGAACAGACTGAAGGATTAGGACTATCGAATATGAAAATGAGAGCTGAGCGAATCAATGCCTCAGTCAACATAATAACAGATTCTGGATTTGAAGTAAGAGTGATTGTAAGCCTCTAATCTTTACTGTTTTGCATAAGCGTCCACTGCAGCCCGCACACTACCATGTTTTAATAATAGCGCATTTGACTCTTCGTAACTGATCTCTAATTTTGCTTGTACCATCTTAGTCCCGCGATCGACCAACTTAGTATTAGACAATTGCATGTCCACCATTTTATTATCCTTGACACGCCCTAACTGAATCATCACTGAAGTAGAGATCATATTTAAAATCAGTTTTTGAGCTGTCCCTGATTTCATCCTCGTGCTACCTGTCACAAACTCTGGTCCGACAGCAACCGCAATTGGAAAATCGGAGACTGTTGTCAATGGCGCCCCAGGATTACAAGTAATGCAGCCCGTGGTTATTCCATTTTCTTGACAGGCACGCAGTCCACTAATCACATAAGGTGTTGTACCCGAAGCAGCAATACCAATCACGACATCTTGCTTATCTACATTCCACTCTTTCAAATCTAGCCAAGCCTGATCTTCGCTATCCTCTGCAAATTCCTGAGACTTTCGGATTGCAATATCGCCGCCAGACATAATACCTATGACCCAATCAAATGGCACCCCAAATGTGGGCGGACACTCAGATGCATCAACAACACCAAGTCGTCCGCTCGTGCCTGCACCAATATAAAACAAGCGCCCTCCAGACTCCATCTTGTCAACAATTGCATCAACAAGTGGTGCTATATCAGAAAGAATTCCCTTTATCGCTGGCGCGACTTTATGATCTTCCGCATTGATATTAGTGAGCAATTCAGCTGTGCTCATCTTCTCTAAATCGCGATGGAGTGAATCTTCTTCTGTAATTTTTCTAAATGAATTATCCATTGATTGTTTTTGTTTTACCTGTCTCAGAAATTGCCCACAATCCAATAAAGGTGAGGAGGCCATTTAAAGCCAGTATCGTGAATCCAAATTTTAGTCCGTTAAACCACTGCTCAGAATTTTTATTCAAAATATAACTGATGATCGGTGCAGCAAGACAAATCCATATGACATATTTATCTCGCACTTTACGATTCGTCATCAAGCCAAAACTAAACAAACCTAACAAGGGACCATAGGTGAATCCAGCTGCAACAAATAATTCATTGATAATTGCATCATTATTCAATGCTTTAAAAATAAGAATGACAAAAAATAATAAAATCGAAAACCCGACATGGACGATTAATCTCGTTTTCTTCTTTTCCTCCTCAGATTTATCAGTGTATTTGAAATTTAAAAAATCAACACAAAATGATGTTGTCAAAGATGTCAGTGCTGAGTCTGCACTTGAGTATGCTGCTGCTATTAAACCCAAAATAAACACGATACCAATGAAAGGTGATAAATGCTCCAAAGCAAGAATTGGGTACAATTGATCTGTACGTTCAGGAATAGCTAAGCCTATAAAGTCTGAATATATATACATCAAAGCACCCAATGACAAAAACAACAAATTCGCAAATATCAAGACAATACTAAACGTAAAAATATTTTTCTGTGCATCACCCAACGTTTTGCACGTTAGGTTCTTTTGCATCATATCCTGATCCAAGCCAGTCATCACAATGGCGATCAATGCACCGCTCAAAAATTGCTTGAAAAAATTATTCACATCAGGCCACCCTCCTTCAAAAAAGAACATTTGAGAATATTCACTTCTCTGAATCGTAGCTGGTAAATCGCTCAAGCCCAAATCCATCCCGTTCATAATCGCTTTGATCGTCAACACGACTGCTGTTAGCATACACACTGTTTGCAATGTATCCGTCCACACGATTGTTTTGATGCCACCCTTATAGGTATAAATCCATATCAACATGATTGCCAATGCCACTGTCACCCAAAACGGCAAACCAAAGTGGTCCATCACAAACTTCTGTAGCACAATCGACACCAAAAACAAACGAAGTGAAGCCCCTATAATCCGCGACACAAGAAAATAGAACGCTCCTGTCCGATAACTGACTCGACCAAAACGGTCTTCTAAATATTCATAAATTGACGTCAATCCCAAGCGATAATAAGCAGGCATTAACACAAGGGCTATGACTAAATAACCCAGCAAATAACCAAAGACAACTTGCATATAGGAGAAAGACTGGTTTAAACCGCCAGCTCCCACAACACCTGGAATTGAAATAAACGACACACCTGATAAAGAAGCACCTACCATACCCACTGCCACAAGAAGCCAAGGCGAACTTTTATTAGCTGTAAAAAAGCTTTGATTGTCCCCTCCTCTACCTGTTACAAATGAAACCATCATCAGCACTAAAAAATAGCCTAGAATAACGAAGATTAAAATAGTTGGAGATAAGGTCATATGGAAGGTAAATTTAAGTTTTAAAGTTGATTAATTAAGACGTTAATAGCGATTCGAATACAGACTCCCAGTCAGCCCATCCATCCATCTCTGCAAATGAACTATTATGCCAGATAAATGATAACTGTCCACCAACACTTCGTATCGCCTGTTTCATCTTTCTAATTTCTTCAATCCCTTCTACAGGAGTCAAGCCTAAGTAATCTTTAAGTGTCACATCCATAACACAAAAGGGGTGAATGGTTAATGCCGTTACTCTTTCCATGGCAAGATTGTACCATTTGAATGGTTTTGAAGTCCCTGCACGAAAACCAATTTGATCGCCATAGCCCATTGAGTAGTCTGCCTCAACACCAATATCTATTAACCGTTCATAGGTTTCAGGCAAACTTAATTTTAAAAAGTGTTGTCGACTTTTAGTGACCGGTCTTGTCAATATACTGGACAACTGCTGTTGCTCTTTGCTTAATTGATCCTTATCTACATAACTGGCATAGGACGGATGCATCCCAATATCGCTGTAGTCATCAATTCGCTTGATTAGCTCAGAAAAAGCTTGGGTCTTTGCATAATGTGCGGTATCATAAGGTTTTTGAAAATGAAGCAACAGGAAGTATATCGTATCGAATGATTCCAATTTTGATTTCAAATAATCAAAGCGATCATAGGGGTCAAGATTAAATTTTTGAGCTGATCGCTGCTCTCTGACTCGATTCCATTTCAAGGTCATTGCATTTTTAATCAAGCTACCAGCAGCATGTGCCATTGACCGATTTTGAAATGCCCATGCTGAATCAACATCAATGGTCGGCAAGATTTTGAAGTCTGCCGGCTCTTTGAATTTCAATGTACTTTGTTCTGACAGTTTGAGCTTCAATAGGTTAATCCATTGATCTACAACTGGCATGCTTAGATAACCATGTTTAAAGGCATGACTTGCCTCTCCTGTAAACCGCCCATGCACATCTGCTTGAAATGGCTGGTACTCTTCATAGCGACTCAAGCAAAAAAAGATGGCTGACAACAAATCAAAATTGATATGATATCTCTTTTTTTCAGCATTGAATAATTGAACACAGTCATCGACTTGAACATCTGGACTTAGTTGTGAAGTAGATTTATCTGTATCGAACAGAAAATCAGACTTATAGATACTGATACAGTTATCTAAGGCCTCATTTGAATAATTCAACCGTACCGAATCAGGATTTGACTCATGCATCGTTGAGATTTGAACAAGCCTGACTCCAAGATTATCGCTGAGATAATCAAGTATATAATCTAATCGAGGTGAAGTATTTTTGCAAATAAGGTCAATCACATAACAAAATTGAGTTTTTCTTTGGCTTTTCGTCAACTTTTTGGGCTTCATTTCTTTAATACTTTTAACTTTAGAAAACTAATGAAGCCGTATCAACTCACATTCATACTTCTTTTTGCACTATGTACTAGCGGTGCTGCGCAGGTTGTCTTTCAGCCTAAGCAGATAGATTTTACCAATAAAGGTGTGTTGTACGATACAGAACGAGCATTCGATATTAAATTTTACACGAATGGGTTTGGATTAGCTGTTAATATCGGAGAAATAGAATCATACTACCGTACCAGCTATTTCACTGTAGAATTTGGTACGCTCAAAGATTTTCGAGAACGACGTCAAAATAAAAATGTTAATTTTTCAGGCGTAGGTCTCTCTTCTTCATTTACCTATGGCAAACAGAACAGTATCTACATGTTTAAATTTGCCAGAGGAACCAAGCATTATTTGACAGAGAAGGCAAAGCGTAGAGGTCTAGCAGTAGGATTAAGTTATAACTATGGTTTGTCACTTGTTTTGAAAAAGCCGTATTATCTCCAAATCGTCGATTTCGAAGCAGACAATTTTGATGAAGCTCTATTGACAGAAAGACTGACCGATGACAATCGTGAGCGCTTTCTAGATTACAATTCCATATTTGGAGGTACAGGCTTTTTTGAAGGTTTTTGGAATATCCGGCCAACAGTAGGGTTTCATGGTAAAGCCGGTGCCCATTTTGCTTTCGGAGCTTTTGATAAAGCTGTAAAAGCCATAGAAGTTGGTTTACAGGTTGATGCATTCCCACGACGGCTACCTATTCTAGTCGAGCGCGATGACATTCGTAATAAATATGTACACATCAATATGTATGTACTTGCTCATTTTGGCAAGCGTAAATAATAGCATGCTAATAGATTTAATAGATTTCGAAAATCTGCTGAATCTGCAATCTTCCCTCACACAGCTTCATTAAGAACACAAACAATTTGGGAACAATACCTTACTTTTGCAGTTATAAATAGTCCAAGTGATAGAATTACCAGTCATATCATCTCAAAACGAAGTAAATAAAGCAGACAAGCGAGTCAAGAAGCCAGACTGGCTACGTGTCAAGCTACCAATTGGCGAGGATTACAAACGTGTCAGAAAGTTAGTCGACGAGTATAAACTCAACACCATTTGTCAAAGTGGCAATTGCCCAAACATGGGAGAATGTTGGGGAGCTGGTACTGCAACCTTTATGATCCTTGGCAATGTCTGTACGCGAAGTTGTTCCTTTTGTGCGGTCAAGACAGGACGTCCACCAGAGTATGACGTGGATGAGCCAACGCGTGTGGCCGAAGCGATACACTTGATGCAAGTCAAACATGCAGTTATTACCTCTGTCAATCGAGATGAACTCAAGGATAGAGGTGCTGAGATCTGGTATCAGACCGTCAAGCAAACCAAAGAACTAAGTCCAGCTACAACAATAGAGACTTTGATACCGGATGTCAAAGCCAATTGGGAAGCCCTTGAACGCATGATTGCCGGAGGTCAAGAAGTTGTTTCTCATAATATGGAAACTGTAAAAGCACTCTATCGCAAGGTCAGACCTCAAGCAAAGTACGCGCGAAGTCTCGAGCAAATCAAACGAACTAAAGCTGGCGGTCATCGTACCAAATCCGGCATTATGGTTGGCGTTGGCGAAACGGACGAACAGGTTTATAAAATCATGGATGATCTAGTAGCACATGATTGTGATGTACTGACGATAGGCCAATATTTACAACCTACAAAAATGCACCTGGCTGTCGAAACATTTGTTCATCCAGACACCTTTGCGAAGTATAAGGAAGTTGGTTTGGAGAAAGGATTTGATTATGTGGAAAGTGGGCCTTTGGTTAGATCTTCTTATCATGCAGAAAGACATCTTTAATCAGTAGATAGTTGGCTAGTGGAAAATTGGCGCGTAGATAGTATCGAAAACCTCAAATATCCATGCTTGTCCAATTTGATATCGTCGCAAAGCAAAGAGGTCAAAGCCCTTTTGCTCAATTGGATTTCAAAACTAGTTCAGGACGTTTGTTGAGATGAAGGGCTCTAATCTCTCATATTTGTAAGCACCTATGGCGGATCTCTGATGTTTTCAACGTCAGAAGTATACGATTGAAATGCAATTGATTCGAGGTTGAAAACTCCGAATATCCGAGACTATAGGATGTATGTTCCGAACATACAAGCAAATAAAACATACGTGACGCAATTAAGTCACACTTAATGTAGTCGAAATAACTTTCAAAATCAGGAATTAGAAACTACTTTACCAAAAGAAAAACAGCCTTCGCAATCGCAGCTCCAATCATCATAATAATCCCAAACATCAATGTGATACTCATCATAATAGTATAAACAGTCTCACCATTGAGTACGGCCATCGTGTCAAAGCCTGTAGAAATCAACCCGTAAAGTATATAGAGAACGGGCATATAGGTAAACAGGATACCAAATCTCATAAAGGCATTTAATTTCTTCTTTCTATCACCTTCCTTTATCGGGATTAGTTTGATCAACACATAAAGCATTAGAGGGAAAAAGAAGATTAGAAGTACTTGTACTTGGGCAGAACTCATAGATATATAATGTAGAATCAGCTGAATGTGTTCACCAATATTCAAAACAATATCAATAAACTATTCAGACTGTCAAAGCTAAAGTATAAATTAGTAAGATCAATTCTACCACATATGAAAAAGCTATCGATCTTAGGCCTGATTGCCATACTATTCTACTCGTTTATCCTGCTCCAGTCTTGTCAGACAGATAAGCCATTAAGCAAAGAATATCCGAATAAAATATTGGCTTTAGTGCCTGAAAAAGCGCAGTCTCTAGCTGAGGAAATTCGAGATGAAGTCAATGTAGAGCTAGCAGATGGGCTACAATTAACACTGTGGGCATCTGATTCACTCGTTTCGGATCCCATTGCCATCAGCATGAGCCCTTCAGGAGATATTTATTATACACAAGGTAATCGACTTGAACACTCTGAATTCGACATCAGGGGTCATCGCGATTGGATGACAGAATCCATTTCGTGGCAGACTGTTGAAGAACGACGAGCGTTCTTAAGAAAGACATTTACAGATGATAGTGAGCAGTCTAAAAAATTCTTAGAAGATCTTAATAAAGATGGTGTCTTGAATTGGAAAGATTTGACTGTTGAGAAAGAAGAGGTTTGGCGCGTGACTGACTCTAATGACGATGGCTATGCGGATGCTGCACAATTATATATTCAGGATTTTCATGAGGAGATTTCTGACCTAGCCAATGGTGTTGAGTTTTATGATGAGGATGTGTATGTCGCTGTAGGACCAGACTTGTGGAAGACGCGCGACGTCGACGGAGATGGTGTGGCAGATGATGTGGAAAGCTTGGCACACGGCTTTGCAGTTCATA
The DNA here is from genome assembly GCA_937959275.1 of uncultured Saprospiraceae bacterium. Taxonomy (GTDB): domain Bacteria; phylum Bacteroidota; class Bacteroidia; order Chitinophagales; family Saprospiraceae; genus CALFUK01. Next base: position 115,522 of record CALGLU010000025.1, on the reverse strand, counting down.
TTGGATTTGGCGCTCATGGGATGTCTGGTGTGACTGTCGGGCCTGATGGACGGATTTGGTGGGGCATTGGTGATATAGGTATGAATGTCGTAGATAAAACTGGAAAGCGATGGAAATACCCAAACCAAGGTGTTATCGTCAGATGCGAAACAGATGGATCAAACTTTGAAGTCTTTTCTGCAGGTCATCGAAACACGCATGAATTTGTGTTTGACAAATATGGCAATCTTATTTCAGAAGATAATGACGGAGATCATCAAGGTGAACGTGAACGATTAGTTTATATCGTCAATGGTAACGATAGTGGCTGGCGTATCAACTGGCAGTTTGGAAAATATACAGACCCAAAGAACAATAGCTATAAAGTGTGGATGGACGAAAAGATGAATGTACCAAGATGGGATGGGCAGGCTGCTTATATCGTACCACCAATCGTCAATTATGTCAATGGACCAACTGGCATGGTGTACAACCCTGGCACTGCGCTCAGTGAGAAATGGAAGGATCATTTCTTTATTGCGGAATTTAGAGGCACACCAGCTAACTCCCCTATCCACGCCTTTACACTCAAGCCAGATGGCGCTGGCTTTGCACTCGAACAAACAGTGGAGGTCGCCAAAGGCTTGTTACCAACTGGACTTGATTTTGGTCCTGATGGTGCATTATATTTTGGAGATTGGATTGATGGCTGGGGCACAAAGCATCTTGGTCGTCTGTGGAAAATCGATGAAGAAAGCGAAAGTCAATCTCCTATCCGCCTAGAAACAAAAGCCTTAATACAATCTGATTTTAGAACCTTAGGTGCTTCGGCATTAGCAAGCCATCTCGGCCACGTCGATATGCGTGTCCGACAGAAAGCTCAGTTTCAATTAGCCAAAATGGGAGATGAAGGCTATCAGCATCTACTCTCCACAGCGACAAGCTCGTCTATTCAATTAGCAAGAATTCATGGCCTCTGGGGCATGGGACAATTTGCTAGAAAAGACAATAGCAAGGGCGCAGATTTTGTAAAATTTTTAGCTGACTCAGACCCAGAAATCATAGCGCAAGCAGCCAAACAAATTGGAGATTTTAGATATGCAGGCGCTTCAACTGAACTTATAGCACTTGTCTCAAATGCAAATCCAAGAATACAATTCTTTGCTACAGAAGCCTTGGGTCGAACAGCTGATAAATCTGGTATTGAAGCGATCATAAAGATGTTAAGTGATAACGATGACAAAGATGTTTATCTGCGACATGGTGGAACATTGGCCCTATCACGCATAGGAGAAGAAGCACCTATTCAAGCCTTAGCTTCTCACCCTTCGCGGGCTTTAAGAATAGCCGCGGTGGTGGCATTGCGCCGGATGCAGTCTCCTGCTGTATCTACATTTTTAGCAGATACTGATGACTACATCGTCGCAGAGGCAGCAAGAGCCATCAATGATGACTGGTCGATTGAAGCCTCATTAGATGATCTTGCCAAACTCTTAGATGAAGACCGATTCACAAATGAAGTCATCATCCGAAGAGCTATCAATGCCAATTTAAGGGTTGGAAAGACAGCTAACTTAGATCGATTAGTCGCTTATGCGAATAAACCTTCTGCTCCCGCTGCGATGCGCGCCGAAGCTCTCGAAACAATTAAGACTTGGGCAGAACCTTCTTTACATGATCGCGTAGACGGTCGTTACAGAGGTGTTATTAAGAGGGATGAAGCGCCTGTCAAACAAGCGATTGCAGAATCAATTAATGATTTTTTGACAGATGGAAAATCCGATGTTGTCATAACAGCACTGCAAATCGCAGGCAATATGGGTTTGGTAGATCAAGCTCCAGTAATCCTTGATCTATTATCAAATCACAAAAAATCTGATGTCCGCTCAGAAGCTCTTCATGCATTAAATAACCTAAATATTAGTGACTTAAAGAACGCTCTGCAGACCGGCCTTGCTGACAAGTCAAAAAAAGTAAGGTCAACAGCTTTATCACTCATACCAGAATCTAAGCTTGCTGAGGAAAACGCCATAGAGTTATTTAAGGCCATATTAAAAAAAGGATCTATCGTTGAGAAGCAAGCAGTGATTGCCTCGCTTGCAAAATACACCGGCTCACAATCTGTCGAGATGTTAACCAGCTTATTCGAGGCTGTAAAAAATAAAAGCTTGGAGCAAGAGACTCATTTAGATGTACTTGAAGCGATTAAAGAACAAGGAAATGAAGGATTGCTTGCGAGTCTGGATGGGTATGAAGCTAGTAAAGATGCCAATAACCCAATCGCACAATATAGAGAAACGATGTATGGCGGCGATGCAGATCGAGGGCAGCAAATTTTTTATCGCAATGAAGCCGCGCAGTGTGTCAGATGCCATGCCATTTTTGAATGGGGTGGAGATGCCGGTCCTGGCTTGCATGGCTTAGCGTCAAGAATGTCCAAAGAAGATATTTTAGAATCTTTGATTGAGCCAAGTGCCAAGATTGCGACTGGTTTTGGTGTCGTATCATTAGACCTTAAAGATGGCACTTCAGAGGTTGGTGCAGTCATCAATGAAACTGATGATGCTATCCAGATCAGAATCGGCAAGGATGATGTTAAATCTATCGCTAAATCGACCATTGGAGTCAGAGAAGATTTACCATCAAGCATGCCAGGCGTAAAGACCATTTTAGATAAGATGCAGATCAGAGATCTAGTTGCCTTTTTAAGTAATCTTAAGGCAGAGGAGAGTTAAGCAATACGGCAAGAGGAACGGAGTCCTTTGTCTCAGATAGATTCAAGATGGCATATTGATGACTGAATCGAAGGTCTCCGTCCAGCTTGATTTATTAGACAAAATCACTCGCCAGTATACAATGCAAACCAAGCCAAAATATGCTCGATTTTCGTAATCAACTGACTCGGCCGATTGGCAATTAAGTGATAGGCACCAGGTATCTCGACTAAGGCCGTATCGACTTTTCTAAGCTTCAAAGCATGGTAGAGTTGCTTAGCCTCAGATAAAGGAGTTCTCATGTCACTCGTCCCAACCATGACTAAGGTAGGAGTCTCAATATGACCCACTAAGGACAAGGGAGAAAAATGCCAATAAATTTCTGGGTTTTCCCATGGTTGTCCTGGATATCTATAATCAGCGTAGGCATAATAATTATCAGCTACCAAGGTCTTACTAATCCAATTCATGACAGGTTTGATAACAGCTGCAGCTTTAAATTTTTGAGACTTCCCAATCATCCATGCTGTCATAATGCCACCTGCACTTCCGCCAGTCACATACAATTTATTCTCATCGATATAGCCTTTTCCAACAACAGCCTCAACTCCATCCATCACATCATGGTAGTCGTCTCCGGGATAATCATGATACAGCAGATTAGCAAACTCTTCGCCATAACTTGTACTGCCCCTTGGGTTTGGATAAAAGACAACGTAACCTGCGCAGGCGAGCAATTGAATTTCAGGAGAAAATCGATCACCATAATTAGAGATCGGTCCACCATGATTCTCTACAATTAATGGATACTGTTTTCCAGCCATGAACTGAGGTGGCTTGGCTATCCAACCTTGCACCTGGCGACCATCAACTGAAGACGTATACCATATCTCCTCTACAGTCGCCAGATTTCGATTAGGTAAAATATCTTCATTTAATGATAACACAATCTTGGTTTGGCCAGACCGATCAACAATTGCCAAGGCAGATGGATGAGCAGGTGTCGTGTGCGTGTAGGCAACAATGCCTTCATCTGAAACAGAATATGAACCGCCTCCATAAGGCCGTCCCATTCCTGTGCCTCCTAGATTCTTTGCTTTGATATCTACCTTACCATTTAAAGAGCTATAGCCAATTTTAGTGTTTCCATGATCATCAAACATAAAGTAGACGCCCTTTCCACTACTATCCCATGTTGGACTAGACACTGATCGATCAAGCTCTAATGGTACTGAACTGATTTGATTATTTTTAAGTAATGATAGTTTAGTCAGTTGATATGTTTGCCTTTTATCTTCATAACCTAAGTAAATTATGTTGCCATTTTTAGCGACGGCGGGGCTTTTGTCTGGACCGCTTCGATCAGTAATTTGATTTATCTTGCCTGTCTTCACATCTAGTCGATACAGATATGAATTTCGAAATTCGTATTCCCAGTCTTTAGATCTATTTGCAGAAATGATGAGAGATGAATTTGATTCCCAAACTGGTGCGCCTTTATGATGAAACGATCCATTTGTCAATTGCTTCACGACACCGCCATCTGCTGGTATGGTAAAAATATGGGAATAACCTGGTTTCATATAGCCAGACCCATCAGCTTCATGTTTGAGTCGGCTAGTCACTCTTGGACTTGCAGCCCACTTAGCTCCTTTAGGCCGTTGATGTGGTTGTACCAGCGACAGTTCAGTCCCATCAACAAACTTTGAAAAAGCAATTTGTTGTCCATCAGGAGACCAAGTCATACCTTTTGGTGAATTATCTAAAGAAGTGAGCTTAGCAACTTTAGCTGTCTTTACCCAATACACAAAAATTTCTGACCCTTCATCTGTTGCAGCTGAGAATAAAATCTTGGATCCATCAGGTGACCATCGCGGACTTGACTCTTGTCCATCATGATTGGTTAATTTTGAATGCTCTGTTCCGTCTGCATTCACAAGCCATAAGCGGGACTGGCGCTTATCCGTCATGATATCCATTCCTCGTCTTACATAAACGACTTGGGAACCATCGGGTGAAATTTGGGGATCATCCACCCATTCCATAGCAAAGACATCCATGGAACTAAAGTTAGTTTTTGTCTGAGCTACACTGACTTGAATGCCAAAGCAGATACAGAATAATAATGCCAAAGAATATCTCATATCAAAAATCTTATGAGCTTCAAATTACCAAAAAGTGTAGATAGTAAAGACTAGTGCAAGAGGTATAAATTAAAAGTGTATATAAAATTTAGAATTTTATTTGTAAGATTGAGGCGAAGATTCGTTCTCATAGCCGTAGTAATGGGAACGGTTCTTCAACGAAGAGCAGGCAAATAAAGGCAGATTTTAAATACTGCCAACTTGTGCCTCTTGTACTAGTGCTCTGTCAAGATATAACTGACTAGTTAAATTTGAGAGTCGTATTAGAATTTAATATTTAGGTTAGCGTGATAGAATGCTCCTCTGGTTCCAAACTGAGAAACAAATCGATTATAAGGAAACATGCCAAAACCACGATTGGCAGAATGACTGTTTTCATCAGGATAGATATTAAAAATATTTGTTCCACCTAAAGAAAGAGAAAGGCTATTTGTAAACGCATATTGCATACTAAAATCTGTCAACCATTTCCCTCTATACGTTTGATCTCTGGATTCCACTTCTCCAGTTCCATTTTGAACCCATTGGCTGCGGTCTCCATCAAGTGGATGTAAATAGGTGACACTACCAAAACGTGTCATCCTCGCATGAACCCCTAATTTTCCTTTTTGATAGCTCGTTGCAAATATGAATTTAGAAGCAGGCTGTGCAGATTCATAGAGAGCTACCTCAGACCTATTGAATATTTGTTGTTCGTAAGGCTGCAATAATGAATTTAAATTTTGAAGCCTGGCACCTTGATCAGATTCTTGAACCACATTAGAATTGAGATGTCCAGATACAGATAAGTCTAGGCTCGAATTGGTTTGTGCAAAAGGAATCCTATACTTAGTGATGAATTCCAAACCCGTCGTTTTTGTACCAATGGCATTGGTGAAAAACTGTACATCTGCTGAATTAGTCGTTGATAGAACAGCACCAATCTCAGGGTTAAGGTCAGCTGAAAGTCGACCTGAAAGAATGATTCGATCATCAACATTAATTTGATAGGCATTCAGTGCAATACTCAAATGCTCAATTGGTCTTGTGATAAAGCCAACATTCATATTGAATGACCGTTCAGGTTTTAATGGATCAATATTCAATGCACTTAAACCAGTATTTGAATTAGCTGGAGCATGATTATAATGATCAACTTTAGCCGCTTTAAGACCACCATCTTCTGAAGGCACAAATTGGTTTAGTGTGCTCGTATAATAATATTGATGCAAAGAAGGTGCTCTAAATCCTGTATTCGCTGAGACTTTAAAAGAAAAGAATTTGGATGGATTATATCGACTAAACAACTTCCAGGTAAAATTAGATCCGAAATCATCATAGCGCTCAAATCTACCAGACAAACCAATCTTCAATTGCTTTGAAGGATCGATTTCAGAATCAAGATAAATTCCAATATTTCTTCTGTATTCGCTTAATTCATGACTTTCGTCAAATCTAGGAAACAATTGTAGGTTTTCATTGCCAACATCTCCAATAACCGCATCAAGGGCTATTGATGATTGTGCATCTCCTGCTACTTGCTTATAATTTTCAATACGAATTTCTGCACCTGCATTTAATGAAATAGGGATTCCATTATTGATGAGATGTGAATAATCGACATTTGTAATGTTTTGTCCATACTGTGATTTCCCTGCAATAACATCTGCGGGACTTTGGGGGCCAGCGTTAGATGGATCAAGAATGTAAAAGGTAATTGCATTGCCACCAGTCGTATTACTGATATCTAAAACTGCATTGTTGTAGACCTTTTTCAAACCAAATGTAAAGGCCTGATCAGTAATATTGGTGACCAATAATGGAGAAAATCCATTAGCATTAGGTATCTCATCATCTCTTAATTGATAAGGAAATCGATAGACCCCAATAGACTCACCTCGCTTATACGAATAGCCTCCAAATGAATACAGTTCAATACTTTTATTAATCGGAATTTTTAGATTATAAAATACATTGCTTGCCGTGATTTCAGATTGTCCAAATCGCGTCACTTTAGTACTATCAAATACAGTACTTTCAAAAACATCACCTGTCGCTTGCGGGTTTTGGTCTCTCATATCCTGAAAAACTGGCCCAGTATAATAGTCAGTTCTATTCGTCGCATGTCTCTCTAAATGATTCACAGAAACATTTAATAGGGCACCATCTTCATTAAGTTTAAGACCAAAATTGCTGCCGATATCATAAATCAGCCCATCGCCATGTTTACTGATACCCGACTTAACATTAATCTCAGAATAGGTGCTTTCTTTAAGAATAATATTAATGACCCCTGCAATTGCATCTGACCCATAGTGAGATGCCGCTCCATCTTGTAATATTTCTATGCGGTCAATTATACTGATAGGTATTGTGTTCAAATCGGTCAAAACAGAACCTTTACCAACAGTATTACTAATATTTAACAGTGCACTTTGATGCCTTCTTTTACCATTGATGAGAATCAGTGTTTGATCTGGACTCATCCCTCTTAATGTCGCTGCATCGATATGATCTGTACCATCTGATACGTGTTGATGTACTGAATAAAATGAAGGTTGTTGGGCTTGAAGAAGTTCACTGGTTTCTACATAGGATTCAATTTCTCTACCCTTTAAATTAATAAGACTAGCAATAATACCATGGTCAATGATCGTCGAGCCAGCTCCTAACGAGCCTGTTGTAGCATTCCGCGAACCTGTAATAAGTATCTCATCGACATAATCTACATCTTCTAGAATTGGATTTAATGACTCTTGTTCTCCTGGGCCAATATTTACAATGAGTTCTGTTTGCTTTTTGCCAACATAACTTGCTTCAATGGTATGATTACCGGCATCCAATTCAAGATTATAATAGCCATTTTTATCAGATATGGTTCCTACATTTAATGCGGGTATACGGATTGTGGCACCCCATAGTCCAGCATTGTTTTCATCAACAATTTTACCAGATAGCTTGGCCTTGTTTTTTTCTCGTTTGATCGAATAAACGAGTGTAGAATCACCCTCTGAAAACATTCTTATGGCCTTAAATGGTGTATTTTCCTTAAAATATTCGATTACCTCAGCGATAGGTTCTTCCAATAGTGATTGATTGTAACGAATCGTACTTGATTCCAATACACTCGTCTCACCAATAAAATAGATGTCAAATTGTTGATCTAAAATATCGAGAAACTCTTTTACACTAATTGTTATTGTTGGTTCTTCATTTTGGCCAATAGCCTGATAAGCTGTTAGACAAACAGCTAGACATATATTCAATACGAGGAAAAGATGTTTCCTTGCCAAAACCATTAAAATTAGATTTAATATAAATCTAGTCCTTTTTTATATAATCTATAGTGATTGTATCGCCTTTGTAGCCAATTTGTAGCTCAAAAGCAGTTGCAAGACCTTCCATTAACATTTCAACTGAATGACTTGGAAATATACCCTCAATCAATCTGTCGCTCGAAGCGAGTGCTGGGTGCAACTTGACGTTATAGCCGTATCGTTCTTTAACTATCTCTTTGAATTCTATAAAACTTGTATTATCGAATTTTAATTTACCTTCTATCCATGCTAATTCATTGTCGATCTTATTCAATGGCACTGAAGATGTCTTAACTTCTTCTCCATGATTTAAGATTAACTCGTCTCCAGCTTTAAGAATTAAAGCTTCAAAACTCGAATTTGCATTAGGGCTAACTCTTACACTTCCTTCTTTTACAAGTACCCTTAAAGATGAACCGTCATTCTCAACATAAAATTCAGTACCTAAAACTTCTATATCGGCCGATTCTGTCAATACGATAAACGCAGCTCCACCAATTTTAGGCGTATTCGTTACAGAGAAGAAGGCATCATTTGTCAATTTAAGTATTCTATCATTAGAACCTGACCAATTGCCAACAGAAGTTAATGTAGACTTAGCATCCAAACTTACAATTGATCCATCAGGCAGTGTTTGAGTGATTACTTCTGCATAGTCTGTTTGCAAATTAAAATTAGCTTCAAAAGGAGAAGAGAATAAGAACATGACTAGAACTGCAGCAGATGCAGCAACTGCCAACCATGTAGCATATGCAAATATTGGACGTTTTGCTTCAGTTACTGAAGAATCTAATGATTCAGTATCTTGAATAGATGTGTGTATATTTTGTAAGATTGTATTTCTGGAGGAGAGTTCTAGCTTTTCTGACGAAAAAACTATGCTTGAATGAAACAGTTTGGCTGCAGAAAGAGTTTCTGCATCTATTTGCTTAAATTCGAGTGTTTGACAAAAGTTATGATCAGCATCATATGCACTAGCAGCCCAATCTATAAACGATTGATTATCTAGTAAGTCTTGTATGATGTTGGATTTTTTCATTTGTTATTTAAATTTGGCGAAGGAACAATCACAACCTTCTCTGTTTGAAATGCATACCCGTACTTAAAATTAATTCGCTTTCTCGTTAATAGCATCCTAATCATTATCAGGAGAACTATCAAGATACGGCGAAGAGAGTCGGTTAAGTGATTGTCCAAAGCCAAATTTGATAATCTTGAATTCACATTAAATGTGAATGATATTTCAATTAGTAACGAAAGCCTTCTTTATGGCCTTCATATATAAGAGGGCCGAATCTTGAAAATCTGGTCAAAAAAAAACAACTTTTTTTCAAAAATTTTCCGTCAATCTCTTAAGTGCCTGATTTACAAGCTTATATGACGCATCTTTTGTCAAATTCATGATTAAAGAAATCTCATCATAATTCAATTCTTGCTCAAATTTTAGGTAAATAACTTCTGCTTGCCGCTTAGTTAGTTTTGATTTTGCCTCATTTAGCTTCTGAATTTGTTCATTTTGCTGGTCATCAGACACAATTTTGTCTTCGTGAGAAGACACAGAAAAATCAAGACCTGCGTCAAAATCTAAATCTTCATAGTTGTTTAGCTTATTCATCTGTTCGATAATAAGTCTTCTCAACGATGTCATTAAGTAAGATTTCGGTGAACTTTTGATAGAAATGGTCTGCCTTTTCTGATAGAGATTGGTAAAGAGCAACTGAATCGCCTCTTCAACTAGATCTGCTTGATTCGTAATGCTTCTGCCGTAACTGTATAGAGATGACACATATTGATGGTAGAACTCATCAAAAGCCTGCAAATCATTTTCCCGTATTTTCTTCCAAAGAGAAAGACTCATCTCCTAGTTAAAAGACTAATTACCTTAGTTTATTTTAAGAAACCTAAACATTTCTGGTAGTTTATGTTCCTGTCGGATGTAAAGTATATAGAGTTGCTCACTTTGTATGCCTTTTAAATCTAATTTAATTTTAGATTCATTTGTTATCTCATTCCTAAATTGAAGTTGACCATCTAAGGTATATACCTCGATAGTTGTGGCTGCGTCCTTTTCAAAGTTACTTCCTAAATTGATCGTCAGGTAATCCGAAGCTGGATTTGGATAAATAGCACTCTCAACTTGTGTCTGCTCCAGAGAATGCATCCCATCAGAAATTTCTGAATCAAAACCCGATAGACCATTATCTTGAACTTGAGATTCCTTGTCTAGTTGGATAAGCGTATTATTTGTTTGGTCTCCTGTAAATGCCGTACCACTTCCGTTGTCTTCATTTTCGTCATAGCAAATTTCAATCGTCACATCATCAAGGTATAGATTCTCTGCAGCAGAGCTTAATTCAGAACGAATCCTTAAAACGGTTGCACTAGAGAGACTTTCTTTTGGAACCACCACATTTGAGAAAACCCACGTGTCATTATTGAAATCAATATTGGTAGCCCATCGGCGAAGTTCTGTAAATGTAGCACCTCCATTTTGAGACACCTCAAATACAAAATAGTCATCTGGATCAGCTCCTCTCACATAAAAGTTAATCTTAATCATTAATGAATTAACCGCACTAAAATTAGTAGACCTACTGTAAATCGAAGATTCGATGCCGTTATCATTATTAATATTTACTGCTGATGTTAGACCTTGAGGGAATGGAATATCTGTTTCGACTACAGCATTAAGACCTCCCATAATCCAAAAATCACTATTTCCTGTTGTAAAATCATCAACCTGGATAACTTCACATGTTTCGACTATTGCCCCTTCGATTCTACGGTCAACGAAATCGTTTCCAGAATCGACTTCATCGGCTTCAATAGTTACATAAATGACATCATTTACTCCATCAACATCATTTGGATCATCAGGGTCAATTCTGTCATAATCACTGACATCTTCAAAACCTAACACATCTACTTCAAATAATTTATAATCGCCAGTCGGTATGTCACTAAAGATATACGCCCCATTACTATTTGTTGTTGCAGATGCGACTAGCTCATCATTTAAGGTAAACAGACGTATACTAATACCTTCTTTCCCAATATAATCGTCTGGGTTACCAGTCACATCTTCAAAGACTGATCCAGAGATCGTACCGACTGTGGGTATGAAATTCACAAAATTGTTATGCGCATCATGTTCTCCAGATAAGAGAATGACTTCTATGGCATTATTGGCATCTGTATCAAATCCATCGGTGTCAAATGAGGTAACTGAATCATCGCGGTCATACAAACTCTCATATTCATTTTGACCATCATCATCCTCTAAAACAAAGTATCGACCTTCTGCTACGTCTTCAAATTCATAATACCCGTCATCATCTGTCTTTGTTCTTGCTTGACGATCTCCATTCTGATTGACTAGATCAATCGATACATCACTTTGAGGCGTATCACCTTCGCCATCTCGATCCGAATCTAGGAGGACAAATCCTGATATCTTAGATTCAGTCGTTTGACGAACTATGAAATTATTTCCAAAATCATTTTCATTCAATGTCAGAATAACAGGGATTTTATTATCAACTGGATCGTCAATTCCATCTCTATCCAATGCATCTGTGATCGCATCTGAGTCGAAAATACTAGAGAATCCTTCAATGAATGATTGTTGGACTGTGTATGCACCAGGTGCTAAGCCTTCAAAACGGTATTGAGCTTGATCATCGACACTTGCAACTTGTATAATTGAGCCGAATTCATCAAAAAGAAGAAGATTAACGCCAGCGAAAGCTCTATCTCCTATCCCGTCATCATCAATATCAATGGTAGAATAACCAGCTATTCTACCAAAATTCTTCAAATCTCTGAAGTTATTGTCTGTATCAGATTCATTTGATTCTAATGTAACATTGATTATATTATTAGCTTCATCAACATCATTCGCATCATCTGGTGTTTCGTCTGTATCACTAAAATTACTGTAACCAGCAACTTCTGACTGCTGAACTAAATATTGACCAGGAGCCAGACCCTCAAATAGGTAAAAGCCATCGTCATTGGGCAGGACAACACGTATAGCTTCATCCCCTTGAAGCAAAGAGATTGTTGGATCAATCAATGGTTCGCCTTCTGTTGTTAGTGAGTATCCTGATATATTTCCAAAGCAATCGACACCATCAATTATAATTTCACCAGTAGAAGTACATTGACCTTGCGTAATCGTTACACTATATGCAGTCCTTCCTGAGGCAATTACTTGGATCGATTGAGTTGTTTCTCCCGTGCTCCATGCGTAACTTTCGGCTGTAGGTGCTACCAATTGTTGTAGACTATTTCTACAAACGACTTTATCATTTCCTAGATTAACTATTGGTAAAGATTCTACAAGAACATTGACTGATTCAGTTTTTTGGCAACCTGCTGCATTTGTTATGGTGACTGTATAATTCGTACTGGCTGACGGTTGGACTGTTATAGCTGATCCAAGTGCGCCATTACTCCATTGGTACACACTTCCGCCGGTAGCATTAATCGTTGTGGATGCTCCAGGACAGATTGTTTTGTCGTCACTAATCGTTGTCGCGATTTCATCTTCCACAAACACTGTTATAATTTGTTCAGCTTGGCATCCGGTAGCATTAATTCCTATGACGCTATAGCTTGTTGTCTCTGTTGGAGCGACAACTATATTGGACGACACTTCACCTGTGTTCCATTGATATCTATCCGCACCAGAAGCTGAAAGCGTAGTCGAAGTTCCGGGACAAACACTTGCACTACCTGAAGTCGTAAAATCAAAGTCATTGACTACGACAGTAACTTGATCTTCAATAACACAATTATTAACACTGACTCGTACAGTATATGTTTGAGTCTGATTTGCTGTAACCACAATTTGGCCATTTGCATTTTGTCCTATTCTGCCAGATGCTCCATTGCTCCAAAAAAAGACAGCATTGTCTGGACCAACTTGATTCGAGCCTATGACAATACTAGACCCTGCACAGGTATTGATATCTTCTCCAGCATCTGCGAAAATATTAAGTAAGCCGATGGTGATCGCAGATTCAGAACGACAACCTGTCGCATTATTTATTGCAGTTACTGAATAAGTCCCTGGTCCTTCTACTTCTATAGATTGTCCTCTTTGTCCTGTACTCCACTCATATGTATCGCCACCAAAAGCTGACAATATTGTCTTATCAGACTCTGAACACATCGTTCTTGATCCAGATATGACAGCTGTTACATCAATAATTGTTTCTTCAACATTAATTTGAGAAACTTCAGTACAACCTGTAGTATTTGTAACCGTGACAATATATTCTCCAGGTTGATCAACTGATATTCGTTCACCAGTCTGACCTGTATTCCACTCGAATATATCGCCCTCCCTTCCTGAAGCAGAAATAATTGAACTGCTAAAATCACAATTCAGGTCATTTGATTTTGAAAGTTGAACAGTTGGTCTTTCATTGACTTCAAGAGTTATAGCATCGGTCGCTACACATCCAAATTGATCTGTGACAGACACTTCAAATATGCCTGACGCATTTAATGCAATTGAATTACCCGTTTGTCCAGTACTCCATTGTGCTTCGAAAGATTCAGGCACTGACAGGATGAAATTTTCATCACTACAAATAGAGGCTGTTTCTGGTCCTAAATTAATAGATGGTGCATGTACCATAACGGTAACAAAACCTGTTGCACATTTGAATTTTAAATTTTCATCGTCACATGGTAAGAACTCTGTCTTACATAAACTGTAAAAGAAATTATCTTCTCCACTAAATCCCTCATTTGGGTAATAGAAGAACACCCCATCTTCTCTCAGTGTAACTAATCCATTCGCTGGACTTTGAACAAGATCATATTCTAAATCAAAACCATCGAGGTCGTTATCATTCGTAGCGACATTTCCATCAATCCTAGTTTCGCCATAACAGCCCATAAACGAATCAGAAATTGCAGATGGAATAGTATATGATTCGTTGCAAGGCTCCGGGACTGGATCCGTTATATCTGTACAATCATTCATACCCACAATAACTTCATTGTAAGTAGAACAGCCATTACAATCTATGACTTGCAGAGAATAAAGTCCTGGAGATTGAATAAGCCTATTTTTTCCAGTAGACCCATCATTCCATAAAAATTGAAAATTTTCAAATGATATTTGCTTACTCCACGATGCTGCATCGAATCGAATGCCGCAACCGTTACCTAAATCTTCTAGTTTGATATATCTCGTCGGATTTTCTACAGTAAAGCAATAATCTTGAAATGAATTAGACAGCTTTTCATCTTCATATTCAAATCGAGTATCAAGCGAAAAGACTTGACTACCTGCCGATATTACAAAATTGGAAGTGCTAAACGGAGAATCGCTGCAGGTTCCTTGCCTGATCGTTAAACAGATTTCACTTTCCGCAGGTGCAAGGTCGTCCAACTCCATAATGATGAAGGTTGCTTCGTTTGTAGCTTGTTTGTATAAAATAGGGCCATATGAATCCTTGACACCAGCATACATATCTAAGTCCTCGACATTCCCTTTTGCATCAAATAAATCTGATACATAGCCTGACAAAATTTCTGTACACACATTAAAGTCACTTATCTGTGGTGACAACAGAATCGAATCACCTGCGCAAAGAATCGTATCGGATATCATTGAGTTGCTAAGTGCACAACAATTCGCAACATTTAAATTATATGAGAATAGCGAATGACAACCAGTGGCATCATACCAATCTAGTGAATAGGCCCCAGAATAGTATTCATCAATAGATTCAGCTATTGTAATGCGATGTTGGTCATAGGTGATCACTTTTATATCATTTGGCATTGTCCAAACAGCAATACCGACGGCATCGTCAATTCCTAATTCAAGGTTTTCACCGCATGAGGCAATTACCTGTTCAGACATTGCAGTTGAATTCGCACCATTTTTAAGTACTCTAACTGAAAGCTGTTCGCAGGGTTCGTTTATATCATCGTTTTGATCCACAAAACAGGATGCAATTACTAAGTCCATGCTTTCGCAATTCTTTGACAAAGCTCCTGCAACCTGTTGATTTAAATCATTAACGGCATATACAAAAACATTGCTAGACTCAGAATCTACAAATCGCTCCTCACCTGGCTGTAATAAACCGACATATGACTCAGTAACAACTTTGTCAAAAGATTTAATGTAAACAGAATGTTGGCAAGAAGATTCGTTGATTATCCTAACTCGGTTTTGACATTCTACATCAGCATTAGACGTAGACTGCCCTACTCCAATTTGAAATTGGAATATGAGTAATACTGTTAATATGTGGATTCGTACGGGTATTATCATTTTAAGGGTAAGGACCAATCTAATTTGGACCTACTAAAACTAGTTTTTAAGCTTTAGAACATTTCGACTACAATTTACGAAATAAAACCCTACATATCCTTTATTAAATAGCCACATCGAAACTACAAAAAGACTACAAATAGGACGAATAAGATGCAAATAGGGTGTTTTGAGTAGATTTGTAGCAATCCTATACCTACAAAATACGAAATAATTACTTGTATTAACAACAATCACATAACATAAAACCCAGTTTTAACTTTTGATTTCTGCATACGATTCGAGGCGTTGATTTTCTTTCACATTTAGTATCATATCAGCAGCTTTCTCTGCTATCATAAAGCAAGGGGCATTCGTATTACCAGACATGATTGTTGGCATGATCGAAGCATCTATCACGCGTAAGTTTGAGAGTCCTCTGACCTTTAAATTAGAGTCAACCACAGCCATTTCATCATGACCCATTTTACAGGTCCCGACAGGATGATATACAGTCTCAAGAGATTTCTTAATGTGATCGACAAGTCCTGCTTCAGACTCATCCAAAGGGGAAACTATTTTATCTGTGTATTGACTTAAGGCTGAGTGCTTTATGAGCTGCAAACCAAGTTTAGCCCCTTTAACTAATTTAGCTAAGTCCTCTTCTTCACTTAGAAAATTTGGTTGGATAATCGGTGCATCCTCAGGATTGTTAGACCGTAAGCCAATATACCCTCTGCTTTTGGGGTGAAGCAAGGTTGGTAGTATGCTAAATCCGTCCTGCTTTGGCAGTGAATTTATATCGTAAATGTCGTAATCATAGTCTTCTCCAAAATTTAAGGGTGTAAAATGTAGCTGAAAATTGACAGAATCACTGGGATCATCAATATTTAAAAACGCTACGGATTCTAATGGACTGCAAGCAAAAGGGCCTGACTTTTTAAAAATATAGCTGGCAAGACCTTTTAATTGACCCATTGGGGGAATGTAATGATTTAGTCCAGTCTGTTGGTTGGCACTTGCACCCACTCCAAAAAACAAATGATCTTGTAGGTTTTGGCCCACACCTGGAAGATCACAAATCAACTCTATGTCTTGATTTTTAAGTTCTGTTTTATCTCCTATTCCGGATAACATGAGTAATTGAGGTGATTGGATGGCTCCTGCACAAAGGATAACTTCTTTTACTGCTTTGACTTCGATCAGAGAATTGCCTTTTTTATAAAGTACTCCTCTCGCTTGATCCTGCTTAACGATGATTTTTTGTACAAATGACTTCGTGCTAATGACTAGATTTTTACGCTTGAGGATTGGCTTTATAAATGCTGCAGCACCACTCTGTCGTTTACCATCTGCAATCGTAAATTGAAACGGACCAACGCCCTTTTGATGCTCTCCGTTATAATCAGCATTATATTGCATCCCATGAGACTGACAAGACTCAATAAAGGCATCTCCAAAGGGAGATCTAAAGGGGACTTTTTCACTGATTTTAAGTTCTCCGTCTGCTCCTCGAAATCGATCTTGATTTTGCTTAGCATGCAAGTAGGTTTCTGATTTATTAAAATAGGGAAGAACGTCTTGATAGGACCATCCCTCATTGCCGTAAGAAGCCCATTTGTCATAATCCTCTTTGTTACCTCGTACATATGCCATTGCATTTGTTGAGCTACAACCACCCATCACTTTGCCTCGAGGGATATAGATAACACGATTATTCACATGCTTTTGTGGCTCTGTCTTAAAGCCCCAATCATGCCCAGATTTGTGATTCTTTGAATACGCTCCCGGTATATGGATATTCGGATGAATATCTCTAGCCCCAGCTTCCAATAGTAATACAGAATTTGCGGGATCTGCTGAGAGCCGATTTGCCATAACACAACCCGAGGAGCCAGCACCAATTATAATGTAATCGTATGATTTCATGTTGTTTATATATTATAAATAATTCATATATTTTTATTAGGTGAATACCAAATAGGTGATGACCACGCTCTTTCACGGATATAATCTTTCACCTCATCAGGGTACTTTACGCCATATTTTATTTCATCCCAGCGGGACCATCTGGGCGTCTCCAATTCTAATACCCTGACATAATAAAATGCTTCATCTTGTGGATTAAATTCGGGATCTTTCCATACCACTTGCAGTTCTGTATCACCTTTCGATTTATCCCACATACCTTGTTCGGATACGACAGCTCCATTATCTATCACACTGCCATCAGGGCTAGGCATTCGATTATCAGACAAGGCTACTGTAAATATTTTTTCTTGTAATTCAGCACCATCGTACCAGCCTTTGATAATTTGAATTCGATCTAGGTTGGCACTTTCTGGATCCTTTCCTGCCCATATTAACAAATCAAATGATTCAGATAAGGTTGATCCCATCGGTTTTCCTTTGGCATAACCGTCCTTTACCATCGCCTCATGATTCTCATAAACATCTCTAAAGCCCATGCCTGCAAAAACTCGTAATTGAATACGCCCGCCGCTCGTCGCATAGGTTTCTCGTCGTTCCATCGCTTCATAGATGGCTGTTCTGGTATTTGAAACAGCCCAAACAGCCATCAGCCCTCCAGGATTGACTGCGTCATATGTTTTTTTATCTATGTCTAATATCCACTCCCTTTTCACTCTGACCTGAGGATCAGAATCAACTAATGAATGATTCCCAATATAGTCATCATCTTCCTCTGTATTTCCAGGAGTGCCATTGTGTGTATCCGTACTCCCAATCAAGCCATATTGGTAAGGATTAATCCCAAATTTATGTTTGTATTCTAGTCCCTTCTTTAGTGCCCATCTGATGTAGTCATTCTCAACTTCCTTTTTGGAATTGTAATTTTCAAAATCGGCGAACTCATCATTGGCCCAAAAGACCGAAGCGACTTCTGAATTACCTTTTGCCTGATGAATCTCAGCAAGAGGTTCGTTTATACTTCTACGTATCACATAGGTTTCGTCTATAGGGCTCCCATCCGCCTTCGTTAATGGAAATGCCGTGCCTTCACTATAATTCGTGTTGTGAGGTACAGCCATGACTGTTGATCCGCCCTCTCTAAATCGCTGAAGGCTCGCCCACAGTTGGACTTCATTCTTTGCTTCTAGCGCGCTGATTGGATAATCAGGAACGAGCATATTCTTAAAAAACACATTTCTATGCGTGTGTGCAAATCCAGATCCAAGCGTCCACTCATAGGCAGCGAATGTTGTAAACTTGCCTGGCTCATAATGTTTTTCTGCCGCTTCAATCTCTACATCCCAAGTCGATCTTGTGGTTTCGTAGCCTCCAAAAAATCCTAAATGTGCTCTTTCCTTACCCACATTCCTTAACAGCCGATAAAACATATCTCTTTGCTTGATTGTATCAAATCCTATGGATCTGAAATATCGAGGCAAATAGGCATTGTGATTGGGTGCTCCTTTTTTCTGAATAGAATACAACTCACCAAAATATTCTGAATGATCTGTAATCGCTGCAAAATCTAAGGGTCTCTGAATCTTAACTTCTTTATCAATAACGGTGATAGCTTTTCCTTTCGCAAATTCGTATGCCAATCCTGGATCTGCCACCACGCCTCCTATATAGGCATCGAATGAAAAATTAGTATGAACATGCATATCACCGAAATAAAGATTACGATCAGGATTCTGTTGGATGTCCTTTTCAATGGTCACCCAATCCTTTGCAGATCGATTTCTCACAGGGTTGGGGATCGCCTCCAAAACAGGTCCCGATGGAAATAAAATACTATAAGCATACCAAGCAATCAGTGCTAGTGCAAGTAATATCAATAAACCTATCGTTACTTTTTTTGATGTATTCATGGACTAATAAGAGTTTCCAATATAATAAACTATAAATCCCTTTTTAGCAGATTCGATGTATATTCGACTTAACACCTTTATATTCATTTATAAACTAATTCTATGCATTCATCTTTTAAAACGACAAGTGGCGCTGGCCTGGACAGGAATTCATTCCCAATGAAACTGTGGGAAAAAGCTAAAAAATATGGTGTCTGGAATCCAATTGACTTAGACTTTAGCCAAGATGCGATAGATTTAAACAATTACAGTCAAGACGAAAGAGACTTCATCCTACAGCCAATCGCTCAGTTTCAGGCAGGTGAAGAGGCAGTCACTCTAGATTTATTGCCATTAATTATGACAGTAGCAAAGGAAGGGCGTCTTGAAGAAGAGATCTTTTTGACCTCTTTTCTATGGGAAGAAGCCAAGCATGTCGATGGTTTCAATCGATTTTTTAATGTGATTTTTGATGGAAATATTCCTGCTATGGATCATTTCTTAGTGCCTTCATACAAGAAGATATTTTATGAAATCCTACCAGAGGTCATGAATGCACTGACACACGATCCCTCTCCTATCAATCAAGCTAAAGCCTCTGTGACATATAACATGATCGTGGAAGGCACCTTGGCAGAGACAGGCTATTATGGCTTAAATTATACTTTGGGCATGCTAGATATCATGCCTGGCATGCTAGACTTTACAGTTAAATTAAAGCAGGATGAATCACGTCATGTGGCTTATGGGATTTACCTGATTTCACGATTAGTTGCCGAGAATGGCCCAGAAGTTTGGAAGGCTGTGGAGGACCAAATGAATATGTTACTACCGCTTGCTATGAATGTTGTCAAAGAAGGCTATGAATTGTTTGATGAGGTCCCTTTTGGAATCGATCCTTCCATATTTCAAACTTATGCACTTGAGCAATTTCAAAAGCGATTTGCAAGAATAGACAAAGCGCGGAATCAGAATATGGCTGATGTGATTGAGGAGTCGATGGCAACGGTCTAGAATACAATGGCAATATCAATATCAATATCAATATCAATATCAATTGCAATGGCAATATCAATCGCAATGTCTGAACATGATTATTTAAGATTTACATGATAATACATACTAAATTGGCTAAGGACTCATAGACTGATACATTGCTAATCGATGCTAAAGGCAAATCTTGGACAACCATTAAGACCTGTATGCCTTTTGGCTTAATTAAGTCGGACAGCAATCAATTTTGGTGATGATTTTCTAGTGGTATGTCAAGATAAACTTGACTAGTCTAGATCCAAATTGACCTCCAACTGATTATCTTGAGAATAAAAGTCAAGAATGATCTTAACCACCTCATCGGGATCATCCGTTATTGGGATCATATCCAAATCTCCAGGACTGATATTCCCGTGTTCTTCGAGCATGGTCTTTGTGATCCAATCCTTCATGCCACTCCAAAACTCTGTACCAAATAAGATGATTGGAACAGGCGTGATTTTTTTCGTTTGAATTAAGGTCAACACTTCAAATAATTCGTCTAAAGTACCAAAGCCTCCAGGCATAGCAATAAAGGCCTGCGCATACTTGACAAACATGACCTTTCTGATAAAGAAATATCTATGATTCAGATTTTTATCTGTGTCTATATATCGGTTATCATTTTGCTCGAATGGTAAATCTATATTTAAGCCCACTGATGCACCACCAGCTTCGTGTGCTCCTTTATTGGCAGCTTCCATAATCCCTGGCCCGCCACCTGTAATCACACCAAAGCCTTCATCGCTAAATCGAGCAGCTAAGTCTGTAGCCATCTTATAGTACTTATGATCCGGCTTCGTTCTAGCTGAACCAAATATTGAAATACACGGTCCTATCTTATTAAGTCTTTCAAATCCTTCTACGAATTC
The DNA here is from genome assembly GCA_937959275.1 of uncultured Saprospiraceae bacterium. Taxonomy (GTDB): domain Bacteria; phylum Bacteroidota; class Bacteroidia; order Chitinophagales; family Saprospiraceae; genus CALFUK01. The sequence continues at coordinate 94,385 of CALGLU010000025.1, read as the reverse complement.
AGATAACACTTTAAACATTGTCCAGGCGTTCAATCCTGGTTCTTTAGTCCATTTCTTTAGCTTAATATTCTCTGTCATTTGTTTTTTTTATACTTCTAATTTGAAAAAGAAGGTGTTTTTTTAAAGCCATGCAGCAAAAAGCCTATTCCCAAACAAGAAAATAGGCTTTATAGTATATCATTTAGACGTTATTTTGATTATACAGGCACATTTTTTCTGGATTCAAATTCCTTCTTAATGTAACTCTGGACATCTTTAATGCTCTCGTACTTATTAAAGAGTTCTTCCAAAGAAAAATGCTCCTTAATGCTATTTGGCGTAACAAATTGCACTACTTCTTTCTTAGTAATGACATCACCACTCAATATGATCAACCTCTCCACCACATTGCGCAATTCTCTGATATTGCCAGTCCAGCTTAGTTTTTGTAGTTGCTTGACTGCGCCTGCATCAAACTTTTTCGCAGCAGTACCGTAATCAGCAGAAATGATTTCTGAGAAATGCTCGACTAACTGAGGTATATCTTCTAATCTCTCACCGAGTGACGGCACTTTGATAATGATCACTGCCAACCGGTGATATAGATCTTCTCTAAATTGACCTCTTGAGATGAGCTGTCTAAGATCTTTATTCGTCGCAGCCAGAATCCGAACATTGACATTGATTTCTTTGTCACCTCCTACTCTAGTAATTCGATTTTCTTGTAAGGCTCTGAGCACCTTTGCTTGGGCAGACATACTCATATCACCTATCTCATCCAAGAATAATGTTCCCTCATTTGCCAATTCAAATTTGCCAAGTCGCTGTTTGTGGGCAGACGTAAATGAGCCCTTTTCATGACCAAACAATTCGCTTTCAATTAATTCTGATGGTATAGCAGCACAGTTCACTTCTACAATAGGTCCGGCTTTGCGATTACTTTTTTCGTGGACCCATCTAGCGACTAACTCTTTACCTGTACCATTGGCACCATTGATCAAGATTCTTGCTTCTGTAGGAGCGACACGGTCAATCGTATCATGAATTATCTGGATGGACTCTGAAGTCCCGATGATCTGCTGAACTTTAGATTTTTGATATTTCTTCTTAAGTACTTTTGTCTCTGTGATTAAGGTTGATTTGTCCAGCGCATTACGGATCGTAATCAGCAATCGATTCAAATCTGGCGGCTTTTGTATAAAATCAAAAGCACCTTTTTTAACAGCTTCAACAGCCGTATCAATATTGCCATGTCCAGAAATCATGATGACTGGAATCTGTGGAGCGATCGTCTGCAATTTGTCAATGGCTTCCATTCCATCCATCTTGGGCATCTTGATATCCATAATAATCACATCAAACTGACCTTGCTTGATCTTTACAATGCAATCAAGTCCGTCGGCTGCTTCTGCAACTTCGTATTTCTCAAATTCCAGAATATCTCGAAGTGTCTTTCGAATGCTTTTGTCATCATCGACAATCAATATTTTAGCCATAGCAATTAGAATTGTAGTTATCTGATTTGATAATAATGTGTAAATATATTAAATATTTTCGTAATGGGTAATCTATTGATTAATAGTTAACTATGTTCAATTGATTGCAAAATCAGATTATTACTATTCTTGTTCCTTGGATTCAAACACATAAGATACATCAGTCGCTTATTACGTGGACAAGACACATATGAAAGACAAGGACAGATTAGATTAACTACTATTCTTAAAATCTGATCCAATAGTTCTTGTTATATATTTAAATATTAACAATATGTAGTGGTGAACCCAGCAGTGGCAAAGACTCCTTTTTTTATTTCCTTATGTGTCTTGAACACATAACGTAAGACTTAGGTGCCTTATGTGTTTCATCTTTTGCATTGTTCGCCTATCTATCTGGTAACACTTTATTGCGATAACTCTTGAATCGCAAGCCAAGCAGTCAACCCAATGCTCAGCTTCAACGCAGACTCATCGATATTGAAGGTGTCTGTGTGTACGCTAGAGGTAATTTTCTTTTTGATATTCCCGGTCCCTAATCTAAAGAAGCAAGCAGGTACTTGCTGAGAATAAAATGAAAAATCTTCGGAGGTCATGCGTCTTGGTAGCTCAACAACTTTTGATTTACCCAAATAGTCAGACGCATACGATTGCATTCTATGGGTTAGTTGTTCATTGTTTTTAAGAAAAGGGTATCCATGTGCTATTGTGAATTCGCACTCGCCGCCCATTGATTTTGCCATATTTTCGGCCAGCTTTTTCATGAGCTTGTGTGCTTGCTTGCGCCAGGTTTCGTCAAATGTTCTAAAGGTCCCTTCGAGTTTGACTTCATTGGGGATGACATTAGTGGCACCACCGACAGAATTAATTTTACCGAATGACAACACGGTTGGCATATTGGGATTTGCTCGACGGCTGACCAGCTGCTGTAAGGCGGTAATGATATGTGAGCTGATGAGAATAGGATCGATATTGCCTTGAGGGACAGCAGCATGGCCACCTTTCCCTTTGACAGTTACATAAAGCTCGTCTGCTGACGCCATGTATGTCCCAGGCCTAAATCCAACCTTGCCCGCAGCCAGCGGAGGATGTACATGGAGTGCTAGAATAGAGTCTGGTTTTGGATTTTTTAGAACGCCTTCTTTTATCAAGAGGGATGCTCCTCCCGGCAATTTCTCTTCTCCAGGTTGGAAGATGATTTTCACTGTGCCTTCAAAGCGATCTTTTAATCGATTTAGGATAGCTGCAGCGCCTAGCATGTTGGATGTGTGGACATCGTGCCCGCACGCATGCATGACTCCTTCATTCTTAGATTTATAAGCGACCTTATTTTTTTCTGTAATGGGCAGTGCATCAATATCCGCTCTTAAGGCAATTGTTTTACTCGATGGATTCTTACCCTTGATCATAGCAACAATACCTGTTTTTGCCCAGCCTTTTGTATGCTTAATTTTCAACTGTTTCAAGATAGCTGAAATGTATTTAGACGTTTGATATTCTTCAAATGAAAGCTCGGGATTGGCGTGTATTGTACGTCTCCATTCGATGACTTGTGGAAATAATTCTGAGGCTATCTGTTTTATTTCTTTTTTCATTATTGCATTAGAAAGCTGATGAGATTTTTAAAATCATCATACAGTGAGTAATGGAGAGCATAATTGAGATTGTTTATGTGGACATCATTTAATACACCTCTGTTTATAGTTACAGGAATTAAGCCACTTTTTATCGCTGGCAATTTATGCAAAGATAAATCATGAGTATCGTAACCAATCAGACTTTTTTTATTTAATACCACTTTGCATACCCCAGCAATTGATAGTTTTGAATGGAACAAAGCCACAGGTAAAATCAGAATACTCAAGATCACATCAAACACTCGTTTTATCAGCTTATTTTCCCAAAAGAGGATTGTATACTCCAAGCGCATGGAGTCAAGTAAATCTTGATGACGCACCTTAGAAAATAATATGTTTTGAATATCCTGCTTATCAATAATGGCTGTTTGAATATCAATATTTCTCAAGTTGTCAGCACATGATTTAACTTCAGTTAACTCAAAATCCTCCATTGAGATCAGTACAGAATCCAAGTCATAGTGTTTGCAAATGCTTAGCATATCCTCAAACTCACCGACATACCGATCATCATTCATAGCTGCAGCAGGAGCGATAGGAATCAGTAACCGCTTAACACCATTTGGTGCAATCTCAAACTCATTAACAGTATCTAATATATTAGGTGAAGCGACTAAGCCCATTCGTTTGCCCAAGACAAGTGATTGATTATTGATCATTTTATTAGCTGTGCGCAAAGTGATTGCGATACATACATTCCACAAAAAATATAAACCGATCAAGACTCGAGAACTTCGCCATTCTGTAGGGAGTAAACTATATATGACTAGAATACAAACTAAGCCAAGTATCAATTGAATCAAGGCAATCGATCGTTTTTTAAAGTACCGGTATGAAGAACCGAAAATCAAAAACAGTATCCAAATGGCACTGTACAAAACTAGATTTATCACCGCACCTGAACCATCATAATAGTCACTATCTCCAAAATACGCACTGCCCCAAAACTGTTGTAAACCATATCCTCCAGCGATAAACAATACCAATTCAATCAAAGGCAATATGGCGTGTCGAGCAAATAAGCCAATAGCGCTCAAAGATTTTCGAAAAAATATTGCAAGTCCGATTAGACTATTAAAGAGCCATGAGTAAGAGTTTTTAAAATGCTTCCGATGAAATAATGACATTGCACCATAAAACTGATTTAAGTAATCTGGAGAATGTTTATCTGTGCTTTTCCCTTTATGATGAATGATGGTCTCAGTACCTAAATAATAATTATCATATCCCGATTGCTGCATCCGATATGAAATATCTACATCCTCTCCATACATGAAAAAATCCTCATCAAAACCATCAATCGCTCTTACATTATCAGTCTTACCTAACATGAATGCTCCAGAGATCACATCGACCTTCCCAACGGCGTGCTCTGCTACATGTGGTGCATAATACCGATTCGCTACCTCGGATCCAGTTGCCAATTTGCTCAGACCAGACAGCCTATAAAAAGAAGTTTTGGGCGTTGGAATCCCTCTTTTTGATTCTGCTAGAAATGTCCCGTCTTCATGAATCATACGAAGACCAACCAAGCCCACATTTTCAGTTTGCTCCATAAAAGCAATAACATGCTCTAAGGTCTGTTTTTGGATAATCGTATCAGGATTTAGGAATAATGTGTATTCTCCATTTGCTATGGCAAGAGCTTGATTGCAAGCTGTTCCAAATCCACGATTGAGCACATTTCGAATAAGCTTGACCGACGATCCATACTTCGTCTCTAAAAAATCAGCAGAGCCGTCTGTGGAATTATTATCGACAATCAGAATCTCAAAATCCTGAAGAGTCGAGCCTTGAATCGCTTCAATGCATTGCTGCACATAAAATTTGACATTATAACTAACGATGACAATGCTGAGTTGAATCACTATCCTTATTTAATGGAGCCCTGATTATAAGGCACTCTGGCTACGAGTGATCTTCCCAAGGTAAATTCATCAGTGTATTCTAATTCGCTACCGAAGGCAACGCCTCTGGACAAGGTCGTGATGCTAACGCCCAAATCTTGCACTTTTTTAGAAATATAAAAAATAGTGGTATCCCCTTCAATCGTTGGGCTGAGTGCCATGATTAATTCTGTTACGCCTTGTGATTTGACTCGTTCGATCAATTCGGGAATTTTAACATCCTCTGCACCGACGCCTTCGAGTGGCGAGATCACGCCCCCTAGCACATGATAAGTCCCATGATACTGCTCAGTCTCTTCAATGGCAATGACATCTCTGACTGTTTCTACAACGCACAGCACCGTTTTTTTTCTGGCAGGATTAGCACATATCGCACAGGTTTCGTTATCTGAGAGATTATAACACGTTGAACACTCTTTTAAATGTTCTTTCATTTGCTGAATGGCATCAATAAACCTGTCAGTATATGCTTTGTCCTGATTAATTAGATGCAGAACGAGGCGAAAGGCAGACTTTTTACCTATACTCGGTAATTTGGAGAATTCTTCGACTGTCCGTTCTATCAATTTTGAGGAATATCCCATGGTGTAAAAATAGTAAAAAGGATGGCTCATATTTTGCTATTAAATAATATGAAGCCTTCAGATAAACAAGATTCATATTTAAATCTTAATTTTGGGCAGATATTATAACATTTAGACAAAGAAAATATGGCTGAAATCATAAGAATGCCTCGCATGAGCGACACAATGGAAGAGGGAAACATAGTAGAATGGCTAAAAAAGGTCGGTGATGCTGTGGAACCCGGAGATGTCCTTGCAGAAGTAGAAACGGATAAAGCAACGATGGAATTAGAAAGCTATCATGAAGGCGTATTGCTACATATCGGTGTAGCAGAAGGGCCTGTTCCTGTGAATGGCATTTTAGCTGTGATCGGTGAAAAAGGTGAAGATTTTGAAGCCCAATTAAAAGATGCTGAATCGAGTGAATCAGATGCGGGGACTCCACCAAGTGAAGCAGCACCAGCAGCAGAACCTACTCAGACGACACACGCAACTGTTGAGACAGCTCCCGTAGCTAGTGCTATGGATGCTCATGTCAAAGCATCTCCGTTGGCTAAATCTATGGCTGCATCTAAAAACATAGACCTGTCTGCTGTATCAGGGACAGGAGAAGGTGGCCGCATCATCAAACGAGACATCGAAAACTACCAACCTGCCGCTGCTAGCGCATCAATACCTGCTGCTGTAGCTCCTGCTTATATACCTGCAGATGTGCAATATGGGACACAGAAGGTATCGCAGATGAGAAAGGTTATCGCCAAGCGATTGGGTGAGAGCAAATTTGGATCTCCACATTTCTATTTGACGATAGAAGCGAATATGGATAAAGCGATCGTTGCACGTAAAGACATTAATGCAGATCCGAATGTTAAAATCTCATTTAATGATATCGTCGTCAAGGCTTGTGCCGCAGCTCTTAGAAAGCATCCAATGATCAATGCATCTTGGAAAGGAGATACGATAGAAGTCCATCGAGACATTAATATAGGTGTCGCTGTTGCCGTAGATGATGGCTTAGTCGTACCAGTGATCCGACACGCAGATGCCAAACCAATGTCAATGATCAATGCGGAAGTCAAAGAACTAGCGGGCAAAGCAAGATCGAAAAAAATCACGCCTCAAGAAATGCAGGGCAATACATTTACCATTTCTAATCTAGGCATGTTTGGCATAGAGGAATTCACTGCTATTATCAATCCACCAGATGCTTGTATTTTGGCTGTTGGTTCGATCATTCAAAAACCAATTGTTAAAGATGGTGAGATCGCCGTTGGTAACTTGATGAAGGTAACCTTGTCATGTGATCACAGGATAGTGGATGGCGCGACAGGTGCCCAATTCCTGCAAACGCTAAGATCTTATTTGGAGAATCCGGTTAGGATTTTGGTATAGTTTGATTTGGATATTAAGGATCTCAGATTGAATCCAATTATAGATTTAAAGTCAGAGTCTTGGTTTAGAAGAGGTATAAGCTAACTTATCAAACGCAACAATAATTCACATGATAAATCGAAATAGCTTAACGCTAGTCACAACTCTCCTATTTGCATGCTGCCTGTTTTGGAATTGCAACACGACAAAACCAATCGCTAAGAAAAGCAACGATGCTGTCAAAATAGGAGCCATTACCTACAGCTGGCGCAGTATGTCTTGGGATGCCTTAGACGTTTTAAAATTCTGTAAGCAGACGGGCATTACGAGTATTGAGATGATGGGCAGTGTCGCAGAAACCTATGCTGGTATGCCCGCCTCCCCACCCCGCCTGCGCAGAGGTGCACCCATTACTGAAGATGAACGCACTAACTACCGTAAAAATGTAGCCATTGCTAAAGAGAAGCAACGTGTATGGCGACTCCAGGCTTCCATGTCAAAATTTGAAGAATTGCGTAAATTATATAATGATGCAGGTGTAGACATTCACATCGTGAAGTTTTCACCAGCGCGTTGGACGGATGAAGAAATCGACTATGCTTTTCGAGCGACAAAGGCACTGGGTGCAAAAGGCATCACGAATGAAATCGGCATGGAAGCAGCAAAACGCTTAGCTAAGTTTGCAGAGAAACATCAGCTTTATGCCATATTCCATAATCATATGCAGCCCAGTGAACCAGGTTTCAACTTTGATGATTTCCTGGCCTATTCTCCTATGAATATGCTCAATTTTGACGTTGGACATTACGTCGGTGCCACTGGCAAACATCCTAATGAAATCATTGAAAAATATCATGACCGAATCGTCAGCCTTCACATTAAAGACAAGACGGCCAAAGGCAAAGATCCAGAAAATAAGAACATGCCATGGGGCGAAGGAGATACACCAATCGCTGACATCCTTCAACTGATTCGAGATAACAATTGGCCCATCCATTGTGATATTGAATTAGAATATGATATTCCTGAAGACTCAGATGCTGTGCGTGAAACTAAGGTTTGTGTCGAGTTTTGCAAAGCAGCATTGGCACAGAACTAAACATTCTAGAAATATCAAACATAACGATGCTGATGTCATTAATTTAACATTTCCCTAAATGACTTCAAATAGTATCTGATTATAAAAACAATTATCTTTCTGCACAGTTATGTCCTAATAAAAGCTAATTGAATTATGAAAACAGTCTTTAAACTTGCATGTTTTGCTCTATTATTTTCAGTCGCGTTTGCAGCGAATGCTCAAAAGGTGAAGAGTCCTGCGAAAGTGTTAAACGCGCAGATGAGTGATACTGATATTACGATTAATTACAATGCACCCTCTGTTCGCGATAGAGATATCTGGGGCGGCCTTGTGCCTTATGATAAAGTATGGAGAACAGGTGCGAATGGCGCTACCAAAATCACAATTGACAAAGATATTCAAATCGAAGGGCAGACACTGGCAGCAGGAACGTACTCTATTTTCACCATTCCGTCAAAAAACACATGGACGATTATCTTCAATTCAGATAGTGAGCAATGGGGAGCTTATGATTACGACAAAGAGAAAGACGTATTAAGATTATCGGTTGCTCCTGTCAAAATGGATCATACAACAGAGCAAATGACCTTTGTCAAAGCAGATGATACGACGATACATTTAGTTTGGGATAATCTAGCTATTCCACTTAATTTTGGACCGGCATACTAGAGAACTATTTCAATAATACGAACTTTATAAGATGATACTTTAGATAGTTTATTCCTATATATTGATGAGAAAATTTGTTCTGTCTTGGTCATCCTCTTTTATAGTCTTCTTGACTGTGCTACAAGTCACTACGGGGTTTTCATGTAACATTAGGAGTGATATTGCTGTTAAGGAAATAACTAATGATCCTTGGCCAACACCAAGTTCAATGATAAGTGGGATTCCTGTTTACAAAACATTTGAAGAATTAGAGAGTTTGTTTCACTTTGAAAATGATACTACCTATATCATTAATTTTTGGGCAACATGGTGCAAACCTTGCGTGGAGGAACTTCCTTATTTGGAAGACTATCATGAAAAAACGAAAGGAACAAAAACGAAGGTTATTTTAATCAGTTTAGATTTTCCTAAACAAATTGAATCGAAATTAGTCCCCTTTGTTCAGGAGCGCCAACTTGGTCCGGATGTTATCGCCTTATTGGATGGGAAATTTAACAAATGGATTGACAAAGTTTCACCTGAATGGGATGGAACGATTCCTGCGACATATGTATATAAAGATGCGCGCAGTCTATTCATTGGCGAAGCCTTTCATAGTGTAGTTGAGATCGAAAAAGCTCTAAACGAATTATAAATCATATTTATTTAAATTCGCCTCGTGCGAAATAACTCTAAAATATTCTAGTTATGCCTAATCTAATACTATTTGTTTTGACTGTACTTTTGAGTTATAGTCCAGTGACGACATCATCTACTGATACCCCGCCACTCAACATCGGAGAAAAAGCACCTGCCTTTAATCTCAAAAATGTAGATGGTAAAATGTATTCCTTTGATAATATCAAGGACATAAATGGTAATCAACCCGCAGGATACATGATTGTGTTTACTTGCAATACCTGTCCTGTTTCAAAATCAAATGAGCAGCGCTTAAATGAATTGCATAAAAATTATGCTGATCAAGGTTATGTCATCGTCGCTATCCAACCCAATAATCCTGACAGAAAGCCGGGCGATAGCTATGACGCCATGGTGGAAAATGCAAAGAACAAAAATTTCAAATTTCTATATCTTATAGATGAAGGTCAAAAAGTCTATCCACAATATGGAGCAACTAAAACTCCAGAGGTCTTTTTATTAGACCAAGATTTAACTCTTAGATACCATGGTGCAATTGATGATAGTGCAAGAGATGCAGATGGTGTAGAAGAGAAGTATTTGGAAAATGCAATTATGGCTCTACAAAAAGGAGAAGATCCAACTCCAAGTAAAACGAAGGCAATTGGCTGCGGCATTAAAGGTGCTTAATTAAAGTCAAAAGAAATAGATGGTCCAAGTTGTTATGATTTGGACCATATTTTTATTGATTCAAAATAGTCAATAGACACAATTAATCTAATGAAGCGTGTCGTACGTTAGTATTAAGCAAAATGTAATAGAATAAATCTTCTTTATGTCAACTAGTGCTCTCTCAAGATATACCTGACTACTGCTTTTGGCGTATTTTGCACATGCACGTCGTTACAGAACCGGCCTTTATAGCTAGGCTATCAGACCGAACCTGCGCCTAGTTCATAAACAAACTACGTCCAAATTCAACCAGTCAATATATACTTGACAAAGCACTCGAGGATTATCAATATCAGAGTATAAAGGTTTTCTGGTGGTCTCCTATTCCGATATATTTCTGACAGGCTTCGAATCAAATGCTCTCTCTTGCTGTAATTGACTGCTATATTACTGACATCAATATCAGCTATCAAGTAAAACAGTTAAGATTTAGAATTATCAGAAATTGTATAAAAATGTTTCATTTTGACTTGAGCATAAATTTCTAATCTGTGCTGATCTATCGCTCAACAATTGAGTAATATCTAAATAATTTACAGATTTAATGGTACTATCACATGTACACGCTGCTTTGTAATTTTTAGCACCGAAAAAATTAAAAACCTGCCATCTTCTTATTTCGTGATCTCCTTCCTTGGCATTTAATAAGTTATAAGTTTCAATATCAAATATTCTAACCGAAAAACTATCCAAAGCTAGATGTAAGCCAAGACCTCTTTGCCTTAATATATGATTCTTTTTTAGTCCAGCAATTAAAAAAACCATCAACAAGGTCTCTCTGATCAATTTGAATTCAGACTTGTAACTTCTATTTCAGAGAATATAGTTTTACTCAACTCAAGATGATCAATGTTTTTATTACAAATTTCAACACCTACATCAAGGGGAGTTTGAATACCAAAAGCCAAAACTATAACATTTCCAGAGTGAGACATATTAAATTGAATATAATCATCACTTAGTAAATACGGCTTACCAAAATCAGTTAAACGAATATTGATATCCTGAGGAGCGATTTTAAATAGCTGAGAACAGATTATCCTAGCACTTACACGAGCGACTTAATATAAATATCTATCCTTATCGAATCGAAAGGCATTAGCACGTACTTGTTCATCTGTCGATAATATTTCAATAATCCGGTTTTATTAAATTTACTTATGTAAGTGTAAAAGATATTATACTATTCTGATGAATAATATCAGCTACTTTAGATGCCAGTTGCCAAGATTTAAGCATTTATGCTATTTATTTTCAAATCAATAGCCTTCGACATTTGAATAGCAGAATCCTGCTCAAATAGTGTGATATGGTCTCCATATATAATAACAATATCTATTCCTTCTGTAGTCAGTTTTTTCCAGTTTTGAAAATGATAATCTTTATGCTTGTCATTAGCGTTCTGGCTACTTCTTATCAATGTGATTTTTGTCCGTAATGGTAGCCATTTATAAGTACTCATGATACTACGTAAGTGCTTACCAGTGTTAAATAGATTTTCACTTTGTATGTCTTTCGGCTTTCTAAAATCAGCGTATTTAAAATAATTATTAAACGCTTCCTTTAATTTGGGTATATTAAAAGTATAGACCCAATGCATCCACTTTTTAAGCTTAGACAATTCGTTAAAATGAGGAGGAGGCGAATCGACTATAAAAATACAAGCTACTTCAGACTTAATTTGCTTTGCAATTTCAAAAGTAACGGCATTACTAAAACATGTTCCCAGTAGATGATACGGACCTTTTGGATGTTTTTTTCTCATTTCAGAAATGTAATATCCTGCCATATCTTCAATACTTTTGAATTGTACCTCTTCCCCATTAAGACCAATTGGTTGGACTCCATATACCGGTCTGTCTTGGTGAATGGACTCTGCTAACTCCTTATAAAATAAGATATGCCCCTCCCCTGCATGAAAACAAAACAACGGATCTAAATCCCCTCCTTTTGTAAACGGATAAATCGTCTGCCAACTTTCTAAGAATGAATCACCTTCTAAGGCGGCACACAAGCTTTTGACTGAATTATGCTTTATTAACAATAAAGGTGAAGCATTAATGCCGGTTAGCTTTTCAATTTTATTAAATATTCGAACTGCCATCAGTGAAGTTCCTCCTATTTGAAAATAATTATCATCAACATGTATATCGTTTAATCGTAAAACATGCTTCCAGATGTCTAAAATTTCATCCTGAAATGAAGAGGCCTTATGATTTGTTGTTAGCTTACTAGCAGAAAAATTCTTTTCATATACTTCTGGTAGAATCTTAGCTTCATGCTGGCTAGGGATATACTTCGGCACATATTGAATATTACCTAAAGAGTTCTCAACCTTAATATGATGAATCAGTTGTACGAGATCTTCTTGTATAATTCTAATTTCATCAGAAGTATACAATCTTGAGTTGTATCTACATATAATTTTATGAAGATCTCCAGGAATAACGATTACACTTAGCGGAATCAAACTACTGATTTTACTTTTAAAATCAGAGATGAAAAGATCTTTTGAATGAGAATCCTTAGAAATGAAATTTTGTATAATCAGCAACGTATCGAATAAATTTGACCTTCTTTGAATCTTCGATAAATCAATGTCATCTATATTTACAGCATCCCTTTCTAATAACTCATTCACATTTTTTTGAATCTGATTAAAGTCTATTTCACCAACCTTTAATTTATTACTTATAAATGGAAGGACATTGCTAAACATGCCAAGCATACTGTCCATCTGATCTATTGGAATTGATCTCCCTGCATGTGTCAATCCAATCACAACAGAAGACTCTTTTACATATTTGGATAATAACCAAGACCAAATTCCAATAAAAAATACATTCATCGTGATCTTTGAATCAGCAATTAACTGAGATAATTTTTTCGTATTTTCTCGGTCAAAAATAATTTCTTGGACTTCAAAATTAACCGATTCAGCAATTGTATTAGATTTTAAGAATGTAGGTTTTACGCTATGCAAATAAGACTCCCAAAACGTTTTAGTATTAATATTGTCTCTTTCTTTGTCATAGCCTGTTTTCCATTCCTTTAAAGATAATTTTGGCATATGCGAAATTATCACATTTGATTTTAACTGTGAAGTCACATGTAAGAGTTCATTAAATAGTTGTAATGTGCTCCATCCATCCATATAAATATGATGGCAGATAAATACAATCTTACTGAGCTGACTATCTCTTTTAAAACATACGAACCTATATATTGGGGAGCTATTTAGTTTAAGCAATGGTTTTGATTGAGCTTCAATCCAGTTATCAATATACTGATCAAAACTAATGTCATCTCTATCAAAAATTATAAATTCAATTTTAGATTTAACTGACTCACAAATGACTTGAGCAGGTTTTGAAATATTTTCCCAAATAAAGTATGATCGAAGTATGTCATGTCTTTTGATAATTTGATTCCAGGCTGACTGAAGATATTCGCTAGTATATGTCCCATTAATATTTCCACTTGCGATAATTAATCCTTGATCATTGAACTGATTTTGTAAACTGTGAAACAAAAGTGCTGATTGTGTAGATGTCAACTCTAGAATATCCTGAATATTACTTTCGTGAACATTTAGGCCTAGAAGTATGACATCTAAATCTTTCTGTAAAAACCAATAATTAAAATCTGAGGGAGTTTTAACGGGTAATTTATCATTAAGACCTAAAGGGATGTTTTCTAAATGTTGCCGCAAATCCTCACTCCACCGATTCATAGTTTCAGCAGCCAACTGGGTATGATCATAAGTAAAAGAATATTCTAACTTCCCATTATCAAGCCAGGCATTAATCTCAATTAGATAATCACGTTCGCTGAGTGGATCTCTCATGCCTTCTACAAGGAATTCCATGTTTTCAAACGTTTCTCCGCTTGAATGTATACGATTACCTAAGAAATTAAAAACCACATTTGTGTTAGTCGGTGCGGATATTTTATTCGATAAATATTTTAGTATTCCATAGGACTGGCCATGATGTGGGACTCTGCGCAGCTGCTCCTTTACATCCAACAAAGAACGTAATTCTGAACTAGGATCACTAAGCTTAAAATGGACTGGATAATATGCGGTATGCCAACCGATAGACTCTGTGAGATCTATATTGATCTGATCAGAATTGCGTCCCATCCGTTCAAGCATTATGGTGAGCTCTTGTTCAGCTGTATGCTTATAGAATACTTGCAAAAAAGAAGCAATAATAACTTCTTCAATCTTTAATGAACTGACTTTATCACAGCTTTTAATTATTTCTTCTGTGTCTAATCGATTAATACTTTCAAAAATTACATGAGTATTTCTTTCAAGACTCAGCTTTGATTTTTTAAAAAAGCTTGATCGATGACCAAGCATTGAATTCCAAAACGAAATACTTGAATTAAATACATGAGTTCTCGACAATACATGCAATCTGTTTATCCACTGAAAATATTCGGAATGCAGTGTCGGCGTTTTGGTTGTGACATTAGTCAACTTGGCTTCTAAATCAGCAATAAGAATTGACCAGGTAACAGCATCTGTCACCAGGTGGTGCATTATGATTTTTAGACTATTTATTTTATCATTATCTGCAAAAAAGATGAACTTTATGAGTGGACTTGATGTAATATTAAAATGATCTTTGATCTGATGTGCATCTTTTTGATCTATAAAAAAGTTATCAATTTTATATGTTTCCTTTTTGTGAAACCATTTCCCATATTCCATTACAAAACAAGTTTGGAATATCTCATATTCATTAATTAATAATTGAATAACATCTTTACATTGCTTTATTGTAATAGAAATTTTAGGGCTCATTGAAAATCCCTGTAACCAATGGTGTGGATTGTTTCTATGAGTTTCGAAAAACCATTCTTGAATAGGCGACAATGGCAATAGCTCCCAACTCAATGCTCTTACTACAGATGTAGTCTGAGTCACAAATCTGTGACTGAGCTCAGCAATAGTTTGATAACTGTAAATATCCTTGGGAGATAAAGAATATCCTAGTTTTCTAGCTTTAGCTATAATCCTAATAATTTGAATAGAGTCACCTCCAAATTCAAAAAAATTATCTTCTATTGTCAACTCCGGTTTTTGAAGAATCTCCCTCCAAATAGCTAGCATATTCGATTGCTCAGAAGTTTCATTTACCTGAGTATGGCTGGCCTTTGTCGCAATATTTTTGGTCTCCTTAATTAATGCTCGATAATTCACCTTTCCATTTGCCATTAATGGAAATTCATCAAGTTGTAAAATGTGATCAGGACAATAGTGCCTCGGTAATTTCTCAGCTATATATGCTGACAGTTTACCTTTATCTACCTTACTATTGGAAATAATAAATGAAACTATTTCTTTCTTTTCTACTATATATACAGTCGCTGCTTGCAAATCATTAGCGAATGATAATATCATAGAATCAATTTCTCCTAACTCTATTCTATGCCCCCTGACTTTGACTTGATGATCTTTTCTTCCTAAAAATATTAAATGACGATTAGCATTCCATTTGACTAGATCACCAGTATTATAAAGCGAATACGTATGATTTCCTACTTTTTTTGAAATAAACTTATGCGCTGTTTTCTGTGGAGAATTGAGATAGCCTTTGCTTACACTGGGGCCAGATATATATAATTCACCAGCTATTCCTAAAGGGAGCAAATTCTTATCATCGTCTAAAACAAGTAAGGTATGATTAGCAGTTGCTCTTCCAATAGGAATGATGTTGCACTCATCTGTTGATTTAAGCTCATAAGCACTTGACCAAACTGTAGCTTCCGTAGGGCCATACTCATTATATAATCTAACTTGACTAATTGTATCAAAATGTCTTTTCGCAATATTTGGTGTCAACACTTCTCCTGCCAGTATAACCAGCTGCAACTTAGCTAAAACTTTGGCTGACATACATTCTAAATAAACAAGGTATAGACTTGGGATAAGTAGAGTATGACTTATATTTTCTTTTATAATGAGTCCAGATAAAAAATCAATATCTTGAATAGATTCCTTTTTAGGTATGACAATTTTTCCACCATTCATTAATGTCCAATAGATACCGGCTACTGAACTGTCAAATGAAAAAGAAGACAGCAGTAAATATGCACTTGGATGTTCATCATAATACTCGAATCTTGCCTTTGTCGAATTAAGTAAATTCTTATGTGAAATAGCAACTCCATTTGGCTTACCAGTACTACCAGAAGTATAGATAACGTATGCCGCCGTATCATCTGTCAGGATATGCTCTTCATATTTATTGGAAGCTTTTATGTCCTCGAGGTACAAGTGACTTGTGCCATTAATCTGGTTCAGATCAGATCCACGCTTACTTAAAACGAGCTCAACATTTGCATCTTCTAAGACATGGTTAATATGATCAACTGGATAAGAAATATCAATTGGTAAATAAGCATAACCAGCCTTTAATATTCCAATCATTGATACTACGAAATCAACTGACTGATCCATCACGATACCAATAATATGAGTGTTGATGTTTAGTTGTCTAATTTCGGATGCTATTTGATTTGACTGTTGATCCAGTTCGGCATAGGTCTTTGAGGAGTTTTCATCAACAAGTGCGGTCACATCAGGATTTGCGTTCTGAAATATATCAGATATCCAATTATTCGATGCCGTAAAATCTACTTTGGGCCCCGAACCAATGTGTATGATTTCATCGCTTTCTTTGAGCCCAATGCAAGAGAGCTTATCAATCCGAACTCCCGGATTGTAAAGAACTTGTGACGATATTTCGTGTATGTGCTTGTGCAATCGTTGGATATAATCCTCTGTATACAAGTCAGTGGCATATTCAATGATGAGTTCAAAATCTTGTCCCCTTTCTGAAATGTATAATGTCAAATCGAATTTTGACACACCCATATCGTAATTAAGAATATTAATCTCAAGGTCTTGCGCAAAGGTACTTTCCACGTATTCTTTGTGATATAGGAACATCATCTGAAATATGGGATTTACATGCTCAACTCTTTTCGGATTTACGGTATTCAAAACCTCTTCGAATCCTACATCTTTGTGTTCAAATGCTTCAAAAAATGATTTTTTAACAACGGAAAGATAGTCTTTGAAAGACGAGCTTTTTCCAATTTGTGATCTAAGTGCTATCGTATCATTAAAGAAGCCAATTATGCTCTCATATTCCTGTTTTGATCTTGTAGAAATAGGTGTGCCTATGACAATATCAGTATGGGATGTATATTTATATATTACGATTTTGAAGATTGTTAGAAAAAATATAAAAGGCGTAATTTTTTCCTCTTTACAGCATTCTATAATAGACTTTGAAAGACTAGGTGGGAAGGCCATTCTTGAATACTTGCCTTTTAAAGAGACATTTCTTGATTCTTCTTTATTTGATGGAATGGATATATGCTGGTCTAATCCGCCAAGTCTTTTTTTCCAATAATTGAGAGAATTTGATTTTGAATTCTTACTGAATTGATCTTGGGCATAGTCTATATACTGGCATGAAAGAGCATCTAACTGAGAAGCTGTTTCAAGACGCAGTGATGAGTAGATTTCAGATAGTTCCTGTCTCAAAATCCGCATCGACCATTTATCTGAAATGATATGATGTATATTAATGATCAGACTATGAGAATCCGTAGCTGTTCGACAAATACATACGTAGATAAGAGGTCCATTCGCAAGATCAAAAATAGTTTTAGAAATCCGACGAGAGATTAAGTCTAACTCTATTTTGATCGCAGACACATGCTCTGTTAGGTCTATATATTGATATTTATAATCAAACGTTTCATGGATTCTACATATAATATCTTCTTCCTCCAGATGAAATGTAGTCCTGAGTATATCCTGTCTTTGACCGACAATGTTTAATGCCTTTTTAAATACAGACGGATCAAATTTTCCATTGATATTCCAAACTTCAGTTAGATTATAAACTGGATTTTCAGCATGCAGCTGATTGATGAAATAAAGTCTTTGCTGGCCCTTTGACGCTGTGTACCGGTTGCTGTCCTGGACGTTTTGTTGCGTTTGCTTTTGTGCAGTATGTAGGGATTTCCATTTACTGAGTATGGAACTTGACTGATCCTTAGGTATACTCATCTATAGACTATTTTAAACCTATAATTTTAAATACTTTATTAATTCCTTTTCCAATATAATTATCAAGTAAAAAATCTACTTCGAAGAATCGTTCGACGAACCAATACAAGGATGCAATAATTAAAAATAATGATCCATAGATTAATATATGCTTATAATATTTCTTTGTTCTAAAGAAGTAAAGAAATGGGAATAATGCGCACACAATGAGTATCTGTCCTATTTCTACGCCTATATTAAAACCAAAAAGTGATAGTGCTAAATATTCTCCTTCTATCCCTTTTTCTCCTAATACACTTGCAAAACCCAATCCATGAAAAAGCCCAAAAAAGAATGCGATAATACTCTCGCTCTTATTAAAAATAGGATAAATATTATGTGCCGCCGCAAGGCCAATCGATAGTGCAATAATGGATTCGACAATTCTACTCTCAACTTGGATAATCCCAAGAGCGGCCAAACTTAATGTAATACTATGAGCAATTGTAAATAGTGTGATGATTTTCAATATATACCAAAAGGCATTACTAAACTTTGGGACAGGAGTGATCGCTAGTCTTTCCTCTCTTTTTCTCTTTTGGATAACTGATGGTAGAAGCAAGGCAAGAAGAAAAAAGATATGGTCAATGCCGATATAAATATGCCACATCCCTAACTGAATGAGTGCTACAAATCCCTTCCACATAGAGCTATCTGTCAGAGACAAGGTTTGTGTCGTTTTGCTTGGTGAAAATATCAATGAACTTACAGATTCATTATTGATAATACCTGCTTTCCAGTTATGTCCAATAATCGTAAGGCCTCTATGTATATCATCTTTATCAAAGAGCACATTGTAATCTATGTCTAAATTGTCTGGAGTTACTTCGATACCATCTAATTCAAAATTACACATGAAGTATACTGTTCGGCTCAGTCTCAAAATCTCAATATTTGTAAAATTGATATTGACATTTTGTCCAGCGTTCCGAACAGCAACTCTTCCAAGTAGATAATCATGGAGTTGCGCCGAATACTTATTCCATTCTTGAGGCAAATCTTCTTTTATAATCTCTTCATTCTTCCCTTTAAAATACGGGGATGGATCAATGTTTAGACCAAGTGCAGTATTTATGTCCTTGACCGTCATCTCTATCGTACCATTGATATTGTCAGGATATATACGCAGATACAAATAACTTTGGTCGGGCTGGTGCGCGAAGCTGTCCCCCGCCGATATCAACAGTAGGCATAAGATGAGCCACCTAGTCAGTTTATTTAATGTTACATTCATCAGTTAAAGTATTTTATATAGTTCCGGCTTTGACCATTTCTTTAAATAATGTATTGTTTTGTATGACTTCTGCAAATGTGCCATGAGCAATGATCTTTCCTTTATCTATGAAGTATATGACATGACAGTCTTCGACACTTTTTAATCTATGGGCTACCTTGATGATTGTGAGCTCTGGGAAATTTCGCCTCAGCTTATCTAATAACTCACTTTCAGTCACATAGTCTAGTGCACTAGTGGATTCATCAAGGACTAATATTTGGGGATTTTTATACAAGGCTCTGGCAAAGCCAATTCTTTGTTTCTGTCCCCCACTTATTTTGATACCATGTTCTCCTACACGAGTTTCTAGTCCAGATGGAAGTTCTTCAATTAAAGTATCCAGATTTAGAAGGTTCAATAAAGTAGATAATTTCGACATGTCAATATTCTCAACATCTTCTTCAAGTGTAATGTTTTTCAATATTGTATCATCAAAGAAAAAAACATCTTGAGGAATAAATGCGATCAGTTTCATCAAACCAGAAACATTTGCCTGATTAATCTCTATTTGGTCCAACAATATACGTCCGCTATCAGGTATTAAAAGACCTGATATAATCTCAACTAAAGTAGTTTTGCCCGAACCAGAATAACCGACTATTCCAATTTTTTGTCCTTTAATGATGTTTAAAGATATATCATCTAGAATGGATTGATCTGAATTATGAGCAAAACTGCAGTTTGATAATTCTAATTGATTATTAAAAGATAGATCTACAAGCTTTTGATCTAAGTTAATTTGACTATCATTTTCTACACTATTAAAAACCGCCTCAAATGAAGGCCAGCTGAAGCGAATGGTGATAATAGCATTAATAATATTTTGAAATGTGGGCAGGAGCTTGAACCCGACTAAAACGTAAAAGGTCAAGCTTGGTAAAATAGTCGTAACCTCAGCACCTCTCTGCATGAGCACTGTCAATACAAGAATGACACCACCAAATAAGATAATATCTAAAGCATTCTTTGGCACTGCATTCAAGGTATTGACAAAAGGTTTGATCTGGCTATATTTATGTGAGACGTCTTCAAATTTATGAAGAAAGAATCGTTCCTTTTGGCTTGTCTTGACAGTCTTGATCCCAATAATAGATTCCTTGAGTTGCAAAAATCTTGACCGCTCTAATTGCAGTCTCTCATTTCCAATTATCTGAAGCTTTTTTTTCAAGAATAGCACCATGATCAAGCCAACTATAAATCCGGTACCGATCAAAATCATACTTATCTTTGGATGTAACAATGTGATCATTGATAAAAATAAAAGGGCAACAATACTATTTGAAATAATCTGCGCATAAGGAAGTAATACACCTCTGACTGTTGTCGATGTTTCAACTATTAGAGTGGTGATGATTTCTGATGAATTTTTCTCTATGAAAAAAGAATACGGCTTTGTAAGAATGTTTTTGAGTTGATGAATACCGAGACTATGTGATATTTCCCACACAAACTTTTGCTCTCTCCATGACAGGTAAATCTTCAAAATAGTAGATATAACTATGAGACAAAAGATGAGAATTCCCGCATTGATCATCAGTTGGCTTTTGTCAATTTCATTCAGGGCCTTTGATAAGAACGAAGGAAGTTGATTCATATCAAGTTCGCCTCCAATAAGTCGAATAAATGGTAAAACAAGAGCTATCCCTGTAAATTCGAGAAAAGCAATACAGATCATTTGACCCACCAGAATGATGAAGCTACGACGTTGTTTTGTGTCTAATAGATGTAAAAAGTTAAGCGGGACTCTTTTGGTCAATGACTAATTTGTACAATTGAAATAAATGCAATATAAAAATAATGGATTAGCTATATTGCTTAGTTTAGCAAGTAAATTTCTAATAATGGATTTTTCTTGGCCACAAGAATATATTGACTACAAAGATAAGATTACTGCATTTGCCACTTCCCAGCTACAATCAGATATGATAACAAGAGATCTTGCAGGTGATTTTTCACAAGAACTGTGGAAGAAATGCGGAGATTTTGGGATTCTGGGACTTGCATCAGAACCAGCCTATGGCGGGACTCACACTGAGATAGATGTGCTAAGAGCCTGCTTTGCTTTACAGGGATTCGGATACGGATGTGATGATGTAGGACTTGGGCTTGCTGTAAATGCTCATCTTTGGACGGTCCAGATGACGATAAGTAAATTTGGGACAGAAGAACAGAAAAAAAAGTTTCTCCCAAAAATGTGTAGTGGAGAATGGAAAGGTGCACATGCACTGACAGAAGAAACTTCAGGTTCCGATGTATTTAGCATTAAAATGACAGCCTCAGAAACTGAAGAGGGATTTTTACTGAATGGACATAAAAGATTAGTTACACTTGCCCCGATATGTGACATTGCTCTCATTTTTGCCAGTACGAATCCAGAACATGGAAAATGGGGATTGACAGCCTTTATTGTAGATAGTAAAAGCGATGGCTTTAGCCAGTTACCTATCCAGCAAAAAATGGGACTTCGAACTGTGCCGATTGGAAAACTTCAGTTGGAAAATTGTTTTGTACCAGCCGAAAATGTATTAGGGAAAATTGGTGCTGGTTGGAGTATCTCAAGTTATTCATTGGAGTACGATCGTTGTTGTATGCTTGCTTGTAAGTTAGGCGCTATGGAAAAACAATTAGAACAGACGATTGAATATGCGAAAACCAGAAAACAATTCGGTCAATCAATAGGTAGCTTTCAAGCTGTTTCGCATCGAATTGCCGAAATGAAGTCAAGGTTAGAAATAGCGAAAATACTTCTTTATAAAATGGCCTGGATGAAGAAAAATGAAATGCCGGGCATGCTTGATGGAGCCATACTGAAATTATTTTTAAGTGAAAGTTATGTGGAATCAAGCATTGATGCGATAAGAGTATTTGGTGGGTCTGGCTATCTTACTGAAAATGGGATAGAACGCGGTCTCAGGGATGCGATTGCTGGAATAATTTATGCTGGAACATCTGATATTCAAAAAAATATCATTGCCAGTCATTTAGGATTGTAGAGTAGATCATGATATCATTCATAAAAAAAGTATTAAGAGAAATTCGGTTTAGATGTTTACACGGCTATGGCAGCGTAAGATCTTCTAGTAGAATGATTCCTCAGTTTTTAATTATCGGCGCTCAGAAAGGCGGCACATCTTCACTTTTCTATTATTTAAAATCTCACCCGCAAATAAAACGCGCCATCAAAAAAGAAATTCACTATTTCAATATTTTTTTTGATAAAGGACAAAAATGGTATCTCGCTCATTTCCCATCGAAATCAAGCTCATATATGACTGGCGAAGCATCTCCAGATTATATATTTCATCCTAATACGCCAGAAAGGGTCAAAAGTTTAAACCCTAAGATGAAAATCATTGTTCTATTGAGAAATCCGATAGAAAGAGCTTATTCAGCTTATCAAATGAATAAAAGATTAAATATCGACCCACGATCATCTTTTGAAGATGCAGTATATTTTGAATTGAATCATAAGGATATAGATTCTACTCAATATACCTATGATCGACATAACTTCTTCTATCTCAAACGTGGTAAATACGCGGAGCAGCTATCGCATTGGTCAAAATATTTTCCTAAAGATCAACTCTTGATTATCAATAGTCATCAGTTATTCAATGAGACTATTGATACTGTCTCACAAGTGCAACATTTTTTAAACATTGAACTTAGAAAACCATCTTCAGTAAAACCGATGAATGTTGGTCATTACCCACCTATTACAAAAGAGTTAACTACAAGTCTCGCAGAGTATTTTAAAGAGGATTTACAGCACTTGAAGGATAGTTGGCAAATAGATTTTACTGCAGTATGAAACGTATTCTTACACATAGCATGCTTCGTTCGGCTGAGAAATATCCAGAAAGGATTGCTTTTAGTCAAAATGATGTCGATATCACTTACAAAGATTTAGTATCAAAATCATATAGTCTTTCCAATTGTTTGCTTTCGTTGGGAGTAAAAAAGGGTGACAGAATTGGTATTTGCATGAATCGGTCTATTGAAAGCTCATACAGCGTTTATGGCATTTTGTTATCCGGAGCGACTTATGTGCCGATAGATATGAGCTTGCCTGAAAATCGGATAATCGAAATGATTACGGATTGTGAAATAAAACATATTATTACTAAGGATCAATTCAAGCTTAAAATAGACAAGATCATAAAGACTACCTCCGAAATCCACTACATTTTAGGCCTAGACAATACTCATGAAAGTGTTCAAGGTATCTCCTGGTCTGACATTTTATCGTTTAAGGATTCAGCAACAGATGTAACGATCTCAGAGCATGATAATGCCTACATTATATATACTTCAGGTACGACAGGAAAACCGAAAGGAATCGTACATACCCATTTTAGCGGTTGTAGTTATGCACAGCTATCTGCAGATTTGTATGAACTCACTGAGTTAGATATTTTAGGAAACCATTCTCATCTTCACTACGACATTTCAACTTTAGGATACTTAACTATGCCATTCGTCGGGGGATGTACGGTAATTATTCCTGAAGCATACACGATCTTTCCAGTCAACTTAGCTAAATTAATAGAAACAAAAAAGATGACAATATGGTATTCTGTGCCACTGGCGCTCATGCAGCTTCTCCAAACAAATAGTTTAGGTAGCTTGGACTATAGTCAGCTCCGGTGGGTGCTATTTGGCGGAGAATCATTTGATAAAACATACATTGAACAATTATTTAATTATACACCAAATGCATCATATAGTAATGTATATGGCCCAGCGGAGGTAAACCAATGCACCTATTACAACTTCAATATTAATCAAAATTTAAAAAACCCCATTCCTCTTGGAAAAGCGTGGCCAGAAACAACTTTGCATATTGATTATAATAATGAGACTGAAAATATTGGAGAACTCTTGGTTAGTTCATCTACACTAATGAAAGAATATTGGAATCAAAAAGACTTAACAACAAATTCTTTTCGAATAATCAAAGATAAAACTGGATTAGATAAAAGATATTATAAGACTGGTGATCTGGTCAAAGTTTTAAAAAATTATGATTTAGAATTTATTGGAAGATCAGACAGGCAGATTAAAGTAAGAGGTCATCGTGTAGAATTAAATGAAATTGAAAATACAATACTGTCCATAAAAGGAATAGATCAAGTAGCAGTGTATGCAAAAAAGGAACAGGACGAAATGAATGCAATTTATGCAAATATTGTGGTGCTTAATAAAAGTCCAATCTCTGAATCAGATATTAAAAAAACAATAACCAAGTATTTAGCTCCTCAAGCGATTCCGTCTAAAATCAGTATAGTGGAATCAATTCCTAGAACACCTGCAGGAAAAGTCAATTACAAAAAATTAATTGGATGAATATTGGAATAGAAATAGTAGACATTATTAAAAAGGAAATACTAGAAGATGAAAACATCAGCATCGAACTTGAAACAGATCTTTTGATTTCTGGGATACTTGATTCAATGGCTGTCATTCGGCTTGTAGCTAGTATTGAAAAAAAATATGATATCCATATTCCACCAACGGATCTGATTATTGATAATTTTATAAATGTAAATTCTATACAAGGATATCTTATGACAAAATTAGCTGAAAAATAAGAGTATGGAAAATACCAAATTGCAATTATCAAAATTTCAATACTCTGTATGGAAAGGGCAAAAGATACATCCTAAAGCACCGCTTTACAATATGTGTTTCACTTTTGATATTTATGGTAAAATTGATCCTGAAATTTTTAGAGACGCATTCACATCGCTTGTTTCAAAAACTACTATTTTAAAATTAGTTTTAACTAATTCTAATGAGAATGTACCCAAACAAATTATAGGAGATTTAAACCCAGATATAGAATACCTGGATGCTTCTTCTGATGATCAATTCGATTTGGAATCATGGATTAAAGAAAAAAATGCCATTAATTTTAATCTTGAAAAACGATCATATTATACTGCACTAATCAAACAAGCAGATCAACACTATGTTTGGTATATTAATCAGCACCATATCTTTACTGATGCTTATTCATTTCAGGTTATTTATACTAATCTCAGCAAGATATATCAATCCAAAGTAAACGACCAAAGCGAAAATTTAAATGTAATAGATGATTTTGAATCTTATGCAGCTCTTATTGAAAAAGATAAGCAAGAAAAATCAAAAGAGCATTTGGCACTAAAAACTTCTGCAAATAATAATTTCACTCTGTATGGCCAGGCTTTTTCAACCCAGAAGCAAACTAAGTCCGATAGGACAAGCACTGTCATTTCTAAAGAGTTAACAGAAAAAGTGCTTGAAAAAATTTCTGAAATGAAGCTGAGGACATTTTCAGCTAATTTAGATTTTATAACATACTTGATTACATCATTACTCGTCCTTCTTTCTCAAATATCGAATAGACAAACTGGCCTATCTATTTCAAATATATTCTCAAAAAGACTTACAAGACTCAGTAAAGAGATTGCCCAACCGTTACTAGAAGTATTAAGTCACTATATTGCAATTGATAAGCAAGAGACCTTTATCAGTCTATATAAGAAAGTGTATTCTTTTCTGATTTTGCGTGAGACAGAAAAAACAACTTTAGCTCCTTCTCTATCTCCAATCATCATTAATTTTTTTAATCTAGACTTTGGAAATTTCGGAAATTTTGACACAGATTGTAAGTGGCATCATTGCGATCACATGGATGATCATCACAATATCCGTTTGCACGTACTAAAATATAAATCCTCCGAAAATTATACAATCGCATTCGATATTAAAACTCTGGAAGCAGGTAAAAATCTTGGTCTCCGGTTAACGAATGACTTTGTAAGAATCATTACAAAAATAAGCGAATTTGATTCTTCAAAACCAATTAATGAGTTATGCATTGTTTCTGATCAAGAGCTGAATACTTTACAAACGCAAATACGTAACATAGGTCAGTATACGCAGGATAAACAGGATTATGTACAACATGTAATTAATGAACAAATTAAAACTAATACCGACAAAATCGCCATCCAGTTCAATGATCTTTCGATTACATATGGTCAATTAGATCACAAGATCACTCTGATAAGACACCATTTAGAAGCTCGAGGAATCACAGAAAATAGTAAAGTTGTTGTCTATTTACCTCGTTCCGAAAATTATGTTTACACCATTTTAGCCATATTATTTTCAAAAGCATGCTTTGTCCCCGTTCCTACCATTTACCCAGTTGAACGACTTAAATATATTGTCAGTGATGTAGGAGCTGATTTACTTATATCATCACAAACTATAGACGATATTTCTGTAAGTACATTACAAATTAAGGATTGTTTAAAGGATACATTTTCTACAAATACAACTCTCAGTCATGATTTAGGAGAGATGTGTTACGTTTTATATACCTCAGGATCTTCAGGCCCACCAAAAGGAGTTAGCATATCACACAGTTCCTTTTCTAATTATATAAATAGTATTTCTAAGACATATTGTGAGCATGGTAAATATAATATGCCATTCTTTACATCTGTTGGATTCGATTTAACGATGACATCTATTTTTTTACCTCTTTATACAGGTGGAACTATACATATTTACGAGGAGCAAGCTGGACTAAATATACAAATACGAGATGTCGTCAAAAATCCTTTACTTAATTGTTTGAAATGTACTCCGTCTCATCTAAAATTATTAGAAGAACAGGAAATGAGCCAATCTATTCAGTCTATAATCGTAGGTGGTGAAAAATTTGAATCACATCTTGCCAAATCCGTTTACGAAAAGAATACTAGACAAATTTCAATATATAATGAATATGGTCCAACAGAAGCAACTGTGGGTTGCATCGTACATAAATATATTAACGATCCTTCGGTAAATCGAATTGACGAACCAATTGGCTTGCCACTTAAAAATGTCTTTGCTTTTATTGCTAATGATGCGGGCATTCCAATACCACAAGGAGTTATTGGCGAATTGTGTGTAGGAGGATCAGGCCTAGCTAATGGCTATATAAATAATCCCGAAATAACTGCACTAAATTTTATTGATCAAAATTCTGTAATTAAATCTCGCTTTTATAAAACTGGGGACCAAGCAGCAATTAATGAAAATGGTGTATTTGAATTTTACGGTAGAAAAGATGAACAACTAAAAATCGGAGGTATTAGAATTGAGACTGGAGAGATTTCTCATTATTTAAACACAAATCCGAACATTCGATCCAGCCTCGTGACAAGTCATCCAGATGGACAAGCAACTAAATCAGAATACACATATTGCAAAAAATGTGGCTTACCGTCTAATTATCCTACAGCTGACTTTGATAGTGATCAAGTCTGTACGTATTGCAGAAGTTTTGAAAATTATAAAACTAAGGTTGAGAAATATTTCCAATCTGAAGATCAGTTTGCAAAATTATTCGATAGCTCTAAAGATGAAAATGCTACTCATGATTGTATTATGCTGTATAGCGGTGGTAAGGATAGTACATATGCACTTGGCAAACTCGCCAAAATGGGTTTAAACGTATTAGCATTTACTTTAGATAACGGATACATATCAGAAAAAGCAAAAGAAAATATAAATAGAATTGTATCGACATTAGGAGTTGACCACGTGTATGGTTCTTCTCCTGCTATGAATGAGATTTTTGTAGACAGCTTAAAAACACATTGTAATGTTTGTAATGGTTGTTTCAAGACTATCTATAATTTAAGCTTGAAAATAGCTTTTGAAAAGCAAATACCATATATCGTTACGGGTTTATCTAGAGGGCAATTCTTCGAGACTAAATTATCTGAAGAAATATTTTGGAAACCGATGAATGACGTATCCGATATAGAAGATACATTATTCAGAGCACGAAAAGCATATCATACTGTGCAGGATGTAGCCTATCAAAAAGCGGGAGGGCAATTTATCGAGGACAATAAAGTACTTGATCATGTGAAAATATTAGATTTTTACAGGTACCACGATGTCTCATTAGAAGATTTGCTAAAATTCATCAGTACAGAACTACCATGGGTTAGACCTGATGATACTGGACGTTCTACAAATTGTTTAATAAATAAAGTCGGCATTCATACTCATAAAAACAAAAAGGGATATAGCAACTATGCATTTCCTTATAGTTGGGATGTGCGGACTGGACATAAAACAAAAGAAGAGACAATAGATGAAATTGAAGAATATATCGATGAGATTGAAGTCAATCAAATTATTCAGGAAATAGGCTATACTGAAGATAGATCCAATACACAATTAGTCAGCTATTATACAGGACAAGAGATTGATTCTATTGAGATTAAAGAATATCTCATGCAATATCTTCCACATTACATGATCCCTTCAAAATATATCTATGTGGATGAGTTTCCATTAACGATAAATGGGAAAGTGGATCTATTAGCACTACAGCGTATCGAAAAAAGAGATAAGAAAAAAATAACTGAACCTGCTACCGAAATAGAAGAAGTTGTACATTCCATCTGGAAGGAGGTGTTAGAAGAAAATGTTTTAAGCACGAGTGATGATTTTTTCGATTTGGGAGGCACTTCCTTGGATGCACTAAGGATTGTTGCCCGAATAGAAAAAGTCATAAACTATAAATTGGAAGTCAAATATATTTTTGAATTACCTAACATCATAGATTTATCAAAACACATTATGCAAGATATGTTATCCATTATTGAGAATAACGAGTCTTAACAATGAACAATATATTAATCATTCATAGTGGATTACAAGGGATAACTAATGCATGCTTGGAAGTTGCTCGATGTCTAGAACAAAAAAACTGGACTGTCTATACTGCGACTATGAAAGATCAGAGAAAAACGATAGAGTCTAATGCCTTTTCGTACATAGAGCTTCAGAAAATCCAAATTAATTATCACAAAGATGTTGGGCTTTCAAACTTCATAAAACAAGCTGTTATTTCTAAAAATAAATTCTATGAATCAATTTATAATAATTTACAATTTGACAAGTTTGAGAAAATATTAAAATCTTACAATATTAATGCCCTATTAATTGACATGGAGTTACATGAATATATAATGTATTCAAGCAAGTTAAAGATTCCATTTATACTAGTCAATCAATGGTTCTCCATTTGGGAATCACCAAGAAATTTACCTTTGCAATCATGTGTATCTCCATCGAGTACATTGGAGAATAAATTAGTTTGGAAATTGAGCTCATTGCAATGCTTTTTAAAAACAGCAGGTCATCATATTAAGACTTTAGGTGCAAATAGAAGAAATTTTATTAAATATTTAGCAAATAGAGTTCAATTTGACATGAGCACTCTACAATCATATCGATTCCCTTTGCCATTTTCATATAATGGAATACAAACCATTTCACTTACTCATCCACAATTAGAATTTTCTGAAAACACAACAGAGACTTTAAGTTATGCTTATCCTATGGTATTTGAAAAGAGGATTGAATTAGAAACTGACCAATTCACCAAGGATTTTACAGCTATTATTAAAGAGAAAGAAAAGAATAAGCTTACACTTATTGTTGCTACTTACACTACCATGAAAGGGGCTAATCAAAAGGGGCTACCTAGTGTATTAAATGCACTAGCCGAATTGAATCAGTCTATAAGTATTGTATCAATTGGCAGTCATTATTCTAATAAGTTAAGAAAAGAATATCTAGACAAAGGAGTGTATATCTACTCCTCAATCCCACAATTAAAGGTTTTAAAACATGCAGACCTATCTATAAATCACGGTGGGATTCATACAATTAATGAGTGTATACACTATGAGGTTCCGATGGTAATTTTGAGTGGGGCTAAGCATGATCAGAACGGATGTGCTATAAGAGTGTTGGAGTTTGGGTGTGGCTTAACGTCTTGTAACAAAAATTATTCTAAGCAAGATATTTTGACAAAAGTAAATCAAGTTCTTATAGATCCATCCTTTAAGTCCAAAATTACAGAACTAAACAAAAGCTTACAGAACGCGAAGGAGAAAGAGGTTCTTGAAAAACTAATTCAAAAACTCCTTAGCCTACAGGAATAAATAACTAATCATTTGCAATTATCTTTTACCAAAGAAACTATGTACTCTGTCGTATCGATTTGAGTACCTACAAAGTGATTCTTTTTCTTCTTCCAGTCTTCTTTATAGTTTTTATTATCAAACAGTCGAGTCACACTCTTGATAATTTCTGAATCATCTGTTAAATGCCAAACTAAATCATAATTTGATTCTAAATAAGTGATATAACCAAGGCTAATTGAATTAATATAGATGCTAGGAATCCCTAATAGCGCGGCTTCACAAGCAGTAGTTGCTCCCTCTCCAATAACTAATGAAGAGTAATACATGGCATCATGAAGGAAAGAAACGGGAATATTAAATTCAAGTGCTTTAAACTCTTCCTCTAACTCATACTCAGATGTAATAAACACTCTACCTCGTAGGGCAAGAAAACTCACTAAAGCCCTCTTGTGTTGCAATGAAATACCAGACTGGTTAAGATCATGTGTCGCATCCCAAGCTACAAATCTTAAAATAAAAAAAGCATCCTCTTTTTCAACACCTAGCTTTTGCAATACTTCTGGCCTTGGAATGAAATGATTAGGATGTAGGTAAGCTAACTCATGAAATCCTTTATACCGAACCTGTTTAGGCCCTAAGGATTTGGTAAACCATTCGGGATTATGAATTTCTGTAGCGAAGGGTTTAAAAAAGGCGATTTGCAGTGCAGCATGTTCAGTATCAGTAAATACTAGTGTTTTAATTCGGAGTAACCAACCTACATGAGAGCCGCGGATAGCCACAATTCCTAAAATAACCTTAGGTCTATGTTTTAAACAGTAAAATAATAATTTGAGATCATGAAGAAACAGTCTTAGCATCTTTGCCGGCATCGACTTACCTATTGGCCCCATAGGGAGATAGGGTAGCTTAAATTCATCAAGCAGCTCATATGCGAGCGGCTTGTCACTAGCTGATATCATACAATCATATCCTTGTTCGGACAAAATAGAATATGCATTCCTTATAAAATGAACATGAGCGGCATGATTTACATCAAAAAGAACCTTCATTTTACTTGCTAATTTACAATAAGAATTTAATACTTTTCAAGAACTGAAATGTACAACTTTAGCCTTGATAACAGTAAAATATTTAAACAAAATAAGAGAGAATCTATTCAATACAAAATTCTAAAAAGAGTATCTTTACTATATAAAATTTAAATACGAAAAATTTCATTTTCTCATAATTTTATGAAAACTAGACTTCTTTCCTTATTGACAATTTTTAGTGGAGTTTTAATATTGAGTCTACTCCATATCCATAATGGGTTCCCACTATTAATGGCGGATTCTATTGGATATTTGAAAAGGGCAATTACTTTGATGGAAACTAGTCATTGGTCAAATACCTATGGAGTATTTTTAATATCAATCATTAAGACTTTTGGCTCTGTACAATGGATTCCCTTTTTTCAAAACCTAATCATTGTTACAGTATTATATCATTTTTGTAAAATATATATTCCAAATTTTAAAAACTGGATTTTCTTATTGATTTTAAATGTATTGCTGCTTACAACTTTGCCATGGGTATCTACAATGTTGATGAGTGATATTTTTACTCCTATATCAATATTGAGCATAATTTTAATTCTGGATGGAAAGCTTACAAAGCAAAATTATTGGATACTCATCCCGATCGTATTTATTAGTATAAGCGCTCACCAGAGTCACATTCTAATTTTACCTATCTTTTCTATTTCCTTTCTCACTGCAAAGTATTTTAGCAATCAAAATATAAAATTTATTTCAGTATTAAAGTATCTGTTCTTGATTTCTATATTGATAGTTTCATCAAATATTTTTGAAAAGAACATTTTGAATAACAGAGAAAAAAGTATAACGACAGTTGAAAACCTTTCAAATCCCGATATTTCTTCTGGCTATTATTTCGTGGCAGTTAGAATAGCTGAATCAGGTGAATTAAAATATATGCTAAATGAATTTTGTAGTGGCACACAAGGCAATTATCTGTGTAAAGAGACCCATGTATACGATGCATCCAGAATTAAAAACCAAAATGCTTTAAGACGAAATTCAAATGATCAAACTTATGTTGATTATTCTATTGACATAAAAGAGTTTGTTCTATTTGCTATTACTAAACCAAGGTTTTACCTTGGTATGTGCAGAATTGTAGTTAAACGTGGGTTCGAGACACTGCGAAATACAAAGCTCAGAACTTACAAAAGACCTAATGGATTACAAATGAAAAGGTTTGATACCATTTTTGATAAAATAAATCACAATGATTTAATATCATTTAATAGCTCGAAACAGTCTAAGAATATTTATTATAATTTGATATCTGAATTTTATGAAAAAATTGACAAAATTTGGTGGCGATTTGTTCTTCCACTTACAATTTTCGCTTTCCTGATTTTATCAATAAAAAAGAAATCTGCAATTGTAATTCAAAATAAGCTTATACTTTTATTTCTAATTTTAGCACACATTATCAATACTTTAATCTGTGGAACTTTTTCAAATTATGCAAATCTCAGATATAGCAATAGAACCTTCTGGTTGGTAAATTTGGTACTTATTTTAATTTTAATTCAAGTAATTCAGCATTTCACTCTTAAAAATCGACTTGAAAAAGCATGAAATTAATAGTCCAAATACCATGTTATAATGAAGAAGCTACAATTAGAACTGTCTTATCAGAAATTCCAACAATCATAGCTGGTATACACGAAATAGAAATACTAATAATTGATGATGGCAGTGATGACAATACTGTTCAAATTGCTCATGATTTTGGTGTTTCTCATATAGTACATAATATAGGTAATAGAGGATTAGGAACTAGTTTTTCAAAAGGTTTAGAATTTGCGATCACTCATAATGCAGATATCCTAGTCAATACAGATGGTGATAATCAATACCCTGGAAGTCAAATCCCAATTCTGATTGAGCCTATACTAAATAAAAAAGCAGATATTGTTGTAGGGGATAGACAGACATCCCAAGTAAGCCATTTTTCCATTGTTAAAAAGTTTTTTCAATGGCTAGGTACACGAGTCACTATATTCTTAACTGGAGAGAAGGATCTTAAAGATGCAGTTTCAGGATTTCGAGCATACAGCAGGGAAGCTTTATTAGAGTTGAATGTGACAGATAAATTTAGCTATACCTTAGATACAACAATTCAAGCCTCAGATAAACGACTAAAGCTTAAATCCATACCCATTTATATCAATCCTCCGACGAGACCTTCAAGACTCTTTAAAAATATTGGGGAACATATACGTAAAAGTGGTTTTGGTGCCCTTAGAACCTTTGCTCTTTATAAACCACTAAAAGTCTTTGTGAGTCTTGGAACAATCTGTTTTATTCTCGGAATGATTCCTATCATTCGATTCCTTTATGATTATTTTCTCATTGACTCTGGCAGAGGTAAAATACAATCTTTGATTATAGGTAGTATACTGATGTCGGTTGCATTTAATTGTTTTGCACTTGGAATAATTGGAGACCTGTTAGGCCGGAATAGAAAATTAATAGAAGATGCGCTTAAAAAGCTTAAAGAGTAATTACTCTAAGTTGTTTGCTTTTTCGTGTGAAATAAAAATGAATAGGGATTCTTAACGTCTGTGTTTCTATTTTCTAAAGCAATATACTGGCCCAAATTCATACTTTTTGCTAAAGCTATAAACATATCTGCCACAATTTGATCCTCTAATGCCATTCCTGTACTATCGAATACTGTTAATTTTTCTTTTAGGTGATAAAAATCAGTCGCCTTTTTCAGACAAGTGATAATGTCCTGTCCTATTTGATCTTCAGATAATTGTTGGCATTCGCCTTCTACAATTGCTTGCTTAAGAAAATCAGGGGATACATAGCTTTCATCTAGTAATGATTTAGGTAACTCAATTTTACCCGGAAAGTCAGATCCCACAGCATTGATATGTAACCATTCCTTGGATGTATGATAATCAAATAATGGACCTTGATCAACAGCTATAGAAGTAGCTGTACATAAGACATCTGAATTCTCTACGATTTCTGGGATTGGTGTAGATTGAATATATATATCGAGCCCCAAAATTTTGACCCGCTCTTCAAATGAATTTTGAGCGATTAAATCTTTATCAAAGTACAACACTTTCTCAAAATCAAAAACTCTTGATAAAGCATGGAGCTGTGTAATGGCCTGTGCTCCACACCCGATGATACCTAGTATTTTACTCTCAGGATGTCCAAAAAGTTGACTTGCTACAGCGGATGCAGCACCCGTACGCAATGAAGTCGGCAATACGCCATCAAGAATCGTATCCAAATGTCCATTCGTTGTATTATACTTACTAATTGTAGAAATGACGGTTGGTAATTGAAATGATTCCGGATTTTGAGGATGATAAGCGACAACTTTCAAAAGAACTTCTTCTTCTATTACATTTCTTATCGGCATCCATTCTATCAGTCCTTCATTCGGCGTAATGTAGTTAAACCCTTTCCGAGCTGAAAGTATGTTATTGTTAGCATCAAATTCAATAAAACCCTTATATGTTCTTTCTATAAGATCGTCCATTATATTATCTATTCCTATGACCTGAATGATCTGCTGTATGCATTCTCCAGATAGCAAAAATGTATGATCCGCACTATTCATT
This sequence comes from uncultured Saprospiraceae bacterium, assembly GCA_937959275.1. GTDB lineage: Bacteria > Bacteroidota > Bacteroidia > Chitinophagales > Saprospiraceae > CALFUK01. The sequence continues at coordinate 59,262 of CALGLU010000025.1, read as the reverse complement.
TTAAGCAAATTTAGCAATCTGTATAATACAATAAAATTAAGAACTAATCGAACCGGTTTTAGATAAAGTTTTGTATTTCAATAGCGAGACCTCAGATATTCAACATGCCGTTGCTGGTACCCTTAGATTGATTTAGCATAAGTTCTTGAATCAAACTTGCTTATAAGATGATCTGCAGAGACTGTAAATAAATGTGACATATCAAGACAGCTTTGCATTAAAAAATTCTATCGTCCGCTTCCAAGCCAACTGAGCATCCTCTTCGTCATACCACGAGGTGGTATCATTATGAATGCCATGATTGATAACTAATTGTCTCTGTGATCAAACGATCATCATCCTGAGCGACTTGAATATTATCTACATAATTCTAATGTGACCTGTACCAACACCATCTTTGACACAGATCCATTATTCGTAGACCCGATAAATGGAAACCTACAACTACAAATCAGCTCGCCCGCAATTGATCAAGGTAGCACTGCAGCTGTTGGACTGGCAGGGATAACAAGAGACTTGCAAAACAGCAATAGGCTTTCGTCACCCTGTACCAATCTTATAGTTGACATCGGTGCCTACGAACGGCAGTTCACCGCTCCAAATGCTGGCTATAATCCTTAAAATTAAATGTGTTTTAGATGGTCCTCTGCCTTGGGGGATTATCTTTTTTTACTTGATAAAAATAAACGAATAGCTGAATCAACATTTAAATCTTGCAAGCAACTTTCCCCCATTTGGGGGATTGTACAGTATAAGAATCAATTCTATATTTGAACACCTTAAGCTAGTGATTCATCATTCGGAAAAATAAACACCTCACAATACAAACTATTAAAAATTAAATTATTACTACAAACACCTCCAACATGAACTTAATCTTAATCAAAATTGACAATCAAATGGCACATGTTTACATAAGTGTCATCTTGATATTATTTTCAATCCAAATCTGTACTGCACAGACGACTTGGAATGGATTGTCCTCGGACTGGAATACCGCTGCGAACTGGAGTGCTGGTGTACCCACTGATACTGACGACGTGACTATTCCAGTGAGCACCTCAATCCCTATCATACAGACTGGGACGATGGCTGTGGCAAAGTCTATTACCATCGAAGCCAATGCGACACTTGTCATCAATCCTAATGCTTTCCTCAAGATAGATGGTGCTGCAGCCAATGCCATCACATCTTCAGGTTCTATTATAAATTATGGATCAATCGACATAGGAAGTACTATGCCTATTGGTGGTAATGGCATCAGAACACTAAGCGGTAGCTTCAATAATTCTGGTATGATCAGTATCAATAACACCACTGGAGCAGCATTTACCAACATCAATGCCAGTTGCACTAATATAGCCGCAGCCGTCATCGAAATCGGAAATGTGGGCGGGATCTCTGGTTATGGTATCCGCAATAGATCAATCTTTATCAACAGTGGAAATATAGATATCAATAATGTAGGCTTGACCGGCATATTATGTGAATTGACTTCTGACTTTACTCATTTCCCAGGAGGTCAAATCGATGTCGTTAACAGTACCCAACATGGTGTCTGGAATAAAGGAGGAAGCTTTACGAATAATGGGTCATTCTACATTGCTAATTCGGGACCGACTTATGCCGGATTTTTAAACGATGCTGATGCCATGAATGACGGCTGTGCCATTATGTATATGAATGATAATGTTAAGAATAATAGCACACTAACAAATGATGGCCTCTGGGTCCTGACCACAAGTAAACCATCGACGTCTTCAGGTACATTTACTAACAATGGCATTCTAGAAGATATAGAGAACACAATACCATCTTCACAAGTCATTAATAATGAACTGATCATAGCTAAGACAATCTTAACTACACCAGCAACTGTTATCCCAAATGCTTTTGACTTAGGCGCTGGGTCTACATTTAATATAATAGGTGTATACACTGATTTCAGCTTCACCACTTTGGCAGGTACATATGTGAACAACGACTTTACACCCATGCCTGCTTTAAATTATGGTTTACAATCTTTTGCCTTACAGATTGAAGATCCAACTAACGGTTGTTTTCGATCGGTACAATGGCGCGTAGATAATCAAGTCTGTCCAAGTAGTTCCAGTGCAGATAAAATCTGGATTGGCGACACAAATATGTATTGGACGGATCCATCTAATTGGTGCCCTTCTGGTGCGCCAACAACTGGGGATTGGGTAGACTTAGGGGTGGATGCGACTGTGATGTATAATGAATGGATCGACATCACCTTGAGTCAACTGGACATGGCTTCAGGGACAACGTTTACTGTGATGCAATCAAGACAACTCCACATAGATGGTGCCTTAGGTAATAATCAATCCAGCCTTTTGCTGAATGACGGCGGGAACATCATAAATGAAGGCACTATTTTAATTGAAAATGCTCCACACAATGCTATCAAAAGCAAAAGCAGTCCTAGCGCATCAATGATCAATCACGGCAATATCGATGTCATGTCTACTGACCTAAATGCTATGGGGAGCATGGCAATTGAAATCGCTGGCAGTCAAAACACGTGGACAAATCTCAATGACTCGAGAATTCGAATACGAAATGCTGAAGGTGGAGGCATGCACATCACGCAGCAAGCAGAGCTGACCAACCAAAAGGGAGCTTGCATTGACATTTCTGAAACAGCTGTGATCGGACTATCTGTCAGTGATCAGTCATCGCTCGTCAATGAAAAAGAAGGCATAATCCGTATTTTTGATCTGGAAAACAGCGCCGACTACTTTGCCTGCGATTTGGGCAGCACACTCGATTGGGACTATGATATAAATATTGGTAGTCAAAATTCTGACAATTTAAAACTGAGGACTGAATTTGGTTCAACGTCCACCTTAGAATTGGTCACCCAAGGTATTTTCGCCATCTGGTGGGATCCACAGTTTGATCATGCGGCCGATGCACAAGTGCTTTTTCAAACTCTCGAATTCATTAGAGAAGACTGTCTTACCAATCTGAATATGCAAGACCCACCTAATCCTGATGCTGGATATTATTTTAACATCTACATTCATCATGGAGCCAATGATCAGTTTCCTGATGGATGGGCAAATGGTGTCGGCACAGATGTCTATGGGATGCCCTTCTTCACCGTACCTTATGGTTTGGCGACAGATTACAACAACACATTACATGAAGGTTTTCACATCTTTCAATATTCAGGCGACAGTCCGGGATATGTATACTCAGGTCCTTCTGGATGGTATGTAGAGGCTTCAGCCCAATGGTATGTCACTATCCATAATCCGAATGATGATTATATATTTTTTGAGTCTTTAGCTAAGGCTCAAAACCCACAATTAGCGCTCTGGCATTTTTATTATTACACAGCGCCAGGAGATTTTACGGGATGGCTTTGGGGCATTCAGCCATATGGGCTCCAATCCTATATGTATTACTTAAGTGTAATCAAAGGTGTAAACACCGAGATCTTTACCGAAGGCTTTTATAACAACACTTCGCTAAGCCCGCAAGAATATCACTACCAACAGATTGGTGGCAATACATTACGCGGTTATTTTGCTGACTGGGCTGCAGCGAATACTGGCGGCTTCGATTATATGACAGCAGGCCAAATAGCCGCATCAGAAGCTGAAGTGGCAGGCTTCGCTGCCGCAGATCCTGATCAGCTACACCCGTTTGCTTTGGAGCTAACGGATCAAGGCACGAACAGTACCTTTACTCCTACAGGCAACTATAAACCGCGGGGCTGGAGCTATAATGTGATCAAAATCAATAATACACAAGCAGCTACGTATACATTTGATTTGGCTGGAGCTAGTACAGGATCAGAAGGAGCTGCTTCTCACTTCGAGGCAAGACTGGTGACCATAGGCTCAGGTGGAGTTGTCACGTATGACACTGTCAATATGAGTGACGCACTAAATGGGACGATTAGCAAAAGTGTTACTGCTTCTGATACAGAGCTGTACTTCGTGATCTGCGCCGTTGCAGATCATTTTACTGGGCATCAGACTTATGACTACGATTTGGATATCTCCAGGCTATAAGAAATAAGGAGTGTTAACTACAGCCAAAGTCTCACTTTAAAATCAAGGAGACTTTGGCTTATTGACAAACAGCAATCATACCAATGTTTTGGTGAAGAATTCTATCGTCCGCTTCCAAGCCAACTGAGCATCCTCTTCGTCATACCGCGAGGTGGTATCATTATGAAAGCCATGATTCGCAGCAGCATACATATGAGCCTCATACTCCTTATTTTGTTTTTTCAATTCAGCTTCATAAGCAGGCCAGCCTTCATTGACGCGCTTATCCAGCTCACCAAAATGAAGTAGAAGCGAAGCCTGAATTTGTGGAACCTCCTCTGCTGCAGGTTGACCACCATAAAACGGGACAGCCGCTTTTAAGCCTGGCACCCGCACTGCCATCATATTCGATACCCAACCACCAAAACAGAAGCCAACAACACCAACATGCCCATTACATTCCTCATGGTCTCTCAAGAACTCGAACGCCGCAATAAAGTCCTCCAACATCTCTCCCCTATCCCGCTCGCGCTGTAAAGCTCTGCCATCATCGTCATTCCCAGGATAGCCTCCCAATGGTGTCAAGGCATCAGGTGCAATCGAAATAAATCCTGCCAAAGCCGCACGTCGTCCAACATCAGCAATGTAGGGATTGAGCCCTCTGTTCTCGTGCACCACAATAATGCCTGGTCGTTGTGCTTTCTTTTTTTTCGGTCTGGATAATTGCGCATTGATCTTACCGCCACCCTTATCTGATTGATAACTGATTATCTCAGTCAATAATCGGTCATCATCCTGAGGCACCTGAATATTATCTACATAATTAGGCATCACACAGCTCAGCAAATTAGTCACTGTGATTCCACCCACAGCATACACTGACAATTTTTCCATAAACTCTCTACGGTCAAGACGATTGTGTGCATAGTCATCATACAGATCATATACGTCTTGATTGATGTCTTTTGGATCGAGTTTTTTCATAAGTGATTTATTATTGAGTTAAACGTGAATCTTCATTGAAAGTAATTAATATAAAGGTTTTATTCATCTATTACAAACAATAGAGTTTAGGACAATTCGTACAAACTTCATTAAATGTAAGTAGGCTAACCTCGCCCTAATATCCAAAAAGAAAAGCTGCGCGGCAATCCTTTAGATATTTAATGCAAGGAAAGAAAAATCCAATGATGCAGAAATAAAATTCATCATAATCCCCAAGCCAATCTATATTTCTTAACCTATCTCTATTTAATGCTGAGTTGATTATTCTGCACTTTGGGATTTATTAAATTCCATTTAGATCAGGAATAATTCTAATTTTTCAATTGATCATGACACATTGCAATTGTTTTATGAAGCAATGGGTTAATACTTGTTACGACCCATTGCAAGGTCTATGTGCAAGAACTTGTCCGTCTTAAGCTATATCAGGACTGTAAACCCTTTCTGCATATAAAGTCTACAATATTGTGTAACTTCAACTCTTACACCAAGGTTTTGAGTAACTTCTTCCACAATATATGCCTCATAAAAAGGCTCAAGTCAACCATGCTGCTAAGTTTGGTCTTCATTGGGACTACCCTTACACAAAGTGGCAATCAATTAGTTAATCAAACCAAGCTTAACTTTGTACAAAACAGCACGAAATTATTTCGGGGAATTGAGCTATCAGTATTAGACCTATATGCTGACTCTTTACAAGAAAGTTCTTTCGAGTCAATTCTGATTGAAGAGCCTGGACTCAATTGGACTGCCGCAAAGCTTGTTACACCAGAAAGGGGAATCGTCTATTGGTTACGTACACAGCTAGTTGGCAATGATCAATTTAGGGGAAAGCAGATTTTTCATTTGGGCCAAGAAATGGGAAATGACCTACACGCCTATGACCATATAGATATTTACACAAAGAATCAGAAGGGCAAAACAAATCATATAAAAACCGGAAGACTTGTCAAGAAAGAAGATAAACCCATCGCGTTTTGGTTGAATCTAATCCCTCTAGACATTCAAGAACAGGATACGGTTGATGTCTATATTAGACTAGAAGGCTTTAATTTAAATTATCCTTTGCAGCGGTTTAAATTGTGGCATCTAGATTATCAATATTTATTCTCGAGGCAGTTATCTGCGACTACCAAGTCTTCTGTGTTTTATGGCATACTTGGTATTCAAATCTTGTTTTTCGTCTTCTTATATTTAATAGAAAAAGAGAGAATATATGTTTACTTCTCCATATTTGGTCTAGGCTTTTTTTTATCAAGAGCGTTTTCCGAATTCAACTTTTCGAGTTTGGTCCCTTTTCCATCATTGATCCCTTATAATGAGATGATCTATCACTCCTCCGTTTATATTAATGTACTAGGCGGTGTTCTATTTGTATCAAAGTATTTGAATATGCCCAGAGATGGCTGGTTTATGAAGCGGATTGTCCCCATGTATCTGATCATGACCTTGATTGCGTATCTCCGCTTTATGTTTCGTTATTCATTTTCAGATGAAGGGACATACCCTACTTTATTGACTCCAGCCTTTTATACGTTTTCAGCACTGCTATTGGGCATATATATGATCATAAAGGCACCTACATCAAAAGCCACATCAAGACGTCTATTACTCATTGCAATTATTCCAATTATTATTGGTTCAGCGTTGACTATCTTTTTCAATGAAGGCTGGCTACCCACCTATTTTAATGCCATGCTTATCGATGACATTATGAAAATTGCTGTGGTGTTATTTCTAGTAACCTTAGCACTCATTGTCGGCTATCGCTCAAACTTATTAAAGGCAGAAAAAAATGAAGTGATACAAGAAAATTTAAAAGCCCAACAAACAATTTTTGAAAAACAATTGCGCACAGAAAAATTGGAAGAGCTGGACCAACTTAAGACTAAACTTTACACAAATATCACGCACGAATTTAGAACTCCATTAACAGTTATTTTGGGTGTGAATAATGAACTTCTAGAAACAAGCAAAGCACTTAATATTCCAGAATCTAAAAAAGAAGCTTTTTTTCATAATCAACATTTGATACAACGAAATAGTGAAAACTTACTGACTCTAGTGAATCAATTGCTCGACTTATCAAAAGCAGATAATCAGGAATTATCATTGGATTTTATTCAAGGTGATATTTTACCTTTTTTAAATTATCTGACAGAATCATTTTTCAGTAAGGCGAAAGAAAAAAATATACGACTCGTCTTTTATACAGAATTGGATAGTTTGGTGATGGATTATGATGAGCAACAAATGCAACACATCATTTATAATCTATTGTCCAATGCATTAAAATTTACGGAAGGAAATGGGAAAATCGTAGTGCATGCTTCTATATTAGGGACTGAAGCTAAGCATCACTTACAATTAAAGGTATCAGATAATGGTATTGGAATAGCACCAGAAAAATTGCCGTACATCTTTGATCGATTCTATCAAGTGGATGACTCTCATACCAGGCAGAACGATGGCTCAGGCATTGGACTATCTCTGACAAAAGAAATTATCAACTTTATGGATGGCGAGATTACTGTCAAAAGTAAAAAAGGGGAAGGGACAGTCTTTACTGTACGATTACCGATTACAAACAATGCGACAAGTCAGACTGAACCAAGGTTTCTTCCTAAAGTTAACCAGATTGAAATACAAAGCCTTACAGATAGCAAGCAAAATCAATCTAGTATACTAAATAATGATCTGAATCCATCAGAGAATAAGCCTAGAATACTCATTGTAGAAGATAACAATGATGTCTCGGATTACCTCAAGCAAATACTTCTTACAACGTATCACATTTCTCAAGCAAGCAATGGAGAATTAGGAATAAGCAAAGCGTTTGATATCGTTCCTGATCTCATTATTTGCGATGTGATGATGCCGATTAAAGATGGTTACGAACTTACACAGATATTAAAAGAAGACACCCGCACAAGTCACATCCCTATCATATTGCTCACTGCTAAAGCGACACAAGTCGATAAATTACAAGGACTAAAACAAGGTGCTGATGCCTATTTGTATAAACCCTTTAACAAAGAAGAATTATTGATCCGTGTCGAGCGACTGTTAGCAAACCGAGAAGCGTTACGACATTTTTATATTTCAACTTTTAGTGGTGATCTCTCTGAGAATAGACCTCAATCTGTACATCGTGAAGAAAAGGAAGAACAGTTTTTACTCCAGCTCAAACAGTTTATTGAAGATGACCTCCAAAACGAACGATTAAATGCTGCTTATTTGTCGGCAAAAATAGGTGTTAGCCAATCTCAATTGTACAAAAAATTAAAAGCATTGATTGGCGAAACACCCAATACACTTATACGGAACATCAGACTTCAAAAAAGTCTAACTCTACTTCAAGACACAGAGCTCAATATTTCAGAAATAGCCTATGAGCTTGGCTTTTCAAACCCGAGTTATTTCTCTAAATCATTTCATAAAAAATATGGGAAGTCACCAATAGTCTTTAGAAAAGATTCATAATATAAAATGAATAAAGTTAGACTGAGTCGTCCTCAAAAGCCTACTCCACCATTTGATTTCTTGAAGGGAGGCAAAAGGCCCAAAACCGCCCTTTGATTCCCTAAAGGGAGGCCGGCGCAGAGGTATAACTTGTGGGCGGATTTCCCTTTTAGGGTTAGGGCGCGAGATAGCAAAAGCCTACCCCGCCCTTTGATTCCGTAAAGGGAGGCCAGCGCGGAGGTGTAACTTGTGGGCGGATTTCCCTTTTAGGGTTAGGGCGCGAGATAGCATATTTCCCTTCAAGGCAAGGCGCGAGTAAGCAGATTCTATTTTAGGGTTAGAGCTCGAGATAGCAACTTTCTTCTATTAAAATTTAATACTTACCTTTAAATAAGAACTTATTTAAAATTTGTGAACAAGCTTTACCACGACGCTGGCAGGCATGCTGGTGCAACACCAGAACTATATCTACGCCTTTCAACTACAATAACTGTCAAATCAAGTTCTCAAAATCATTTTTAACTAAAATGGCAGCAAATCATTAAAACATAAGCTAACTGACTGTCTGCCAATAAATTAAACACTCCACTTTCTCATACAATGATAAAATAGTACAAACATTTTATTGTCCATTTAGAAAATAGTGCAAGCTTTTGACAGTAGAGTGAAAGCCATTTCTGAAAATCTAAAACATCTTTGATCTATCGAGTTACCATTGTAACTCTTACATATCCATGATCAACGGATTATTGGTAGCTGAGTCAGACAACTCAATGAATCAAAAGGCAAAATCCAGTTTGTAGAATTATCAATATTTACCCCATTTGGGGGATTGCACAGCATATTTTCCGTTTCTATATTTGAGGCAAGTCAAACATGTGCTTCAATCTTATAGTATTGACACAAACGCCTTATTTAATAGTAAACCCTAATTGTAAACAAAACGTCTATCAACGCCATGCTACACTATCGTGAATATAAATCTCTCTTAACCTTATATACCTCTGTATTTTTTAAACCTTAAACTTTTAAACAATGAAAACTTTATGTGTTCAACAGCTCTCGGGCAAACAGACAAGATTACTCAGCCTATGTTGCGCTGTATTATGTTTTTGCATGATCACTCAATTGAGCGGGCAAAGATTCATGGAAATTACAACTAATGCCAACGGTGTGATGCATTTGAATTTAGGTCCCAATAATAGTAATACGATAATGGGTCGAGAAGCAGGCATAAACCTAGCCACTACAAATAATAATTCTCTATTTGGATCGTCTGCTGGAGGATTATTAACCTCCGGATCCCTTAATACCTTTATAGGAACAAATGCAGGTTCCAATATTACTTCTGGTTCTGCTAATGTCTATGTAGGGTACCAAACTGGCCAAGATAATGCAGGCACGCAAAACACATTTATTGGCACTCAAGCAGGAGCAAGTTCAAGTGGCGATTTGAATGTATTTATTGGCCATGAAGCTGGGGAAAATGAGCAAGGCAGTAATCAACTTTACATCGCTAATGATGAACGAACTAACGCACTGATCAGAGGAGATTTTGCTTTAGAAGAAGTTACGATAAATGGTGATTTATTTGTAGAAGACATTTTACAAATAAAACCAACAACTGCAGACCCAGGGTGTACAGTTGATACTGAAATAGGAAAATTATGGATGTCTCCTGCTGGAGCAGGCAGAATGTTAAGAGTGTGCAGAGGAACCCTTGGCTGGCAAGATTTATTTTAATACTGTAAGATTGAGTTAATCCAACACTAGTTCCATGAGTATGTATACTTATTTCAAAATAATAACATTATGCGCATAGTCGGTGAGGATAACTCCTAGAATAAAAGACAAATCCAAGATGTGACACAATCTCCCAACTTCACTCCAATTGGGAGCTTGTCCAGCAAGACGAACGATTCCGTAGTTGACCACTAGGTCACAGCAGAGCACTTCCATTCCTTGGTGATACAGTTACAATAGGGTGTAACCGAATTATAGGATACGTAGCGACACATTGTGTTGGCTTGTACATAGCTAGCCAGATACAATTGCCTTATGAAAAATGAAAACCTTATATAAATAAACTTCTAACCATAACCTTATACCCATGAATAAGAATCACTTAATGACAATGCTGAATGTATCACTAAAAAAAATCAATAACCCAAACTATTACATAATGAAAACTCTTCACTTAAACGTCTCCTTAAAACCACACAAAAAAAAATGTAATTCGTCGTTATTCTTTGTAGTACTATTTTTGTGTTCATTTTCTGTTCAGACTGTTCATAGTCAAAATTTCCAATCCGGTACTTATAGTTTTGGTTCTTTCCGTTATTTTGTTGACAAATTTCCTGATCAAGTATGCGGTAATACTGGATATGGAGTAAAGCACTGCCTTTCTCCGTTTTCATGTGAGGCTGAGGCAATGAATGCACCTTTGGATCTACATCACGTTGTAGAGCAAGGAGTTCAAACAACTTTTCAATTGGTCCGCAATTCTAACGCGCAAAATGATGTGACAGGCTATGAAGTTAACTATACAGATGACTACGGTAGTCCAAATGAGAATTCGTTTAATATTACAGGTATCTCTAATATATTCTGCGTTGCCCCGTGTCAAAATACAGATTATATTACATTCACTCCACCTAAAGGTTCTGCAAAAGCGATGTTGACAATAATATTATATTCTAATAACACCCCTGTTTCAAAGGCTTTTTTCCCAATGGTGGCTACGGGTATTGTTAATAATGAGGTGCCAATATTGGGTGAATTAACAACACCAAATATTCCGTACCTAATCCTACAGCAGCCGCCAGGAGATGAGAGTTCTGCAACATACTCTTCTGGTCAAACAACCTGTAGAGCTACATCTACTTACATTGAAACGTCAAATGGAGCCGGCGGCTATTTGAGTGCGAAGGTTGGTTTTGAAGGATCAACTGGAGTAATAGTTGTAGATGCCTCAATTCAATCTACAATAGCAGTGACAGGATCTTTTAGTATAACTGGCACACAAATAGATGAGTCCACGATTGAAGAATGTGTAGAAGTAAAACAAAATATAGAGACTAATGGGGAAACGGTGTTTGCAGGAATAGGACAGAAAATAAAATATGGCTTTTATGACTATGTACAGCTTAATTCCTCAAATTGCACTGTAAGGATTGAATGCGGCATGGTGTATTTACCAGATGAAAACTCTGCTACAGAATTTATTTACTCAGAATCATTTATTCGATCTGATATCCAAGCGCAGTTAGCTATAGCGGATGATGTCTCTAATCCAGCTATCATGAGAAACAGAGCATATAGCCAAGCCCAAGTGTGGCAAAATGTTTTAGATGAATATGAAAAAGATTTAGAAAACGCTGTTTATCCTAAGCCTATACAATTTGATGCGGCTGCTGGAGCATTTGGCCAAACAGAAACAGTAACTGTAAATGCATCTCACACAAGTAGCTTTCAAATGGCTTATGAGGCAGGTGCAGCTATAGACGCTGTTTTTGAGGTGGCCGGAAATGGAGTATCTTTTGGAGGGTTTTTCCAATGGAATAAAACTGTTGGCTCTGAAATTACGTCTACAAACAACCAGACAACAGAAATAAGCTTTGATCTTGATGATAACGACAACTACTCTGGTGTAATAGATAAATTTGACATATCTATTGGCACAAATCCCACATATGGAACACCTATCTTTAAATTAAACCAGGGTACCGAAACGTCTTGCGCTTATGAAGGAGGCTTGCGATTAGACCAACCCTTTGTCTTTTTTGATATTAATAATTCGGAGTGTAAAAATTTCACACAAGGCAACATAAGTGGTACACAATATAATATTCCTATAACTGTAAGAAATGAAGGGAGTCAAATGAGAAGTTTTGATATCACAATTCAAAACAGCAATAATTTGGGTTTACAAATTAACACCCAAAATCCCGCTGCTCCTTATGCTCAATTTGCTGATATTGGACCTGGCAGTTCAGTTACAAAAACCTTATTGATCACAAAAAACACAATTAATGACAACTATAATGACATTAAAGTTTTAGTGTACCCTAGGTGTTATTCTGGCAACCCTATAGATCCTCAATTTGAGGATGAAAGCTCTATCTGTTTTTTCTCAGTTGCATTTAATGGCCCTGGGAGTTTCCCCGCCGACAGCGATTGTGATGGTGTCCCAGATAGTATAGATCCATGTCCGAATCAAACTAGTCTAAACGATGATGACTGCGATACAATTCTCAATAAGGATGATGATTGTCCGTTAGGTCCTAATACTGACTCTGATAGTGATAAGATCCTGGATTGTGTTGACCTATGTCCCGATGAGCTCAATGCTTCTCTCAATTTCGATCCTGTTGAGCCAGATCAAACTGACTGGCTTTTTAACCCTTATGTGCACGTTGACCATGATGCGAAATTAAATTTTGTGGATGGAGATTTTACAATTGAAGCATGGGTTAAACCTAATCATGATAATCATAAAACCATTGTATCTAAAGGATTTGGAGCTAGTGAAGGTAGTGCCACACAATATATATTGAGAATCTGGGCTGAAGACGAGACAGAATATGAAGGCAAATTGGGATTGTATTTGTCAGGGGAATGGGCATATTCACAATCAATAGTTAGGCTCGATCGCTGGAGTCATGTGGCCGTAACTTTTGACTATCACAGCCAAACCGTAAACTTTTATATCAATGGTATACTTGACAATGTAGTTAATTATACAAATTCGATTGGGTACAATAATGATTCTCAGTCTTTCTTTATAGGAAGAGAAGGTTATCAGAATAACGTTCATAATTCATTTAATGGTTCAATAGACGATATCATCATATGGGATCGAGCCTTAAAAATAGAAGAGATCAAAGCGACGATGCAAGCTCCTTTGTCAGGCGCAGAGCCAGATCTTATTGCATATTATGATTTCAATGACTATGAACCTTGTATCTCAAATGTAAATAATAAAATATTGCAAGATAGAGGCCCTAGCGCGTTTAATGGCATGTTAGTCAACTTTGATTTGGGCCATAGTTGTTTATCAAACTGGTCTGTTACAAGACACAATGACAGTAATAACGATGGGATTGGTGATGATTGTGAGACTTTGAGCTGCATTTCTTTTGATTCTGATTTGGATGGATATTCCAATTGCATTGATCTTTGTCCAAATACGGCTGATACAGCTATTGATTTTGATGGGTCTGATGATTTTATCAGAATATCAAATAATTATTTATATAACATCAATAATCAAGATGCAAGTTTCAGCTTTGATATCTTGCCTAATAGCAATACTTCTAACCAACAGCTATTTTTTGGATCACTCGGGAATTATGGTATAGCCATTCATAATCAAAAAATTCAATTTCTAATTGGATTTTCAACACTTATTGAAAGTGACCCAATCGTAGTGCCTTTTGAATGGAATCATGTATTGGTAACAGTAACCCATGTCAATATTGGAGGAGTGAATTACTACACTGTTGGTTTCGTCATAAACAATACAGCTGCAGATGGCGACACCTATTCTGGAGAAATACCAGTCAATACTATTGGTACATTTTTGGGTGCTGGCTGGGACCTAAATGGCAATATTAAATACTTTGAAGGTAAAATGGATAATTTTTCAATGTGGGATTCTGATATTTTTGATTCAAGACTTGAACTCATGTCAGCGCCTCTCTTAGGTAATGAACCAGGACTTATCGTTCATTATGATTTTAATGGTCCGGTCCCTTGCGGTAATACTCCAATTATTACCATAAACGATTTAGGACCAAACGCTCTTATTGGAAATTTATCCAATTTTGGATATAATGGATGTAACTCAAACTTTACGATTGCTAGAAATATAGATAGCAATGGCGATGGGATTGGAGATGCGTGTAATCCAAGTTTATATGCATGCTCTTTAAATTCAACTGATTCTGATGGTGATGGTATCCAAGACTGCGCTGATTTATGCCCAAATGATTTAGATACATCTTTGGATTTTTTCGGTCCAGAGGGCAACGTCGTAGAAGTGGAACACGATAATGCATTTAATTTACTGAATGCTAACTTCACCATAGAAGCATGGATTTATCCGACCCCTGCTAATGACTTCAACGCAATTGTTTGCAAAGGTCATGGTCGGAATAATACTACAGATTATTCATTCGAATTATTTTTTTCCCCATATGATTATCTTAATCGAAGATTGGCTCTAAATATAAAAGGAGAAATCCAAATGGGTAAATCACAAGTACCTTTAAATAAGTGGAGCCATGTTGCTGTAAGTTTTAATAAAATAGATACTACAGCTACATTTTATTTAAATGGTAAGGTTGATGGCCCATCTAAAATATATGGTAATAACCTACCACTAAACAATAGCATGGAACCATTAAATATTGGAAAATTTGGTGTAGGCTATGGTGGCTGGGATGGCAGAATAGATGATGTAATAATTTGGAACAAGGAATTGACTGGTAAAGAAATTATTGAATCTATGGAAATACCAATAGCCCCAAATAGTTCTCTAGTTGCGTACTATGATTTTAATGATGCCCCAGCACTGGTCAACAATGTTGGAATGACAACACTATATGACAAAGGACCAAATGGATTAGATGGAACATTATTGGCATTTGAATTAATGGGCGATGAATCCAATTGGCATTCGGGTCGAAATTTCGATTCGGATGGCGACGGAATAGGTGATGCTTGCGACTCTCCAGATACTTGTCCAAATTCTATTGACGCTGATCGTGACAGGTTAGACGATTGTATAGATGAATGTCCAAATTTGAGAGATTCTGCATTGGATTTTGATAAGGAAGGTACACCTGATTATGTATCAGTACCTCACCATCCAGATTTCAATCTGACAGATGGAGACTTTGCTTTCGAAGCGTGGGTCAATCCATCAACGCCTCAGACTATTAAGAACATTGTATCAAAAGGAAGTGGTAATGTCGGTAATTCAGCCTATTTGTTCGCAGTCTGGTCAACGTCAAGAAGACTAGCTCTTTATTTAGATGGAGCTAATGAGTCTGGTCAATGGAAATTAAGTAACACAGGAATCCCTTTGAATGAATGGACTCATGTCGCTGTTTCAGTGGATCAATCAGGAACTTCTCCTGTCGCCACTTTTTATATTAACGGAGTCGTTGATGCAACATCAACTTACGCTATGTCAAGCTTATATGGCGGCGATACAAACCCTTTCTTCATAGGGGTGCAAGGATGGGAAGTTCAAGGCAATGCTTTCGACGGCATGATAGATGAAGTTGCTGTTTGGAATAAAACCTTAAGTGAAGCCGAGATTGCAGCCTCTATGACAGCACCTTATGCAGGAACAGAATCAGGATTAGTTGCTTACTACGATTTCAATGATGCAAGTGCTTGTGTTCCAAATAGCACGAATACGACCTTAATCGATAAGGCGAATAGTCATAATGGGGTTCTCACAAATTTCACTTTGGGACCAAATTGCTCATCGAACTGGACGTCTGGACAAAATATAATCGCTTGTGCTCCTAACCTTTGTCCACCTGTGCTCGACCTAAGCGGCACACAATCAACAAATATTGAATATGAATCTGGTGACTATATTTCATCGGACCAGACGATTCTCTCACCAGCAGAAGTTGAGTATGATGCGGCTACAAGTATTGACTTGTTAGAAAATTTCGAAGTTAGGCTTGGAGCCATATTCCACGCCTACATCGATGGCTGCGGAAGCACCCTTAGACAATCCAGTGAATCTCTAGATTAGCCTTTTATATCCTTAAAAAAATATGTGTTTGCAGATGGTCCTCCTAGCTCGAGGGCCATCTTTTTTATGACAAGAGAATTTTAAAGTTTTGAGTCAAACAATTCTGGCTAGCTTAAGCAAAATTCATTAATGGCCCAAGTGGAATATTCACCAATCGGCCAAATGCACAGACATACTTTTGTCAGATCTAAATGACATGAGATCAAGACCCAATGAAGAAATAATTATATTTATTCAACAATAATCAAGCATGCGATTCAAAAGAAGACATTTTGTCAAACTGTTGCCACTTGGGGCATTATTCCCAGCTAAAATGTTGAGCGGATGTGCAGCAAGTGTTGGCAATCCAATGACAAACAAAACTGCAACATCAAATCGAGATATTGAAGCCATCTACAATGAAGCCATTGTGATCGACGGTATTGTCATTACTCGCAATTGGGATCAAGATTCTTTTAACGCTTTGGAGAAATCTGGTTATACGGGATTCAATGCGTCTTTGGACTCAGGTAGTCTGACAAGAGCATTAACGAATTTGGCGGAATGGCAGGTGCGGATAAAGGATAATCCTGACAAATTAATTTACGCAACCAGCGCAGAGGATTTTATAACAGCCAAAAAAGAAGGCAAGGTTGCCGTGCTACTCGGTTTTCAGAACACGTCGATGATAGAGCAATCTCTCGATCATTTGGATATTCTGTATCAAGCAGGAACACGATGGATGCAGTTGACGTATAATCATAGAAACTTACTGGGTGACGGTTGCACAGAGCGCACGAATTCAGGATTGTCTGACTTCGGTATTGCAGCTGTAGAGCGGATGAATGAATTAGGAATTATTATTGACCTCTCTCATTGCGGTCCAGAGACAACTAACGATGGTATCAAATTTAGTAAATCGGGAGCTTCGATTAATCACTCGATGTGTGAAGCCCTACATAAAAATCATCCTCGTGCTAAAACGGATGAGCAGATTAAAGCGATGGCAGACAAAGGTGGCGTCATAGGCATTATTTGTTTGGGCTATATGATAGGACCAAATCTTGGGACAGACACAACTTTAGAAAGCTATGTTGATCATATCGAACATGCAGTTAAGGTTG
This sequence comes from uncultured Saprospiraceae bacterium, assembly GCA_937959275.1. Taxonomy (GTDB): domain Bacteria; phylum Bacteroidota; class Bacteroidia; order Chitinophagales; family Saprospiraceae; genus CALFUK01. The sequence continues at coordinate 41,890 of CALGLU010000025.1, read as the reverse complement.
GCGGCATTGACCACGTTGGCTTGGCTGCGGACTTTGCAGTACAAGGATTGAAAGCAACTGGAGCGTCTCATCAAAATTGGTTCTTGCCACGATTGAAACGCTTCAAACCATCTTATAAAGTACAATGGCCGCCGTGGATTCCAGAACTGGATACGCCAGACCGGTATCGACATGTGGCTAGGCTTTTAGACAAACGAGGCTTTAGTACAGGAGATATTGAAAAAATACTAGGTCAAAACTGGCTCCGGTATTTTCGAGAGACATTGAAGCCTTAAGTGGGTATCTTTGCAGCATCAATGCCGCTGTTAGTCTCCCAACCAAAAGGCATTTACTCAACTATCATTTCATTGAATCGGAGTCCAACGAATGCACGGAGTGACATCTCCTTAAACATTCGTATAGATCATCTACAAAATTGTATTTTGGGAAGCATAATAATCAGTGATCATATATACTAGAGAATCAAATTCTCAATTTACAAGTAATACAGAGTTTATGAAATACGGTTTGAGTCTAATTGCAATACTTTTCACAATGCCTATCTTCTGTCAATCATCCGAATTTGTGACTAGTAGCAGAATGATCTTTGGCACACTCCAAGAGCGCACTGCCTCCATCGGGGTTGGAGATGTTGACAAGGATGGCGATGTCGATGTCATCATAGCCAATGGTCGACATTGGCCAGGTCAAAATCGTATATTTCTTAATAGTGGCTCTGGAGTATTTACAGTATCTCGACCACTAGGGGTAGAATGCGCAACCAGCTATTCGACAGAGTTGGCTGACTTTGACAATGATGGAGATTTGGATATCGCAGTTGGCAATGATAAGGCTCCCAATTCTATTTTTACAAATGATGGAGCAGGTAACTTTACGAAATCCCAAGCTTTTGGAAGACCAAATGCAAACTCAAGAAATATCATCGTGGCTGACATTGATAGCGACGGAGATCAAGATATTTTAATCACGAATAGAAGAGAGGAAAACGAAATATGCCTTAATGACGGGTTGGGAAATTTTTCAAAAAGCATCGGATTCGGCACCAAAGATGATTCTACAATTGATGTTGAAGTGGCTGACATGGATGGCGACGGAGACAATGATTTGATCTTAGCGAATCGCGATGAACAGCAAAATTACGTGTATCTCAATGATGGTCAGTTGAATTTTACTGAAAAAATCCCATATGGGAGTGGCGTGGATAATACACGATCAGTTGCCATTACAGATATCAACAAAGATGGCTATTTAGATATCGTGGCTGCAAATATAGAAGAGCCGAATAGAATTTATTTTGGAGACGAAGAGATGAGCTTTTCAAACAGTATCGAATTTGATACATCTTCTAGTGCGTCGTCTTCGATAACAGTGGCCGATTTAGATGGTGATGGTTTTGTTGATGTTGTTGTTGGAAATTTCAAAGAACCCAACGCTGTGTTTATGAGCAGAGAAAAAGGTACAGTTTGGGAAAGTATTCCACTCAATCAAGAAGACTCTTTTACCTATGATATCCTGACCGCAGACTTAACAGGTGATGGCAAATTAGATATTATCGAAAGTAACTCTGATGAGCTTAATCGATATTATCGAAATAAGACGACCAAGTAATACGACATGTTTATGAAATTTGAAATTAATATAGTATTCAATTGGCAGAGATATTTACTTCTCAATTTATTATTACTAATCGTTTCATTAGGGTGCTCAACTCCTGATACAACATCTTGGGAAGGTATTAATGAAGAAGGTGCTTTCTTAATATTCCGTAGACAATCCATGATCGGAGAAGAAACATTCTCTGTGACCTCAACGCATGAATCTATTATCGTTAAATCTTTACAAGGCGAAAATGAAAGGGGACGAATCACTGGCGTCCAAGCAGAGTTAAGACTCAACAGCGACCTATCTCCGAATTATTATGTAAACCAGCGTATAGCAAATGGAGACACGACTAATATTTTTAAAATGGAAGTGAATGATAGCCTAGTCTCGGTTTGGGAAAAACATTTTGATAGAGTCACCACAGCCAAGCCGTCTCTATTTTTTCCAGTGCATAGCAATATTCCAGCTGCCATGGAAATGATGCTGTACCACTATTATTTTAAACAAAAAAAAGTTATAAATATTCCGACACTACCTAGAGGAGAAATTTCTATTACACATACAGGACAGGATGTCGTATCGATAAAGGGAAAACCAATCACCCTTGACCGCTATGTGGTGGAAGGTATTAACTGGGGTGGGCGCACCATCTGGCTTGATGAAAACAAACAGCTCATCGCTCTCGTCAACTTGCAGGATTCGTCTTATTATTAAGCGGCACTCCATACAGAAAGCCAACACACAAATCAGGGAATTGATACGCAAAGGCTACGAAGAAGCTATGCCCACTTTTATCGCTGGTAATGTCACCGAGCAAATCAATGCCCTCACTGACTACACTGAAAAGTTAAAAGAGACCCAAGCAAAAACCATCGCCTTAGTCGGTGGTGACGTCGTTGATGGACTGAGCAACAATACTAAAAAAGACATGGTGTTACTGATTGAAAATGGTCGAATCAAAAACATGGGAACTCTTCAAGACATCAGTATTCCCAAAGACGCTCAGGTCATTGATGTACAAGGTAAAGTCTTGATGCCTGGCTTATGGGATATGCATGCGCACTCTAATCAAGTGCAATGGGCCCCCGCTTATTTGGCAGGTGGCATCACTACGATTCGAGATAATGGTAATGAAATTGAATTCGCAACAGCGTTTCGTGATGGTATCGCCAACAATGGCTTGCTAGGGCCTGACATATTGCTGGCAGGGATGACAGATGGAGCTGGTATAAAAGGTAATGGCATTATTCGGGCGACAACGATGGAAGAGGCGCAGGAGGTTGTGGATATGTATTATAATAAAGGATACCGTCAAATTAAAATTTACAATTCGATTCAACCAGAGATCTTGAAAGTCTTAGCCAACGAAGCCCACAAAAAAGGAATCACAGCAGTTGGCCACGTACCGAGTGCGGTCGGCAATGCAAAGGATGCCATAGAGATGGGGATGGATCTACTCAGCCACAGTGGGCTTATCCTGAGTGTATTATTTCCAGAAAAAACAACGAAAGAGTTAGGCAGGAATTTTTTAGATGAGACCGAACCAACACCTACTCAAGTCGAGCAAGCCAGACAATTTTTACTCAACCATAACACGATACTTGACCCCACCATCGCACTGAGCGTCATCCGCTTTTTACCTAGAGGAACGCCTATCGAAACCGTAGAACCTGATGCAGCCAATATCGCCTATGAATTATGGGAGGGCAAACGCTTTCGAAGTGGTGTCAGCCCAGAGCGAGCAGCAAAAGCAAAAATTGGCTTAAGCAGAACAATGAAAATAATTGGTGATTTTCATAGAGCAGGTGTGCCCATTGTAGCTGGCACTGACAATGTGGTGCCTGTCTATAGTCTGTATTTAGAAATCGAAACCTATCAGACCTTGGGCGACTTGACTCCACTAGAAGCAATCCAGACAGCGACTATTATTCCAGCGAGAGCTATGGGGATGGATGCAGAAACGGGAACTTTGGAAATCGGCAAAGAAGCGGATATCGCCATTTTAGAAAAAAATCCTTTGGAGGATATTCGTCACCTCAGGACAGTCTCAGCTGTGATGACCAATGGGCAATACTATAAGAGTAATCCATTATGGGAAGCGGCTGATTTTAAACCACGACAATAATAATGAATTAATATATTTAGAATTCAATTAGATAAGCGTTTTGTGAATAAACCATGAAAGAGAATTTAAGTACAGAGCAGCAAAGTGCAATCAAAGAAGAAAGCTTAAGGATTCTTGTGTTGGCTGGTGCTGGTGCAGGTAAAACGAGAACTATTTTAGAGAAAATCATATATCTCATCAAAGAGAAAGGAGTCAAGCCATATGAAATTATGGCAATTACGTTTACTAAGAATGCGGCAAATGAAATGATCGATCGACTTATAATAGGAGCAGATTCTTCTGGAGAATTTCAGTCCTATATTGAATCAAAAGATATTTCAGCGAATGATATCCGAATCCGACGTTTGCAAGAAAAAAGAAAACATAAGTGGATTAATCAATTAACAATTCGGACATTCCATAGTCTATGCTATACAATCTTACGCAATTATGGAGCAAAAGAATTTGATAATAAATTTAAACTTCTTTCTGACACTTCGAATCAGGCGGAATCACAATTTAAGAAACTGTCTGCAGATGAATCTCAGTATGAGATTCTGCACAAATTATTGATAGAGCAATGTCAAGACCGTACATTTTTATTGTACTTCAAGCGATTCGTATTGGATTATTTGGTTGATCGAATTCACTTGCCACACAAAGCGAATTTAGCGCATTTCCCTCAAGGGAAATATTATTCTAGTTTGCGTGGAGAGAAAGTCAGATCTAAATCCGAACAGTATATCTGCGACTGGCTCTATCGCCATTCAATAGAGTATCAATATGAGCCATCGTTGGTGATTGATGATGTTTCATTTCGACCAGATTTTTTTATTCCTCAAGCCAATATTTTTATTGAACACGTCAGTAATATCAGTGCTTCAATGGATAGGAAGGAGCGCCTATTTACCAAAGGAGGCAGGACATTTGCCAAGACCTTTGAGTTTATGATGCATGATAGCAATATCATTAATAGTGCCTTGTCAAGGATTGTAAAAAATAGATTGCCAGGAAATTATCAAGAAGTCGTCGCCCTTAAATATGAAGAAGAATTAAAGGGCAGGCATGCTGAAGTGCGCAACTTTCTTAGGCAGGTTGTCCGCGTGTTAGAAATCTGTCAATCAGATCGAGTAGATATCTCGAGATTAAAAGAGGTGCTTAAGACCGAGCCACATGAACGAATACGGATGTTTTATCATTGTAGTTTGCCTTTGATTATGAACTACTACAACTATTGCTTGGATAAATCCTATTTAGATTTTAATCAATTGATGGACAAAGCGACAGATTTATTGAACAATCAAAAAGATGTCGCACAAAAAATGCATCAGCAATTTAAATATGTATTGGTCGATGAGTTTCAGGATGTCAACCAAATTCAAATGCAATTCATAAAAACGATGATGAATCCTGCGGCTCAATTATTTTGTGTAGGAGATGATTGGCAAAGTATATATGGATTTAGAGGGTCAGATATAAAATATATTGTAGAGTTTAATAAGTTTTTTAAGGACGGGAAAGTCTTTCCACTATCTACAAATTATAGAAGTAATAATCAAATTGTTGGAGCTAGCAATCAAGTCATTTCTAATAATCAATATCAAAGTAAAAAGAATATTCATGCCTTTTCTAAATCAAATCGAAAAATACAAGTCTTTGCTGGTACTGATATCGAGGATACAATTTTTTACATGATAGCTGAAATTAAGGCTTTATATGAACGAGATGTTTCAAAAGATGATATACTTATACTATATCGCAGAACGAAGATGTTTGCCCCATATAAAAAAGCATTTGCGAAAGCCAATATTAAAGTCAATGCCAAAACAATCCATGCCTCAAAGGGACTTGAATCGAAAGTCGTATTTATTATTGGCCTGACTGAAGGATATGGTGGGTTTCCAGATATATGGATGGGTGACCGAATCTATCAAACTATAAGGCCGGTGAAATATGATATATTAATGGAAGAAGAACGTCGGCTGTTTTATGTTGCAATCACACGAGCTAAGGAATATCTTTATCTAATCACTGAGCTTGGAGTGGAAAGTTCTTTCATTGAAGAAATCCCTTCGAAATTTAAACTATTATACACTTCTGAGTTAAAAGTCGGCGAAAGGAACACAATCAAATGCCCATCCTGTCATCATAGATTGGAGAAAGAATATCGATTTTGTCCTGAGTGTGGCACAATCCGTGAAGACATAATCAAAGTCGAATAAATTTCCCTATAGGATTCCGAGAAGCGGTTAAATTCAAACCAAGACAACAGTAATTGAATAGATATATTTCAAAACGATAAAACACATACTTATGAAAAACAATAGTCCTGTCTTTTTAATCCTTCTACTCACCATACTTGCCTGGATGAGCTGCCAACAGCAATCCAAACCTGAAGCAGGATACGACCCCGAGTCAAAATTAGAAGAACTAAACATTACCCTACCCGCTCCTCCAAGTCCGGTCGCTAATTATGTAAATGGTGTCAGAACAGGCAATCTCATTTTCCTTGCCGGCAAGGGTCCACGCTATGCCGACGGCACAGAAATTACAGGAAAAGTAGGACAAGATGTATCCATTGAAAAGGGTTACGAAAGAGCTCGACTCACTGCGATTAATCAGCTTGCTGTACTGAAAGATATGCTTGGCAACTTAAACAAAGTCAAACGTATCGTCAAGGTATTGGGCATGGTCAATTCAGATCCGTCATTTATAGAACAGCCCAAAGTCATCAATGGATTTTCAGACTTAATGGTAGAGGTGTTTGGTGAGAAAGGCAGGCATGCGCGAGCTGCTGTCGGGGTGGCGTCGCTGCCGCGAGGTCAGGCGGTGGAGATTGAATTGGTAGTGGAGGTTTATGATTAGGGAAAGACTTTTAGCCACAATAATGTGGATTAAAGAGTGATGTGACTTCAGGAAGTCCTCTATTATAATTTATTTGTGTTTAAACCAACATGAGTCGTCCTCTTCATAACGTTTAAATTTCGTATTTACAGGATTACCATGTATCACCTTACTATTATATTGAGTTCTCATCAAATAATTAAAGGCACCCATATCACCAGTATAAGGACTATGATTATCTGAATTAAATTGTTGATGAATAGTCCATAATTGTTTTATGAAAGCTTGCATCATTTCAATGTTGCCTCCAATTATTCCACAATTAAGTAAGACATCTTTTTTAAAATTTTCTTCATAAGCAGAATAATCATGAATTTGACTACGCAAATGTTGAGAATGGTTTTGCATCCATTCATTATCTAATATTTCTGTTTCGTCACCACAAAATATTGAAGTCGGATTGCTGAGATACAAGTCTTCTAGGAAAGGGTTTTTTAATACGATAACATCAGAAATGTCTGTAAAAAAAATATTGCTAATGGATTGGTAATGTAATTCCAAAAACTCGTTATAGATAAAATAGCGGAATACATTAGGATTGTATTGCGGGTCATAATCAATATGGATCAAATGAATATGATCAGTTTGATACAATTGGCATGTCTCTGCTGAAAAATTATTATGGAAAATAATACCATGTAAACCTAATTCTGTAATCGATTTTGCCCATTCAGAGACGAGCGAAAAATCATCAATTGCTAAAACAGTTCTTCTATTTACGTCATAAATACCTGCAATATGAGATGCAACGATAAGATCATTTGGTATTTTAAAGTCATAGATCAAACTGAATACTCGCTTTTAACCTTTGCTGTTAGACTATTTAAATTATCTCTATAATACACATAGGTCCTCAAATCCAGTTTTTTTACTAAAAATTCTTGCTCCGCTCTCTCAAAAAAATGAGCGTCGGCTCCATACATATTTTGAAAATTAAGTGCTGTAAACACTTCTCTTTTGCCGAATAATGTTGCAAACAAAATACAATCATCTACATGCACAACTTGATTTACATCAAAGCGATCTGGCACATAATAATCTTCTTCCTCATTAACAATAGTTTCTGTGGTTGAGGCTATAAGATCAAGAGATTTCATTTCGGCCAAACATGCACTTAAATGGTTGGTTTTATATTCATCATCGGCATCAATAACCGTTATAAACTCGCTATTACTGATGAGAATCCCTCTATTAATCGAATCTGCTTGCTTTCGATTTTTATGGCGCAAATACGTAATTTTGTCTTCGTGTAATATCGCATAATTTAGGAGATCAATTTGGGTATCGTTATCACTTCCATCGTCAATAATGATCAATTCAAAATCACCAAAATCTTGGTTTAATACAGAATCAACAGCCCTTTTTATCAATGTGAAAGGCGTATTATAAACCGACATTATTACTGAGATTCTATTCTTAAAATACATTAGCCTTTAAGCTTGATATTTAAATTTTTAAGTAATTTAGTATAAACCACACTGTCTATTAGTCTACTGAAACAATAATGACAATAGATATCAAATCGTATGTTACTACATCGGCCAACTAAGCACATTTTGAGAATAGATATCAAATCTGCTACGGCCGACCATAGAGCAAACAAGGATACTCTGTTTATGTTGTATTTTTTTTCAATAAACATATTTTTTATAGTCGCAGGACCTAATGTAGCCCATGAAGTCGCTATGATAGGCGAATCGCAATTATTCAATTTTAATTAAAACAGGTAAATGATCGGACAACCACAAATTATTATGACGCCTGTCATCTATGTGTCTATAAGTAGAAACATTCAGATTCTTTGTCAACACATAATCGATCCGCCTATCCAAAAAGAAGTTAGTGTCAAATCGATTATTAGTTCCAAGGGGACCGTAGGATACAGCCTTTGAGTGTTTGTAGTGATCGTCCAACTGAGATGTAAATACCTTCATCGGTGGTTCATGCGGTTCGCAATTGAAGTCTCCCATGACGATGACTTTCTTGTCAAGAAGATGTTTGTCTTCGATCATCTTTACAATCTGGGCGGCAGAGTTTTCTCGTGCCTGAGGACCTCTATGGTCAAAGTGGGCATTAAATACGTGGAGTGTATCATTGGTTATCTTGTCTATAAATAAACCATAGGTCACAATCCGTTCCATGGAGGCATCCCAACCTACGGATACTTGATTGGGTGTTGGAGACAACCAATAGGTATTTGAAGACACTAAATGCAGTCGGTCATGCTGATAAAATATGGCTGTGTATTCGCCTTTCGTATCACCATCATCTCGGCCGACGCCTATGTAAGTATAATCGTGCAGTGTAGAGTCTAGATAGGTGACTTGATGGTGTAAGCCCTCTTGAATGCCCAATAATTCAGGGGAATAATAGTGGATCATTTTGGTGATTTCTTCTTTACGATGCGGCCAAGCGTTTTCGTTGTCGTCTGGGTTATCGTAGCGGATGTTGTAGGTCATCGCGGAGGTTTGGGCTGGGAGTGTGCATGGTATTAGGCAAGCTAGACCGATAATTATTTGGATGTACGTATTCATTATTCACTAAGTTATAAATTTTCAAATCGATATTCTATTCAAATGTTGATCCTTTAATATCAATGATACCATTGTTTGAATTATTTTTCTAGTAAACTTAAGTCATCATATCATCTTTAAAATCCTGTTCAGATAAATAGTCCAAAACCTTGAACTACTAAAATTCTAAACCTATTAGGTCCAGAAGCCATCAGAAAGACTCAGAAAGACAGCCTCCAATAATTAAGCAAAAAACCAAAGAAACTTTACACTTGTTTATAGTTTCCTAAGTTTAAATGACATACATTTGTGCCGATTTGAATATAGATGCTAAAATATTAGATACCTGCACAGAGCTATTCATGACCTATGGACTGCGAAGTGTCAGCATGGATGACATCTCCAGAAAACTAGGAATCTCAAAGAAGACTCTGTATCAAAGTGTCGAAAATAAGGATGACCTCGTTAAGAATGTCATCATGCGCTTTATTGGCTTTCAAGAGAATCATATCAAGACGATCATCAGTGAGTCTTCTGATGCCGTTGAAGAATACCACACGCTCGCGAGACATTTCCTTACCACATTGCGACAGATGAAACCAACGATCACTTATGATCTACAAAAATACTATCCATCGAGTTGGGAAATCATTACCAAAGACCATTTTAGTTTCATTCAAGATATTATTCGAAACAACATCGATGCTGGGATCAAGCAATCTTTGTACAGAAATGATCTCGACTCAGATATCATTGCCAAACTTTATATCAGTAAAAACCATGCGATAGCTGACGAAAGCATATTCCCTCTAGAAAAATATAACAAGGATCAACTCCTAATAGAATTTGTCAGGTATCATATGTACGGCATCGCTTCGGAAAAAGGAATAAAGCGCATGAAGCAAATTTTGAAGACACAATTATGAATTGGAAACATACCATCATCCTATTTCTAGTTTGCTGTAGTTCAGCATTGGGGCAATACCGCTTCACACTCCCACTCGCCATCGAGTATGCTGTCGAGAACAGCATCGAGATGAAGAAAGAAAAATGGAATGTCATTGATGCAGAAGAACGTGTCAAAGAGTTTAAAGCTTTTGGCATGCCACAGCTCGATGCTGGCGTCAATTACGCTTACTACTTCATTAGGCCATCACAGCCGACTGAGGATTTTTTGACACCTGCCGTTTTTGGTATTCTTAACGAGTTTGTCTTAGATCAACCCATCGATCCGGGTGATCCAGAAACCTTCAACCTCGTCTTTACGAGACGACAAAACCTAACTGGCTTTTTAGATTTCCGTGCACTACTCTTTGATGGTGTCTTTTTTGAAGGGCTTAAAGCCGCAAAGGTCTCGGTAGATCTAGAGCGCATCAGATCTACCCTCACCAAACGTGAAATAGCCATCAATGTCACGCAAGCATATTTGGGCGTACTGATTGCTGGTGAAAATCAAACAATCATCAAGAGTAATATTGAAACTCTTGATCGACTCTTATTTGAAACCCGTGAAACATACAAAGCTGGATTTGCTGAAAGCTTAGATGTATCAAGATTAGAATTATCTCTAGAAAATCTAAAAGTTGAAGATGAAAATCTGACACAGATGATCGAACTGAGTAAAAACATTCTTAAGTTTCAAATGAATTATCCGTTGGAAAAAGATATCGTATTATTAGACAAGTTAGATGTGATGTTAGACGCCATTCAAGTGGCGCCTCAAGTTATATTGAACGAGGAATCTATCGATTATACCAACAGACCTGAGGTACAAGTTTTGGAAAAATCAATGGAATTAGATGATTATGATATTAGGCGATTAGGCCTCAGATGGCCTACCCTCAAAGCGAACATCAATCTCCAAGAATCTTTACAACGTGATAAATTATTTAATAGTAATGAAGCCGGATTTATAGCAGGAGGTTACGTTGGACTTAAATTAGACTATGCTATTTTTGATGGCAAGCTCCGCGAATCCCAACAACAACGATCTAAGATTCGGAAAGAAAAAACCTTCCTTGATTTACAAAACTTTAAACGAGGCATGTACCTCCAATCAACAAATGCCCAAAATCGATTATCAACGACAAAACGGACATTGGAGAACAGAAAAAACATCCTCGCACTCACTCAGGAAATCTACGACAAAGCCAATATAAAATTTAAAGAAGGTGTTGGATCAAGTGTCGAGGTACGTCAAGCAGAGACATCACTCTATCAAGCACAAGCGGATTATATCTCTGCCATGTATGATGTGGTACTTGCAAAAACAGATCTAGATATAGCATTAGGTAACATTAAATAATAAGAACAGATGAAGTTTAAAATAGCAATCGTTTATCTCCTGTGTTGTTGCCTTATTGCTTGTCAGCAGGGTGCTAAGGAAGAAATCGTACCAACAGACATTGCAGGCAAGAAAGTATTTCTTAAAAAGAAACAACAGCAAGTTAGAACGCTAGAGTCTGAAATTAAATCCCTCCAAGCTGAACTTGAAGATATGGATCCTAGCATGCGCAAAGCTCCTAAACTGGTGACGATCGACACGATCCAAACCAGCAGCTTCGAACGCTATACCGCTCTGCAAGGCAGTATTATCTCTGAAGACCTAGTCAATGCATCGAGTGAGATTGGTGGTCGGATATTAGACATCTATGTTAGAGAAGGTCAGAATGTTAGACGTGGCCAACTGATTGCCAAAATCGATCTAGAATCGATTCAAAATCAAATCGCTGAAATCGAAACTTCATTGGAATTAGCGAGTACGGTGTATGAGCGTCAAAAGAGATTATGGGATCAAAACATCGGTAGTGAGATTCAATACTTGCAAGCTAAAAACAGTAAAGAGAGATTGGAAAAAAGTTTAGAGAGTATCCAATTCCAACTATCCAAACAGAATGTATACAGCCCCAGCTCTGGAGTTGTAGAAAGAGAAATTAGGCAGGCAGGCGAGTTAACCTCTGCTGGTGGTCCAATTATACAAATTTTGAACACGAGTAAGGTTAAGGTTGTGGTGGATGCACCTGCATCTTATTTAGGCATCGTGAAACGAGGTGATTATGTTGACATAAAAATACCTGCTATAGAAAAAGAACTTCGAGGCCGCATATCATTACTAGGTAGCATGATCGACCCTGCCAACAGAACATTTAAAATCGAAGTAAACCTGAATAATAGTTCTGGCCTTTACAAACCCAATCTAGCAGCAGAAATGTTGGTTAAAGATTTATCCATGGAAGATGCCTTAGTGATCCCAGTTAACTTAGTGCAAGAAGAAATCAGCGGAGATAAATTCGTATATGTCGTCGATAATCCAGCAGCAGCAGAATTAGTCACACGAAAAGTGTATGTGGAGACCGGCGAAAGTTATGACAACAAGGTCATTATTTCAGATGGGCTCAACTTAGGAGATTTATTGATTATTAAGGGAGCCAGACAAGTTTCTAATAAAGAACTTATCGCTATACAATCATAATGGAAGAACGTCCAGTAGACAAAATCGAATTTCGTGAATTTGGTCTAACCAAATTTGCCATTGAAAATGGTACAAGTATTTTCTTGTTGGCGTTTATGATTTTTCTTTTTGGTATTCAGGCATATATCGCCATGCCTAAAGAAAAATATCCTGAAGCGTATTTCCCGCAGGTCATCATTACAACTCCCTATTTTGGAAACGCAGCATCAGAAATTGAAAATCTGATCACACGACCAATAGAAAAAGAACTAAAAAGCATCAATGGCATAGAAGACATTCTATCAACTTCTATTCAGGACTTTTCAATGATTCAAGCTAAGTTTGGAACTGATGTTGATATCGACAAAGCCGTTGATGATGTCAAAGAAGCCGTCGACAAAGCCAATTCAGAATTACCATCCGATCTAGACAATGACCCGGTTATCAATGAAGTCAATGTGTCTGATCAACCAGTCGTCGTTGTCAATGTTGCAGGACCATTCTCGATGGATAAGCTACGCAACTATGCAGAGTTTTATAGAGACGAAATAGAAGAAATCACAGAGGTCTCACAAGTGGTCATGAAAGGTGCGCTAGAACGAGAAGTGAAAATAAATGTCGATCTCAGAAAAATGGAATCGGTCCAAGTCTCCTTCATGGACATTGAAAATGCTATTGCTAGAGAAAACATGTCGATGTCAGCAGGTGAAATTATTAATAATGATTTCCGTCGATCAATCCGTGTATTAGGACAGTTTACCGAAATTGATGAAATTGAACAAGTCATTATAAAAAGCGAAAATGAACGGCCCATCTATTTAAGAGATATTGCAGAAGTCATGTATGGATTTGAAGAACGCAGTACCTATGCAAGAGTGAATGGCTTTCCTGTCATCTCCTTAGAAGTTAAAAAACGAGATGGGCAAAATCTACTTTCCGCCATCGACAAATTAGACCTAGTCCTTGCAGATCTAAAACCTAAGTTTCCTGAGGAGTTAGAGATTACAAAATTTAATGATCTGTCTGTATCAACAAGAGATGAAGTGGCTAACCTAGAGAATAGTATCATCTCGGGAGTCATACTTGTGACAATGGTTTTATTGTTTTTTCTTGGCTTAAGAAATGCAGCCTTTGTAGGGATTGCTATCCCACTGTCTATGCTGATCGGTATCTTGATCTTGTACTTACTGGAAGTGAGTCTCAATATTGTCACCTTATTTAGTCTCATCTTGGCATTGGGATTACTTGTTGATAATGCCATTGTAACCGTTGAAAATATCTACCGGTATATGGACGAAGGTTTTGATGGAAAATCAGCAGCGAAATATGGAGCATCTGAAGTAGCAATGCCTATCATTGCTTCTACTGCAACGACATTGGCTGCCTTTCTACCACTGATGTTTTGGCCTGGTATTATGGGCATGTTTATGCGGTACTTCCCAATCACCTTAATGTGTGTACTCTCCTCTTCCCTATTCGTTGCATTGGTTATCAATCCCGTATTGACATCTCGATTCATGAAAATTGATAAGGCTGCTGAGACAGCCAGAGGAAAACATAAGAAACGAATTAACGTGTTGATCTGGCTCATCGCCATGATTACTATTGCCGTCATTGCACACATTATGGGTGTCCTTTGGCTGCGCAATATCATGGGCTTTGCTATTATTTTAACAATACTGAATTTTATATTTCTACGCCCTGCTTCATTTGCCTTTCAGAATCGTGTACTACCGGCAATGGAAAGTAGCTACGATCGCTTTATAAAATTTGTATTGAAAGGTGTTGTTCCCATCATTGCATTTATAGGGACATTTGGCTTACTTGGCTTTTCCATTTTTTTAATGAAGGTCAGTCCGCCACCCTTGGAATTTTTTCCTTCAGCAGATCCTAATTTTGTGAATGTATTTGTCGAGATGCCAATCGGAACAGATATCGAAGCGACAAACAATCTTCTCTTAGAGTTAGAGCAAAAGGTCAAGGAAACTATCGAACCATACGGCGATGTCGTCCAAGATATTTTAACGACAATTGGTGAAGACACCGGTGATCCTAACAAGCCACCAGAACCAGGCGTCACTCCGCACAAATCAAGATTGACTGTATCATTTGTGTCCTCAAAATACCGTGGCGAGATCAACACCTTTGACATCATGGAAGATATTAGAGAATCGATCAAGGGCTACGCTGGTGTTATTATTCAGGTTGACAAAGATGCAGATGGCCCACCAGTTGGCCCTCCTATCAACATAGAAATCACTGGTGATAAAATCGATACACTCGCCTCTCTGTCGCAACGCATAATACAATATATCAACGGAGAAAACATAGCTGGTATAGAAGAATTGACTGCAGATGTTGAGATTGGCAAACCAGAATTATTGATACACATCAATCGAAATGCGGCCCGACGCTATGGCCTTTCTACAGCTCAAATTGCGAGTGCCATTCGAACAAGTGTCTTTGGTAAAGAGATATCTACCTTTAAAAAAGATGAAGATGAATATGCGATTCAGCTCCGTGCAAATGATCAATACAGAAATGACATCACGAGTTTACTGAATCAAAAAGTAACATTCAGAGATCAAGCTCGACAAGGACGAATCGTCCAAATCCCTATTTCGACGATTGCAGAATTTGAATATACATCTACCTATAGTTCGATCAAGCGATTGAATCAAGAACGAGTCATCTCAGTCTCCTCCAATGTCTTGGAAGGTTACAATGCCAATGAAATCAATGACGATCTACGCACAGTCATCGCCGACTTCTCTTTACCTGATGGATACAAGATTGCTTTTACTGGAGAGCAAGAATCTCAAGCTGCAGATATGGGCTTTTTACAGTCAGCATTTATCGTTGCTATCTTTTTAATATTCATCATTATTGTTGGCCAATTTAATTCAGTGATTTCGCCATTCATTATTATTCTGTCTGTGCTATTTAGTACGATCGGTGTGTTGCTTGGCTATATCATAACTAATACGACTGTATCTGTTATCTTCTCTGGCGTTGGGATTATTGCGCTTGCGGGGATTGTGGTCAATAATGCCATCGTATTGATTGACTACATCAATCTGCTTGTAAAAAACAAACGAGAATCTTTAGGCATCAGCGATATGATCTACATGACAAAAGAAGATGTCAAAGCCTGTATCATCGAAGGTGGTTCGACAAGGCTGCGTCCGGTACTACTAACAGCAATAACTACGGTACTAGGACTGGTGCCATTAGCCATTGGTTTTAATTTTAATTTTAGAACCTTAGTCACTGACTTAAATCCGAATATTTTTATCGGTGGAGATAATACAGCGATGTGGGGTCCGATGGCTTGGACGGTGATTTACGGATTAGTGTTCGCGACATTTTTGACCTTGGTGGTTGTGCCCGTGATGTATTGGTTAGCCTATCGGTTAAAGCGACGGTTTTTGTTGTGGACAAATAAGGAAAAACCATATTATCCAGATATGCCTGATGGTCGGTAAGTTTAAAGTGGAGGGGATGCCTGCGGTAGTATTGAGCCTGCCTGCAGGCAGGTGTTGAGTTTTAAGTGTTGTGTGCGTGTATTAATGAAGAACAGAGCAACTAAAATTGTTTAGGATTCATCGTAGTAGGAATCCTAAAATCTGAACATCCTAACAATCTTAATTCTGACAATAATAAAGAACTGAAATTGATGTTATGCTGATTTGAAGATGTGCCTAATGGAGTTTTGGGTGTTGAGTAAAATATTCAGAAAGAACGGAGCAACTAAACTTAGCTGAGGATTAAATTATTAAGAACTCTAAAATAATAATCATACTACATTCAAATCAGTGTCATCCAATAATCCATTTAATCCGTGTTCAGATTTTCATTACTTTTAAGTACTATGAAATCATTTTACTATCTACTGCTAATTACAGCAATACTTTTCTTGAGCTCATGCCATTCAAAAACAATTCAATTATTTAATGGACAGGATTTAGCAGGCTGGCATATAGATGTCCCTGACTTAGATACCATTCCTGATGCGATCATACCGTTCGTCGTGAGGGATGGGCAGCTTGTCAGTCTGGGCAATCCACAAGGGCATTTGATCACAGATCAGATTTACAGCAATTATCGAATCGAAACAAAATATCGCTTTGTTGGTGAGCCTGGAAATTGTGGACTGCTTGTGCATGCGTCTACGCCTCGATCATTATATAAAATGTTTCCTAAGTCGATTGAGGTTCAAATGATGAATCAAGATGCTGGCGACTTTTGGTGTATTGTTCAAGATATCAAAGTGCCAAATATGATTGAGCGAAGAGGTCCCGTTGAGGAATGGGGCATTACAGAAGGGAAGAAGAGGCGAATCCTTAATTTAACAGATGGGACGGAGAAACCACTGGGAGAATGGAATCGAATGGTCGTTGAATGTGTCGATGATGAGATTAAAGTTTGGCTTAATGATGTCTTCATTAATCATGGCTATGAAGCGACTGTATCGTCTGGGCAGATTGCGGTGCAGGCAGAAGGGTCAGAAGTGGCTTTTGAATATATTCGATTGACACCCATTCGGAAACTGACTGAATCATTAAGGTAATTTAATCTTGTAGCCTCTAGTTCGGATATTTAAATGAAATACAGCAACTACAGAACTAACTAAACGTTCAACATTGAATCTAATGAAATATTAAAGTGCTGAGAATGCGAATCGATAAATCAATAGTCCTAACTTCTAAAAATTTAAAACTACGTATTCCTTCAGCTGACGATTTTGATCATATATTTTCAGCAACAAGATTTGAGGGCTTCAATGATGGTATGTTATGGGATCCACCTAATAGTAAAGAAGAATTAATTAAACCTTTGCACAATGGTATAAAAGCTTGGGAGCAAGGAAAAGCTTTCAGTTTCACAATTGAGAAAAAAAAGAGATCAGAATTTTTAGGACGGATATCAATTCGGATGACAGATATAAAAGATAGATGGAATATCGGTTTCTGGACTCATCCCATACATCAAAAAAAAGGGGTCATGACTGAAGCCGTTTGTGTTATTCTCAAATTTGGATTTGAACAATTACATGCAAACAGTATCGAAGCATGTCATGCCGTATGGAATACAGGAAGTGAAAAAGTGCTCAAAAGCAATGGCATGACATTTATAAATTATATTGAAAAAGGATTTAAAAAAAACGGTCAATGGGTAGATGAAAATTTATTGGCTATTGATAAAGAAGAATGGACTAAATCATCTTCTTAAAAACAAGCATTGAAACACCTTTGATAAGCAACTGAAAAATAAATTATTACTTTCCCTCAAATACTGCGAATCTTCCCACCATCCACAGGCAAGCTCACACCCGTAATATATGACGCAGCAGGGCTAGCCAAAAAAGCAGCTGTTGCAGCAACCTCCTCAACCTCTGCAAAGCGCCCCATCGGAATTTGAGACAAAAACTGATTTGTCACTTCATCTTTAGAAAGATCAGATGCATGCTCGACACCTTTCATAATTTCTGTCAGGCGACCCGTCTTTGTTGTGCCAGGCAGGATATTATTAACAGTGATCCCATCAGGTGCCAACTCGATTGACATCGTTTTAGACCAGCTAGCGATGCTACCACGAATTGTATTAGACACACCCAAGCCTAAGATCGGCTGACGCACGGAGGTAGATACAATATTTATAATTCTACCATACCCCGCTTCTCTCATCTTAGGTGCCAATAATTGTACAAGGCTATGCGCAGCAATCAAATGAGCTTGAAAGGCTGCTATAAATTGATCTGCTATCGCATCGACTATCATGCCACCAGGAGGTCCACCACCATTATTGATTAGGATATGGATAGCGCCCGCAGATTCTAAGGCTTGTCCTACCTGATCCTTTAAATAAGCTGTGTCAGAAACATCTGCTACGATGTACTGATTCTCTAATCCATTAATTGCATCTATTTCTTGAATAGCCGCTTTTAGGTTTTCTTCTGATCTCGATAATATTATAATCTTTGCACCTAATCCCGCGAGCTCTTTTGCCGTCGCAAAGCCAATCCCTTTGGAGCCTCCGCACACCAAAGCACACTTATTACTTAGATTTATATTCATGATTCTTGTAGATCTATTTTAGCATTATGGGATTTGAGTAACTCGATGTATTCTTCAACAACAAAGTCCTTATCTTTAAATAGATTTTGCCGCTGCTTAGCCTGCTCCTTGCGTTTGATAGATCTTGAAAAACGCCGTATGTCGTCCACTGAGTGTAATATCAGCCCAGGCACTTCTGCATTGTTACCATCAGCATCTTTTGCAACCATCGTAAAATACGACGAGTTGCAATGTTTCACATAACCTGATTGAATGTTCTCTGCTTCGACTCTCACCCCGACTTCCATCGAAGTTCTTCCCGTATAATTGACAGATGCTTTCATTGTCAATAATTCTCCAACTTCCACTGAATTTAAGAAATCGACTTTATTTACTGACGCAGTCACACAATAGTTTCTAGAATGTTTTGATGCGCAAGCAAAAGCCACCTGATCCATCAAGTTTAAAATATGGCCTCCATGTATCTTTCCACTAAAATTAGAATGAGATGGTAACATCAAATCAGTAATGGTAATTTGTGAATCTTCACTTCTTTTATATTCCTTTTCCATTTTTTATAAGTCTTGCTAAATTCTATTTATTGAATCAAATGTACCACGAAAAAAATAGCTTCCAATGAGTATTTACAATTGTGTGAATAACTAAATAAGATTAGTTACATTTAGAAATGGAGTATTCACACCTCTTATTTGATTTTGATAATACCTTAGTCGATTTTACCCATAGTGCTTATAAAGGGCTTCAAGACACCTTTAGCAAATATAACATTGAATGGAATGATGATAATTATCAACTGTATAAAACCATAAACCATAGCCTTTGGACTGAGTTCGAGCAAGGCCTCATTAACACTGAAGACATCCGTAAAAAAAGATTTACTCTATTTCTAGAGTCATTGAACATTCAAGATATTGATGGTTATGAAATGAATGCATTTTATCTTGAACAAATCGTGGCACATCCGAAAATTTTAGCCCAAACAGTAGAGGCACTACAAACATTACAAAAAAACTTCACATTGGGTATTGTCACCAATGGATTAAAAGAAGTTCAACGCAGACGCTTAACTAAGCATCAATTGGATGACTATTTTGAACATGTTTTTGTGAGTGATGAAATAAATCTTGCCAAACCCGATCCACGTTATTTTCAACATGTCTACGATAGAATCGACGAATCAGATAAATCGCGTGTACTTGTCATCGGTGACAATATCCAATCAGATATAGGTGGAGCACAATCCTTCGGATTTAAAACGTGCTGGTACAATCCGAGTCAAAAAGAGAACACAAGCGAATTCTCTCCAACATACACAATTCGCGACTTAAATGCATTAGTAAATCATGTCAGCCTAGTTTGAATTTTAATCAGCTACTATATTCTCCAATCTAACATCACCATTACTGATAACTAGCCCTTTCTTCTTCCCTCTAGTCATGACTTCTATCCCACCCCACTCCATCCCACAATCATTATGTAGATAGCAAGCATCTAAAATTAAAGTTGCTCCTGGTTCGACTTTAATCATGGCTCCTTGCGGAAGATGAACTCTGCATTTTATCATGAGGGCCGCTCCAGATTTAACAATGATATCACTATGCATATCCTTTGCCCCTTCCCAGACTTGATCTTCATGAATCAGTAAGGCTTTTGAAGAATACTCACACCACTGAGGCACTAGTAGCTTTCGTTGAGTTGCGTATTGGTCGTTGAATTGCCGATGTATTAATCCTAGCTGACAAGGTGTCCATGCCATTTGGCTGTTATTATAATCCATAACATTATTCGATGCCACTGTACAATTCCCAGTCCCTTTACTTGACCAACAGTTTGGATTACGAGGTGTGTCTTCGCATCCGTCATTCGTATTCCAAGAGTGTCGCAATCCTAAAATATGACCAACTTCGTGATTGAGTAACGTTGCAATCTCCCATGGCTGTTTACCCGTTTCAAAAAAACCAGCTATTTTCAATCCATTGCCAAGCGCAACACCTGTTCGAGTGACTTTATACGACTTGGACCGTTTTTCTTCTGGAATGTGCGGCATGAAAAAGACATTAATAATGGTGTCCAAACCGACAGCATATTTTTCTATAACATCAGTGTTGTAATTATTTCTAAATTTTCCTTTATTCGCAAAAAAACATAACTCATCATCGTAGTGAAAATAAATACCGTCATCATCATCTTGACTCTGTAAGATATATTCATATGAGGGAAGACACACCGGTGTATCATTACCGATGGGCAAATTCATTTTATGATTCGTCTTTAATCTCAGATTCGCATTCCTGAGTAATTGTTTAACTAGATCTTTAGACTTGTCAATTGAATAATTATTCGTCTTATCTTCTGTATTTAGAAAGTGGAAATTAAGTCGCACTCGTTGTGTCGGAAACAATGCTTGGCTTTCTGGATAAGGCGTGTAAGCTAAGGCGTCGCGGCAAGCATTCGTTGTAGATTTTTGATTCTTAGATAGTTCAACTTGGTCAATTTGAGTAATTCGTTCTGTGAGCAATTTACGAGAGCAGCTTGTATATAATAGGCTAATCATACCAATTACCCCAATACTCATCCAAGCAAAATATCGATAGTTCACGTGTAATTATATTTATGTCTACAAAGGTATAACTATTCAAATAATGAATGGATGTTTACGATGAGTCGTCGGCAGACTTTATTTCACTTGGGTATACCGAATTGTGCTCTATTGCCATAAAATCAAAAATACAATTTGTTATAATTTCCTCTACAATTAAATGGCTTCACCCTGCGACAAACTCACTGGCTGATAATAATGTTACACCCACAATCAATACACTTTGGCAAACATTCCATATTGACTCAATTGAGCTTTAATCGCTTTTGTAGGTCGTTCGGCTTGCAAAGCTGCTATTTCTCCCTCTGGATTAATTAAAATAAACTGCGGTATTGAAGCGATTTGATAATCTTTTACAAGAGCGGAGTTCCAGTCTCCTGGAATGAGGACTTGAAGCCCTGGATAGTCATTGAATAAAAAACTATCTATCCATTTTCGTTTATCCTTATCTACTGAAATTCCAACAAAGACAATATTCTCATCTCCATAATCTTCAAGCATTTGTTCGTAAAATGGAATTTCTACTTTACATGGGCCGCACCAGGTAGCCCATACAAAAATATAGACATATTTGCCTCTTAACTCACTTAGTTTGAAATCTTCACCATCAAACGTAACACCTGTTAATTCTGGTGCCAACGTACCGTTACTAGGCATAACAATACTTTTATATCGATCATTGATTGTTTTTAAATATGACAGATTCGTAACATCAGACTGAAAGTGTTTGACCAATGAATTAATACCGGTATGCCTCACCTTTGCAATACTTTCAAAAATCACATCAGTTTTCAGAAAGTCTGTAATGGCTGTAATTGAAAATAAGCTGTCTATTATGCCATACTTAGATTCAAAATATGCGGGATGAGTCGCATCATATAATGCTTCTTTACTTAAGGTCTTAGAGGCAACATACTCGAAATATTCAAACAAGTATTTTCTGAATTCAAACAAATGAAATATATCAGCTGAATTTAAATCTATCCCTTCTGGATGAAAGTAATCATTTGTCAAGATCGTATCTGTGCGAGCCCTAGCAAAACCTAACAAAGATCTTGATTTGGTTAAATTGAGTTTCTGATCCATAAGCGCAGAAAAATCTTTAGCTATTGAGTTAGCTCCATCACCTTGAATAGAATCCAGACTTTCGTGCAATTGATTTATTTCATTCTCAACATAAGCTGCAAATTCATCAGGAGAAACTTGATTGTTGTTTTCGTAATCTATATGATGATCACTCAACACGCTGTGTGATGACATTAGATAATTGTTCTCTGCACTCAGGTCTCCGATAAAGCGCATGCCACCACCCAACAATGTATCCACTATAATACCAATCGTCTTGCCATTTTCCAAGTAGATATCATGCGAATGATCTTTGAACCTCAGTTCGAATAAACCATTCGTTTCAATTTCAAATTCATCTGAAAATGACCCATCTTCAGATACGTGGATTGATTGAATGAAATCTGGTTGATAGGGTCGATCTTGAATAATCCTTAATGACGAGATTAAAGAACTCGAATCTACTTTCCCTTTGATCGTGACGATGCGTCTGTTTTCAAATAGACTTTCAATGTCTGTTGTCACTACATATTTACCTGTAGTATCCTGGCTGGCCTTTAAATCTCGAACAGTCTGTAAAGAATCCAAAATTCCCTTGACTTCAGCAATATGCGTATCGAGCTCTTCTATCGACATGTCTTTTAAATCCTTAGATTGACATGCCAGTATAAAAAGGCAAATAATGAAAATGAAGTACTTAGCTAAATGAATCATTAAGAACACAAAACTACAGTATTGATACTGTAATAATCAAGATGCTTGCCTACTTTAACGTAATTCTAAAAATCTAACTCTATTGTATCACCTGGAGTTAGTTTATCATCGTCTGGTTTGGCCTTTTTTGGCTTCTTTTTTTTTGAGGTTTTAGCCGCATCTTTTTTCTTGGCAGCCTTTGCTTTAGGTTCAGACTTCGCCTTAGACTTGGATTCAGTCGATGCTTTTTCCTCTTTTGACTTTTCTTTTTTCAATTTTGGTTTATCCGGTGAACTTTTGGCATTTGGTTCTTCCGTTTCTAGATCTACTGCTAGTTCTGCTTGAGAACTTGGATCAGGCTCATTCTGGTCTGTAGCATGTTGTTTTACTGACAGCACTTTGTATTCTACTGCTTTATTTCCGAGTGCTTTCCAGCCTTTCACCTCTATAAATGACTTAAAATCCAATTCTTGCTCCTTTTTACTACCACCTGCTTTGTAAGAGAAGGTAACGACAGGATCTGCATCCAAAGTAGCAAAATAGAGCTTTGAACCTCTGCCCTCAGAAATAAACTTATATCTGGTATTCGTCGAATTGGTCTCAATCTGAAATCTCTTGGCCATGCTCCAAGACTTGTCTCCTTCATAGTATAAGGCACTCACGATTTCCTTACCTGTGTATTTAGCGACATGTACCATATCTTCCCCATCAAATTTAGTATCCTCTACAGCATCTCTTACTTCATACGTACCATTTTTAAATAAGGCGATTATTTGTTGCCCTGTATCAAATGCACCCAGATATTTGCCCCGTTCTGCTTTATTAACACGACCACTGATTTCATCTATCCACAATTTTACAGCACCTAAGGTTGACTTGCCTACTGAGACTTGAGTGATTTTTTTAACTGGGTATTTAGTAACGATATTTCCACCTGATCCTTTTCCCTTAATAGCAATCTCAGAAAAGTCAAAATCGAATACTTTTTTCTTAGCATAGCAACCAGGCGATAATTGTATTTTGATTACCTCTGACTCCCCATTGGGGTTGGCAGTTAAATATAAAACACGGGATCCTTTTGCACCTTTCGTTAATTCATATTCTTTGTCTCGAGTTACTGCTTTGACATTAAATCGTTTGGCCATAGCTCGACCTGTCTTTGCATCGACATAGACCATATTATATGTTGTTCTATCATCTCCCTTTCTCCATACATTAACATGCAAGATATTTTTTCCCATAAATTTCTTGCCCGTGATTCTGGATACTTGCAGTTTACCATCCTTGCGAATTGCAATAATATCTGCCATATCAGAACAGTCTGCTACAAACTCATCTTTTTTCAAATCACTACCGACAAAGCCCTCTTTAGCATTGACATATAATTTTGAATTAATAGCAATGACTTTTTGAGCCTTAATCGTTTCAAAACTTGTAATTTCAGTTTTACGTTCTCTACCAGCTCCATATTTTTTTAAGAGATTTTCAAAATAAGCAACTGCATAATCAGTGAGATGATCTAAATCAAATTGAACTTGCTTTAACTCAGCTTCAATACCGGCAATCCGTTCATCCGCCTTAAATTTATTGTATTTAGATATTCGCTTGATTTTAATCTCTGTCAATCGAATAAGATCTTCTTCCGTAATATCTCGTTTTAATCGAATGCGCTTGTCAGATTTTTTAGCTTTATCAGAAGGTGTACTTACATATTTGCGAAGTCCATCATCAATCGCTTTTAGTACGGCTTCCCATGTTTCACATTCTTCTATATCTCGATAGATCCGATTTTCAATAAATATTTTTTCTAGAGAAGCCATATGCCACTTCTCCTCCAATTCATTTTTTCTGATCTCTAATTCTTGACGCAGCAGATCTTTAGTCTGCATTGTAGAAATGTCTAACAATTCATTAATGGTAACAAACTGTGGTTTATCATCTACTATAACACAAGCGTTAGGTGAGACAGAAACTTCACAATTCGTAAATGCATAGAGCGCATCTATTGTCACCTCTGGTGAAATACCAGGTGCTAAGTCAATTAAAACCTCAACATCTTTTGCTGTATTGTCAATGACTTTTTTGATTTTAATCTTACCCTTGTCATTTGCCTTGACAATACTGTCAATCAGATTCGTCGTGGTTACCGCATAAGGGAGCTCCTTGATAGCGATCGTATTTTTGTCCACTTGCTCTATCCGAGCTCTAATTTTTATTTTGCCACCTCTTTTTCCACCATTATACTCTGCTACATCTATCATCCCTCCTGTTTGAAAGTCGGGGTAGAGTTTTACTTTTTTGCCTTGCAGAATTTTAATCGAGGCATTAATCAGTTCTATGAAATTATGAGGCATTATTTTGGTGGACAGACCAACTGCAATCCCTTCGACTCCTTGTGCTAAGACAAGTGGAAATTTCATTGGAAGCGTAATCGGCTCCTTTTTACGACCGTCATAAGACACTTGCCACTCAGTCGTCTGTGCATTAAAGGCGACATCAAGTGCAAACTTGGTCAGGCGTGACTCGATATACCTGGGTGCAGCAGCGGAGTCACCTGTGCGTACATCTCCCCAGTTACCTTGCGTATCGATCAACAAATCTTTCTGTCCCAGCTTCACTAAAGCATCCCCAATGGCTGCATCTCCGTGCGGATGAAACTGCATTGTCTGGCCTATGATATTAGCCACTTTGTGAAAACGGCCATCATCCACATTTTTTAAGGCGTGAAGGATTCTTCTTTGGACTGGCTTGAGACCATCATTTATATGTGGTATCGCTCGTTCAAGAATAACATAAGATGCGTAATCAAGAAAATAATCTTGGTACATCCCTGAGATAGGAATGATATTTTCATTGGAGTCGCGGTTGTTTGCCATAATCGTGTCTTCGTCTGTTATTCTGCTCATATCCTACTTAAATACAATACGTTTATCACTGAATATGAGACAAATATAATAATCGAGCGGTTAATCTACAGATTTACATGTATCATAAATCGTGATTTTTTTTCATTCTTGCTAAATCGCGGGCGGCGTCTTTTTCTTTTATACTGTGACTCTTGTCATATGACTTTTTCCCCTGCGCGGTAGCTATCTCTATCTTAATGAGATTTCGTTCAGATAGAAATATTCTGTAGGGAACAATAGCAAAGCCTTTTTCCTTTGCTTTTCCTTCTATTTTCTTGAGCTCAGCCTTTTTGAGTAAGAGCTTTCTATCTCTTCGAGTTTCATGGTTATTGATATTGCCATGATCATATTCGGCGATGTACAAACTTTTAATTATCAGCTCACCATTAACAAATAGACAATATGCATCATTCATATTCGTCTCTCCTTTGCGGATGGATTTCACCTCAGTTCCTTTCAGCATAATGCCAGCTTCATAGGTCCTCACAAACTGGTATTCGAACTTTGCTTTTCTGTTGACTATCTGTTTCACATTGCAAATATAAGATTAGCTACTATATGTTTTGTTAGATTAAATAGCATATCATAATTGAAATAATTGTAAATGCGTATTATTACGTGTATATTAGTGTAAATTTACGTTTTGAATGACTTAGCTACATATTTATCTAATCAATTTTCTATTGATCGATCTAATGTTGAGCAAGCCTTGCGGACATTTAATCAACAAGTACATGAGCCTGCTACAGCTTATCAAAGAAAGTCAAATTTGGACTCACCTTTACTTGTCGTGAGTCATGGAGATATTCTAGAGTCAATTCATAAAACTAAGTCGAGTCAGATTCTCTTAACAAAGCTACTACATTCGACTAAGCTAACGCTCAAATTTTTGGCTGAATCCGTTTTTGAAATGACACCTAAAACTCTCTCCAAATATAAAAACGAACAAATGCCTTTGCCAAAGCGTATTTCAGAAATTTCTATAAAGCTCTTGGGCCTTTACAACCTCGGTGTGGAGGTATTTGGATCTGCTGAGGATTTTAATGCTTGGTCCATAAAGCCAGCAATGGGTTTAGATTTTAATGTACCAAGAGATTACTTTAGCACTGTATCTGGGATAGATTACATCACCGAAGAATTACAACGTATTGCCTTTGGCTACCCAGTCTAATGGAATTATATCGGATTACTTTAACAAAATATGCATCTCAGCTTTATGCTCCTGCTTATCCCGGTAGGTGGAATTCTAAAGGTGTACCAGTCATTTACTGTTCTTGGTCTCGATCTTTAGCAAGTTTAGAAAATCTGGTTCATAGAGGTGAAAAAGTGCTTTCTTCATTATTCTCTATTATGGTGATAGAGATAGACGATTCTCTTAAAACAGCTTCGATTCAGTCAGACTCCTTAGATGATGAATGGTCTGGCAGTTCCGCTGATGCTTATAGGTATTGTCAGCGACTTGGTGACGAATGGGTGAAGAGCTCGGATAGCTGTTTGTTACAAATTCCTTCAGTAATCATTCCTGAAGAATCCAACTATATGATCAATGTTGAACATGAAGATTTTAAAAAAGTCCAATTGATTAGAGTGGAAGAATTTCGGTTTGACAAACGAATGTTTAGTTGATTTCAAAGGCGTATAAAAAAAGAAAAGCTGAAAGCAACTTTTCGCTTTCAGCTTTGTCATATGCATGAAAAAACTATCTACCGTATTGATTGGATCTGATCTCATTCCCTCTATCTCTATTCTTCATCAGATACATTCTTTAGACGCACCTCTATTTAAAAAGTCATCATCTATTTGTACATATAAGACGAAAAGAATAGCGGCATACCCTAAACAAGGGGGAAATAATTAGATTTTAAGAATATTTTAACGAAAAATCGTCTATAGGTTCTCCAAAATGAAGTTTGTCATCTTTGTATAGAGATGTAATCTGGCATTATCGCCATAAATACCGTGGTTTCGATTTGGATAAAAGTAGGTGTCAAACTGTTTATTGGCTTTGATGAGTGCAGCAGCCATTTCAGCCGAATTCTGAAAATGAACATTGTCATCAGCATTACCATGAACTAATAATAAATCTCCTTTTAGTTGATCCGCATAGTATATTGGAGAATTTGTCGTGTATCCGTCTTCATTTTCATGTTCAGTCCTCATAAAACGTTCTGTATAAATTGTATCGTACCACTTCCAATTGGTCACGGGAGCAACTGCAATTGCAGAGTCGAATACATCATTACCTTGCAATATGCAATGGGATGACATGAAGCCACCATAGCTCCATCCAAATATCCCAATTCTACTGTCATCAATGTATGGTAAGCTTCCTAAATATTTTGCAGCTTCGATTTGGTCTTCTGTTTCATACTTGCCTAAGGTCAAATAAGTCACTTTTTTAAATTCTTCGCCACGTGCACCTGTTCCTCGATTGTCAACACTTACAATAATATAGCCCTTCTGCGCAAGCATCTGAAACCACCAATAGTTTTGTCCCTTCCAACTGTCTGTTACCGTTTGGCTTCCAGGGCCTCCATATACATACATAAGGACAGGATATTGCTTAGCCTCATCGAAGTCAGCTGGTTTGATCATAAATCCATTTAATTCAACCTGACTGGACGTCTTGAAATTAAAGAACTGTGCTGCAGGATAACTCTGATTTGTTTGACTGAGACTGACATTTTTTTCCAGACTTCTGACTGGTCTCAATTTACGATCCGTAATGTCATACGTTGCCGGATGATCGATTGTAGAATGAGTCCAAGTGAAATAATCAAACGTACTACTAAATTGTGCATTGTTGGTCCCAGATTTTGGCGTCAGGCTTCTTTTATTTTTAC
This sequence comes from uncultured Saprospiraceae bacterium, assembly GCA_937959275.1. Lineage (GTDB taxonomy): Bacteria > Bacteroidota > Bacteroidia > Chitinophagales > Saprospiraceae > CALFUK01. The sequence continues at coordinate 13,133 of CALGLU010000025.1, read as the reverse complement.
CATTTAGACCAACTTCATAAACATGTCTCTCAAGGGGTGATACGTCTGCGGCTTGATAATAGACTTTCTTATTTTTTTCATCTATACCATAAAAACCCGTCACGTCATATTCCCCTGAAGTGAGTGCTGTTTGTTGTTCACCCTTCATATTATAGTAATATAAATGATTGTATCCTGATTTTTCAGAAGACCAAATGAATCCATCTCCCGACTCTAAGAATGTCAGATCATCAGTAATATCTATGTAATATTTATTTTTTTCCTCAAGGATAAGCGACGATTTTCCACTGGTCGCATTAACTGTAAAGAGTTGTAAGTGATTCTGATGTCTGTTCATTTTGAAGACACATAATTGTTCTGGATTTTGAGTCCACTTGATTCGCGGAATATACATATCGTCTAGTGTGCCTACATCTGCAATTACACTTTTATCAGTGGATAATTCATAAATATGTGTACTCACTTCAGCATTTTTGGCACCAACTTTAGGGTATTTGAATGTGACATATTCTGGATAGAGACCACCTTTATAATTTGTCATCGTAAATTCTTCAACCTCAGATTCATCAAACTTTATGTAGGCAATACGTTTGCTATCTGGAGACCAGAAAAAAGCTTTGGTAAAACTAAATTCTTCTTCATAAACCCAATCACAAATACCATTGATGAGCTCGTTTGTTTGCCCATCATCTGTAATTGGTAAAGTTTCTCCACTATCGATTGAATAATAATACAGATCGTTTTGCCATGCATACGCAATGTATTTACCATCTGGTGATAGCGTAGGTGACATGATCTTATCATCATCAAACAATGAGCTAAGCGTATTAGACTTGCTATCAAACACATAAGTAAAACCCTTGGACGACCGTCTATAAATTGACTCGACATCAGTTTGTATGAGCATGTATTGTTCATCCTTGCTAAAGGCATATGAATCAATGTTGGAGATTGATGTTCCGTTATTGTCCCCATCAAATAATATGTCAACTTTTTCACCAGAGATGAGATCATATTTGACCACACTATTATTTTCTAGTTTTGTAAAGTGTTTGCCATCTTTCAAAAAATTAAATCCAGGCACTCGCTTGGCTGTAAATTTATAATCTCTCCAAATATCTTCTACGCTGATTGCATCTTGAGCCTTTAGGCCTGAGTACGCTACGAGTACTAATAAGGACAGTATGATATATCTCAAATTCATAACACTTTATATGTTGAGGATGATTAATTTGCTGGTAAAATAACACATATAATGCTTCGAACTGTTCTATCACTGCTAATCTTAACAAGTATTTATGCTTGTCAGCAGCCAACTGAAGAGAATTCCATTGTCTATCCAAACCGTGTGCTTCAGGATGATGCGTATAACGTGGCATTTCTCATTATGGATGGAGTTTATAACACAGAATTGACAGCTCCATTCGATATTTTTCAGCATACAAAATTTAGAAAAGGGATTAAGCAGATGAATACCTTTCTTGTGGCAAAATCATTAGATCCGGTTGTCAGTTTTGAAGGCATTGTTATGCTTCCCGATTTCAGTTATTTGTCAGACGATCTTCCTACCATTGATATATTAGTCGTGCCTAGTGCCGAGCACCACATGGACAGTGATCTAAACGATCATAAAATGATTCAATTTGTCCAACAAGTAAATAAGAATGCTTTGTATATGACATCTCATTGCGATGGTGCCTTTGTCTTAGCAAAAGCTGGCTTGCTTGACAATGTGAGTTCAACCACTTTCCCGAGTGATATTGAATCGTACAAGGAGATGTTTCCGCACTTAGATGTCAAAGACAATGTGTTATTTGTGCATGATGGCAAATACATCACTTCAGCAGGAGGAGCCAAATCATTTGAAGCCTCTCTTTATCTGGCAGAGCTGTTGTATGGGAAGGCAATAGCACAAAGCTTGGCTGGCGGCCTTGTGATCGATTGGGATCTTGAAGAATTGAGTTATTACAAGGCTACAGAGGACAAATAAATCTAAAGCCTACACCATGGACATTTTCAATTTTAAGGGATTCATCTTCTTTTAAATATTTTCGGAGTCTACTAATAAATACATCCATACTCCTGCCTAAAAAATAATCGTCATTACCCCAGAGTCGCTGTAGAATTTCACTCCGTTTTAAGATTGTATTTTTATTTTTTGAAAGTAGATAAAGGAGTTCCCCTTCTTTTTGTGTCAGGTCTTTTGTTTTGGTATTGATTGACAGTTTTAAATTATCATGATCATACTTATATTTTCCAATAAAGTGTACGCCTTGATCGGGCTGGTTTGAAATAAATTTTCGCTTTAAAAAGATTTCAATTTTTAGAATGAGTTCTTCTATACTGTATGGTTTAGTCATATAGTCATCCGCCCCCGTTTTGAGACCTTCAATTCGATCTTCTTTTAATCCTTTGGCAGTTAGAAAGATGATAGGTATCTGCTGATTCGTCATTCTCACTTGTCTGGCTATTTCTAGGCCATCCATCTCAGGGAGCATCACATCGAAAATACAGAGATCGTATTTATTTGTCTTGAAAGCTTTTAGTGCCTGTTTCCCATTGACAAAATGATCTAACTTAAATCCATGCAGGCCTAGACTGTCGATTGTAAGAAAGGAAAGGGCTTCATCATCTTCGGCATAGAGTATGGTTGCTTTTAAGTCTGCTTTCATGTAGTGGGTATATTTAAAGTGATTTGAGTTCCCTGCCCTAAGGTTGAATTAACATTGATGCTCCAATTATGCGCCGTACAAATATTTTTAACATAAAATAAACCAAGACCAAATCCTTTGACATCGTGCACATTGCCGGTAGGGACTCTATAGAATTTATTAAATAGCTTAGGTATTTGATCTTCCTTAATCCCTATACCATTGTCTTTAATTTCTAGTTTAATATTCTTATCGCTTTGATTTATACTAATGAGGATTTCAGGAATTTTTTTGCAGTATTTAATCGCGTTATCAATTAGGCTATAAATGCAATTAGTAAAGTGTACGCGATCAGCATAAATTGGAATAGAAGCAGCAGTAATAGATGTCAAAATTTGACCTCCACTGCTTTGTGTCAATCTAACATTTTCATTATTAGCAATATCCTCGATCAAATCTGATAAATCGAAATATTCTTTCTTTAATTGATAATTCTCTTTTTCGAGTTTAGCAATATTTAAGACACGCTCTACTTGTTTATTTAACCTGTCATTTTGATCCCGTATAATATTTACATATTGACTCAGCCTGTTATCATCGGCTATTTGTTCATTCGAAGATAAGACGTCCGATGCTATTTTGATTGACGCAATTGGTGTCTTAAATTCATGCGTCATATTATTAATAAAATCCCGTTGCATTTCAGACAGCCGTCTTTGTTTGAGCATAATCCAAATAGTATAAACAAAAAAACTAACAGCCAACAAAGCAATAAAACTGAAGAATATCGATGTCCACATATCAAAAAGAAGATAGCTGGCTTTTTCGGGGAAGATGACCACGAAATAATAAGTTAAGTCTTCAATTTGGGGAAGGGATTCCTGCTTTGAGATCGTGTATTCTTTAGAGTCGTCAGATATCTTACAATAATTCCCATAAACCAGATTTTGCGATTGACAATCATAGACGGAGTATTCAAAATCTGTGTTGAGTGCACTTCTCTCAAATTCCTGAATAAGAAAACTCTCTAGTACGGCCGGCACAATCACATCATTCACATTGACGACATAGTAATTTGAAGATTTTCTTTGAATGATACCTTGAATGGGCAATTCGCTATCATTGTAATTCGCCACCTGATTGGCCACACGCATCAATGTATTTCTTGCAGTCCTATCGAATTGACTTGAGGTCACTTTCCAAGTTGCAATCACCCAGTAAGATTGAATGAATATGATACCCGCTACCGCTATGGTTCCTAAAATCAAAACATTCCTAATCGACTGATTATACATTGAAAGATCAGTTTTCTTTGTTTTACAAAGGTATTCTAGTATAAATGTCTATTAAAATGCTTAACACATCATTAACAGCGAAGCAGAATAGCAAATTCTTTGCAGATAAGAACTATTTTTGCAGTATCTATGAAGAGAATCATAGCTTATTGCTGTTTTTATCTTACTGCATCATTCGTATTTGCTCAGACAGGGAATCCTTTTGAGTTGTTTCGGGATAGCATACCTGAGGTACATGCAGATACCATTCTAACAGATATAACAGCCAACGAGACGACTAGCTTAGCGTTAACCAATCAAATCGAGTCAGTACAGCAAAGTCAAAGAAATCCATTTGAAGTGGATACGACAAGGCAGGATATTGTAAAAAAACCAATTTTCAGACCACTTGAAAAGAAAACTACTTCGAATGAACTTGCGACTAATAAGAGTGAAACATTTCTTTTCTGGTTTATTCTATTAGCATTGGTTCTTATCGCCCTAGGCATCACTCGAGATCGGAAATCATTTAGCAATTTATATAAACTGATTAGCAACAATAACTACCTAAAGCTTGTCAATAGAGACCTAAATGGAGGGAAACTCGTGTTTTATGCCATTTTATATACTGTTTTCTTCATAACGCTGACTGTATTTGTTTATCAATATGTCTCGATTCATTTTGAAATTAGTGGGTTTTCTTTCTTTATTCGGGTATTGGGGATTGTTTTACTTATTTATTTGATCAGGCATATAGCCATGTTTATAGCGGGTAAACTCTCATTAACGACTCAATTATTATCAGATTATAACTTTTTAATCGTGATATCGAACATATTATGCGGATTAGCTCTCTTCCCAATAGTGATCCTAATCAGCTATTCATCGATGAAGGCTAGCTTTTTATACCTTGGCTTAGGCATCATTGCTATTTGCTATATAATAAGACAGGGGAATGGAATTATCGCTGCTCTAAAAGAAAAGCAGGCCAATCTGTTTCATTTTTTTATTTATATTTGCACCTTCGAAATTGCGCCTGCATTATTTATTATCAAGTTAATACAAGGTTATTCAGGAGCCATTTAGGGCGCCGTAGCTTAAAACGGACAAATGTCAAGAAGTAAAAAGGCATGAAAGAAGAGTTTGAACCTGTAAAAACGATCCTAATCTCGCAACCTAAGCCTGAGAGATCAGCATATTTTGACCTAGCAAAAAAGTGGGATTTGCAAATTGATTGGAGACCTTTTATTCATGTAGAAGGCGTATCTGAGAAAGAATTTCGCAAGAACAGACTAAGGCCAGACGAATATACATCCATCATCTTTACAAGTAAAAACTCAATAGAGCACTTCTTTAGGCTTTGTGAAGAGATGAGAGTATCTATGTCTCAGGCAACAAAATACTTCTGTTTAACCAAAGCCATAGGAGATTATCTTCAGAAATTTATCGTGTATAGAAAACGAAAAGTTTTTGTGGGTTTACGTAAGATTGATGATCTCCACACTTCATTAACTAAGCATAAAGATTCTGAAAAATTCCTACTTCCCTGTTCAAATCTTGGCGCTAAAGATGTCGATAATTACTTAGAAAAACATGAATTCGATTTTAAGAGTGTCATGATGTATAGGACGGTTTCGAGTGATTTATCCGATCTTTCTGACGTCACGTATGACATTTTGGTTTTTTTCAGTCCACTCGGTATCCAGTCTCTTTATGATAATTTTCCAGATTTTAAGCAAAATCTTACTAGACTAGCTATTTATGGAAAATCAACAAGTAAGGCTGTAACAGATCGAGGACTAGATATCAATATAGCTGCTCCTTCTGCTGAGTCTCCTTCTATGACTATGGCCTTGGAAAACTATCTTAAGAAATCTAATAAAAAGTAAATAGACTCAATTAACACCTCTAACTGTTACTTCTACTAGCACTATGTGGGTTGATCAATATATAGAATGAGCATTATAAAGCACATGACATTGTGAACAGCAACTTTTATCCAAATTTAAAATCAGCCTTATCTAAGTCATTGCCTGGCAAAAATGCTCATCTGAAAATGGCTCCAGACTTACGTTCAGAAAAATATATGAGCCCAAGCGGTGCGTATAAAAAAGCTTCAGTTCACTTAACTGTGATTGAGAAAAATTTAGAACCACATCTTCTCTTTATTAAGCGAGCATCATTGGTTAAAGAAGACAAACATGCTGGTCAAATCGGATTTCCAGGTGGGCAACTAGAAGAATCTGATGAATCATTCGAGGATTGTGCATTGCGAGAAACTAATGAAGAGTTAGGTCTGGATATATCCAAAATAGAGCTTTTAGGCCCTATGACACCTATTTATGTTTACGTTAGCAATTTTATGGTTTATCCCTTTGTAGGCATTTATCATGGTGATCTAGATTACACTTTACAAAAATCAGAGGTTGATTATGTCATTGAAGCTCCAATTAGTGATTTCCTTAATGATTCGATCGTTAAGACAAAGGATATTCAAATCAGACAAGGACTTCTTAAAAATGTTCCATATTACGACTTACAGGGTGAAACCTTATGGGGTGCAACCGCTATGATGACTAGTGAATTCATTACGATTATTAAATCAATAGCATAGCCAAATAATTCCACTACTTTTATAGTCGTGCTCTGTTAAGATAAATTGACTAGTGTCTAAAGCACTAACTAAATGGTTGTATGAAAAGTAGTTATTTTTCGTCTACTCAAGGTACAGGTTCGCTTTGATAGCCAAAGCTATCAAGGTCGGTTCTGTAACACAGAGAGGGCTGAAAGAACAATTTAATATGGCTAGATATTTAGTTCTTGAGGCTCTAGTTTGATCATTTTTCAATCGAATTATTTAAGATGCCTTACATTCAGCTTTTACAACTCCTATTCCTTACACTCGCATCCTCGTGGACATTATCATTTGAAGACAATGGGATAACAGGCTATACACGCCATGTAGATCATTCCAAATATCTCGAGTACAGGTTAGAAATGACGTGCAAAGGAACAGTCAAAGAAGCCTTAGATGCAATCACAGATATCAATAATTATGAAAAGCTATATCCATTCCTAGGTAAAATTGAGTTATTATCTGAGCCGCATCCTACTGAATTTGATGTTCTATTAGTCATAAAAACTCCATTTCCTGCTAAAAATAGAATCGGTGTGTATTCTAATCATATTAAGCTTATTTCACCAGATGAAGCACGAATTGCCATTACTCAAAAGAGTGAGTTAATACCAGATAGCAAGTATGTAAACATTGAAGAGTGTTATGGTTCTTGGGATATTAAAGCTGTTGATCAAAATCAGGTAAGGATCGTCCATCAGTTTTTTGCGGATCCAGGGGGATCTATACCAGCCTGGATTATTAATGCCTTTGCACTAAAACACCCCAAAAACACCTTTAAAACTCTTAAAAAGCAACTCCAGAAATAAATTGCTATGCGATCACCAAATATTTATGTCTATGCTCTCATTGCTTCCCTCAGCATGTTAGGCTGTGAAATGGTTATTAATCCACCAGAGAAATTAGACTCCTCTGAGTTATTTTTAGGAAATATTAGACTTCCCAATAATTTTAAAATTGAAAGCTATGCAGAGCATGTGGTGAATGCTCGATCAATGTGTGTGAGTCCAGCAGGAACTGTATTCGTTGGTACCCGTTCGGCTGGTAAAGTCTATGCTTTGCAGGATTTAGATGGAGATTTCAAAGCAGACACGATGTATACTCTATTATCAGATGGCACTCTACCAAATGGTGTCGCATTCAAGGATGGAGATCTTTATGTTGCGGATATTAATAAACTATTCAAATTTGAAAATATTGAAGCCAATCTAGGTGATCCTGCTCCCCCTACCTTACTATTTGATGGGTATCCTACGATCAAGCATCATGGTTCAAAATTCATTGACTTCGGTCCCGATGGCAAATTATATATACCTGTAGGTGCACCGTGCAATATCTGCGAATCCAAAGAAGATATCTTTAACACCATCACAAGAATTAATCCTGATGGGTCAGATATGGAGATCGTTCATAAGGGGGTTAGAAATTCTGTAGGTCTCACTTGGCATCCTACAACGAAGCAATTATGGTTTACAGATAATGGGAGAGATAACATGGGTGATGATATTCCGAGATGCGAGCTCAATGTAGCAGTAAAGGACGGCTTACACTTTGGATATCCGTATTGTCACCAAGGTGATATTAAAGATCCCGATTTTGGAGAATTGTTCCCCTGTTCAGACTTTATCCCACCATTTCAAAACTTAGGACCTCATGTTGCGCCTCTTGGTTTAGAATTTGTTCAAGGTGATATGTTTCCCGATCGCTACAAGAACAGCATCTTGATTGCAGAGCATGGTTCGTGGAACAGGTCAAAAAAGATAGGATATAGAATATCGTTAGTCAACATTAATGACAATAATCAGTCAAATGGCTATGAAACCTTTGCAGAAGGTTGGTTGGATTCTGAGTCAGATGAGGCTTGGGGTAGACCAGTTGATATAGACTGGCTCTCTGATGGTTCAATGCTCATTTCGGATGATTTTGCAGATGCTATTTATCGAATTTCATATAATGAGTAAAACTCAAATATCAAGTAATAAACGGATCTTAAGCTTTCAGTCCCTCTATGAGCAAGTCAATAGTGGCGAGCCATGGCATGGTCCTTCGTTACAGAGTATTTTAAAAAAGATTAATCAGAAGACTCTTGGCAAGAAAAGTCTAAGCTCAGGGAAAAGTATAGCATCGATGCTCTTACATATCCTTGCTTGGCGAGAATTTGTATTGGCTAAAGTAAACCAAGAAGCTATTGACATTATTTTAAATTCAAATGATGACTGGCCAGCGTTTTATACAGAACCACAAGACATTATTGAAGAACTACATAAGAGCTATAGCAATCTACAATCCGCTCTACAACCAAAGACCGATAATTGGCTAGAAACTCGTGTCCCAAATAAAGAATACACTTATGAAGTGATGCTGTATGGATTGATGAACCATGACATACATCATTTTGCGCAGATCTTAATTATTGATAAGGAAGTCAGTGAAGGATAGTGGGCAGTGGATAGTGGATAGTGGATAGTGGATAGTGGATAGTGGATAGTGGGCATAATAAAAAAGGACCTACAAAATGAATTGCAGGTCCTTAACTATATTCTAAATGCTGTGTTTACTTATTAACAACAATTAACTTTTCGGACTTAACGAAACCCTTATCATCAATAAAAGAGATATAATAAGAACCTTCATGCAGATTTAGCCTATTCAACTGAATCACACCAGTACCTTCTGTCAATGCTTGAGTATAGATTAGTTCGTTAGCCGTATTGAAAACTTGTAGGTTTCCGTTTGTTGGCATTTCATAATCTATGTTAATGTCATTCCCAGCCATTGAAGGGTTTGGAAACACATTAAAATCAATATTAGACAGTAACTGTTCGTTTTCGATAGTCGCTAAAGAAAAGTAATCATAATCATTAGGATTAATTTCTTCGTCAGTGGTGATTGAACCACTTGTCAAATCTGAAACACCTTTAAAGGCTCCTTCCGAAGACATTTTATTGAGTGCTTTAGAATCAAGTGAAGAAGTAATCACTTTCCATTCGTTGTTTTGTAAGCCAACGATCGTCAACTTATTTAAATCACCTGCTGTTAGTTCACTGATGTCAAAGATGTCATTGTAAGACAATGTCAATCTTGTATTATTAGGACTTTTCACATCCCAATATCCGATATCAGAAACATTACCTAGATCTGCAGATAAGTTAGTTGCAAAACCATTAATTTTTTCTGGATTAGCATTAAAGAATGCAGCTGCTGTTTTCTCAGCTCCAGAAATAGCTACTGGCGCGTAGATTGACTCGTGACCGATTGGAAATGTAAATGAATCTCCGTGGTGGACACATACATAACCATCAATAAATTGATTATCAGCTTGTCCCATCCATTCACTACCAACGCCAAAATTTACATATCCTTTTTCAAGATTTCTTGAAGTCTTCAATTTACCTGTTCCTGCATCTCCTGAGAATTCATATGAACCAAAGATTGACATGAAACTACCAGAAGGAACATAGACATTTGAAAAAGATTTCACCTTTTTTTGGCCAAATGTCAAAGCAGGTACGAGGAGAAGAATTAGGATCGCATTAAATAAAAACTTCATACTACTACATTTTTAATTAAGCAAGAAAACTCCCGAAGGAGAATTCTTGCTTATATACGATTAATAAAATAATGACAAGAAAAATTTGTGATCGGTCTCCCAGTTTCTACCAGAATCAACTCTGACAATATTCACACTGACAGATGTTCCGTTTAATTCACCTCTTTGTGAGATTGAGAACGTAACACAATCACCTTCCATATCATTACTGAATTCTTGAATCAAAGCACATGAAGGTACTTTATCAAGAGATTCAAATTCATATCTAACTTTTAAAGCTGGGTTTGATGTAAAACCATCTCTTTCACCCCAACAATCTTTATCAATGATAGACCAAGTTACAGTTCCAAAACATTCAGTTTCGAAAGTACCTTCATCATTCTTTGACACACCTTCCCATGAAGGAATCACAAAAGATGCTTTACACATTGACATGCCACCAGCTGGACCAGCTGGACCTCTTGGACCTTCAGGACCTAAAGGACCTTGTGGGCCTTGTGGGCCTGTAGCACCTGTAGCTCCAGTTGCACCTGTAGCACCAGGTCTTCCTTGTGGACCTTCAGGTCCTTGTGCGCCATCCGTACCAGGTTCACCTTGCGCTCCTGGAACACCAACAGCACCTAAACAATCAGCTGAACTGTACTGTCCATCACCATTTGTGTCTTCACCTGCATCACCTACGCCATTTCCATTTACATCCCAACAGCTAGCACCATTAGCACCCGCTGGACCTGTTGGACCAGTTTCGCCTCTAGCACCTGTTGCTCCTGTAGCACCAGTAGCACCTGTCGCACCCGGTACACCTTGCACACCTTCTGGACCAGTTGGTCCGGGAGCACCTGGGGAACCTGCAGGACCTGTCGCTCCTGTAGCGCCAGTTGCACCTGTAGCTCCAGTTGCGCCTGTAGCACCTGTCGCGCCAATGCAATCATCTGCATTATATAAACCATCACCGTTAGAATCTTCTCCAGCATCATTTATTCCATTGCCATTCGAATCCCAACAGCTTATACCGTTAGCTCCTGTTGCACCTGTAGCTCCTGTTGCACCAACTGCTCCTGTAGCTCCTGTCGCACCAACTGCTCCTGTAGCTCCTGTTGCACCAACTGCTCCTGTATCACCTTGTGGTCCTGTTTGACCAGTAGCGCCTGTCGCACCAGTTGCACCTGTAGCTCCTGTTGCACCAACTGCTCCTGTAGCTCCTGTCGCACCAGTATCTCCTTTCTCACCCTGTGGTCCTTGTGGACCCGCTGGGCCTGTAGCTCCTGTTGCACCAACTGCTCCAGTTTCACCTTGCGGTCCTGTTTGACCAGTTGCTCCTGTAGCTCCAGTTGCGCCTGTAGCACCTGTATCTCCTTTCTCACCCTGTGGTCCTTGTGGACCCGCTGGACCTGTAGCTCCTGTAGCACCAGTATCTCCTTTCTCTCCTTGTGGACCCGCTGGACCTGTAGCTCCTGTCGCGCCAACTGCTCCTGTAGCTCCCGTTGCACCAACTGCACCTGTAGCTCCATTAGCACCATCTGCTCCGGCAGCTCCTGTTTGACCAGTTGCGCCTGTAGCTCCAGTTGCGCCTGTCGCACCTGTATCTCCTTTCTCACCCTGTGGTCCTTGTGGACCCGCTGGGCCTGTAGCTCCTGTTGCACCATCTGCTCCAGCAGCTCCTGTTTGACCAGTTGCTCCTGTAGCTCCTGTAGCACCAGTATCTCCTTTCTCACCCTGTGGTCCTTGTGGACCCGTTGGGCCTGTGGCTCCTGTTGCACCATCTGCTCCAGCAGCTCCTGTTTGACCAGTTGCTCCTGTAGCTCCAGTTGCGCCTGTAGCACCAGTATCTCCTTTTTCTCCCTGTGGTCCTTGTGGACCCGTTGGGCCTGTAGCTCCAGTTGCACCATTGGCTCCGTTAGCACCATCTGCTCCCGCTGCTCCTGTTTGACCAGTTGCTCCTGTAGCTCCAGTTGCGCCTATAGCACCTGTATCTCCTTTCTCACCCTGTGGTCCTTGTGGACCCGCTGGGCCTGTAGCTCCTGTTGCACCATTAGCTCCGTTAGCACCATCTGCTCCAGCAGCTCCTGTTTGACCAGTTGCTCCTGTAGCTCCAGTTGGGCCTGTCGGACCTTGAGGTCCAGTTGCACCCGCTGCGCCAACACAATCTGCAGAATCATAAACACCATCACCGTTAGTATCCTCTTCTTGATCTGCTACACCATCTCCATCTGTATCCCAACAATTTAGGCCATCAGCACCATTTGCTGCTGTTGGACCTGCTGGACCAACATCACCTCTTTCTCCTTGTGGGCCTGTAGCACCAGTTGCTCCTGTAGCACCAGTATCTCCTTTTTCTCCCTGTGGTCCGGCTGGGCCAGTCGCGCCTGTAGCACCATTGGCTCCGTTAGTACCATCTGCTCCTGCTGCACCAGTTGCACCTGCAGGTCCCGCTGGACCTGTTGCGCCTGTAGCACCAGTATCTCCTTTTTCTCCTTGTGGTCCGGCTGGGCCAGTTGCGCCTGTAGCACCATTGGCTCCGTTAGCACCATCTGCTCCTGCTGCTCCAGTTGCGCCTGCAGGTCCCGCTGGACCTGTAGCACCAGTTGCTCCTGTAGCACCAGTATCTCCTTTTTCTCCTTGTGGTCCGGCTGGGCCAGTTGCGCCTGTAGCACCATTGGCTCCGTTAGCACCATCTGCTCCCGCTGCACCAGTTGCACCTGCAGGTCCTGCTGGACCTGTAGCTCCTGTTGCACCATTAGCTCCGTCTGCTCCTGCAGCGCCTGTAGCTCCAGTTGCTCCGTTAGCACCATCTGCTCCCGCTGCACCAGTTGCGCCTGCAGGTCCCGCTGGACCTATTGCGCCTGTAGCACCAGTTGCTCCCGTAGCACCAGTATCTCCTTTTTCTCCTTGTGGTCCGGCTGGGCCAGTTGCGCCTGTAGCACCATTGGCTCCATTAGCACCATCTGCTCCCGCTGCACCAGTTGCACCTGCAGGTCCCGCTGGACCTGTTGCACCAGTTGCTCCTGTAGCACCAGTATCTC
>CALGLU010000024.1 GCA_937959275.1 uncultured Saprospiraceae bacterium | reverse complement strand
TGCGACATTATTGTAGCGCGGTACGAAGTGCCGCGTGGAATGATTAAAGAAAGTCTCCAATTGGCGGGATTTTTGGTAAAAATCATGACAATTGGATTTTCAAATGATAATACCTCGACCACTAACTAAACGACATTGGGTCGTGACCCATTGGAGGAATTCATGTTAATAAATAACAAACGCTCTTAAATGGGGCATGACCTAATATTTCTTGTTACTCGTAAATGTTCTTATACTTCTAATTGCTCATCAAAATAATTCATTACATCAGCCAAGGCTTTTTTAGTCGGATGGCCATCTTCATCCACAAAATCCAAGGTTAAGATTGAATGTCCTTTACCAGGCATTTCATGAAAAATAATTCGTTTGTTATCAGAATTAAAAGTCTCTTCAAGTAAATCAAATTTTTGTTGTGTACATAACGTGTCTTTCTCAAATCGGCCGCAATGCATCGGGCCGACCTGATCTAATTTGGTTTTGATTTCTTGGATGTCTTGATCGGAGAGGTGGAGGGCATCTTGCTTCAAAATGGGCAGGGAAGGTTGGCTGGCAAAACCGGCAAGCACTGCATCTTCTGCCATCAAACTAATAGCAAAATTTCCAGTGAGGCACATCCCAATGGTTGCAACTCCAGGGACATTGTGTTTGTCTTTTAGATACACACAGAGTTGTTTTAACCAGTCGACAATGGGGCTCGACTTATTTTTCGAAAACAAGCTGAATTCCTTCCGCATGCAAAAGACTTGGAATAGATTGCCGGCAACCCGTATTCTACCCAATGGTCCAAATAAGTGAGGAAGGACGACATGGTATCCATTGGCAACAAAGCGGTCGGCTAGCGCTAAGGTCTCTTGACCAATGCCTGGCAATTCTTGAATGATGACACAGACTTTACCTGTCCCTCGGCTATACACATCATGTGTAATCGTATGACCTGTATTAATGGGTGCAGAAAACACTTCCTTTTGATAATCTTGTATTTGTGTAATCGCCATTGTGAAAAATTATGAGGTGGGAAATGTATGTCCCTCAAGCAGTTCAATATGTTTAATCCAACTCTCGGGTAGCTCCACTTTTTGAAGTGACTTATAATTATATGGTATGATGATTTGCTTAGACAGCGCTGCAAGTCTGTTATGTTTTTCACTAAAAACGACGGCTTCCATTTTAAAGCGATCCTTGAGGATTTCAATTGTTCGAATACCAACAACAGCGGTGTCAGGATAGGTGAGCGGATAGATATATTTACAATCTTGCCAAGCCAATATCGGCCCAGCAGATTCTCCAGATGTGAATGTGGTGTCCATTTTTATCTTTTCAAAGTAGGCGATGCGTGCGGATTCCATATACCGCATATAGACAAGGTTATTCACGTGATTGGCGGCATCCATTTCTCCCCATTGGACAGGGTATTTGAGGATGAGTTTGAAGTTATCTAAGTTGGTGATCAATAGAGTTTTAGTTTAAGATTGATATCAAAAATAGGATTATTCCTTTTAAAACATCCTATTCGTTATCCTGAACTTGATTATGGATCATATTGTCTCTAACATGATCTAGCATTGTGAAGAATAGCCTTCTATCTGTGCCCTAAAACTTTAAAGGGAGACTATGCTGAGAACAAGGTGGGGCAGATTTCCCATTAGGGTCAGGGCGAGCGAAGGCGTACACGATACGCGTCCACACCTCAACTGTCTGAACTATGATTTATAGGATTAAGATGATTGTATGATAATCTATAGTTTTAAAACAACCCATGCGGCTAAAACGGAATCGTCATACTGACCTTGCAGGTTGTGTCTCAATTACCACTTGTACGTGAGCTATTTGAGAACTTTTTTAATACGTGATTCTCAGGCCGAGCAAGGTGGACAGATTTCCCTTTAGGGTCAGGGCGAGAGAAGGCATACACGATACGCGTCCACGCCTCAACTGTCTGAACTATGATTTATAGGATTAAGATGATTGTATGATAATCTATAGTTTAAAACAACCCATGCGGCAAAAACGGAATTGTCATCCTGAACTTGCAGGCTGTGTCACAATTAAGACTTCTACGGGACCTATTTGAGAACTTTTTTAATACGTGATCAGATCCCGAATCATAGTAGCAGAAACTGTCATTCGGAGAAACCAATTCCCGCTACGCGCCAATAAAATTAAATAGATGACAACAAAATCAACCGTCCTTCCGGGCTCGATCCTTGGTGACATAATCTTGCGAGATTTCTTTTCTTTGAGTTAAGCACTATACTCAATAATCAAGATGACCCATGATTTCGACATGGTTCCAGCCTTCGCAGCGCAGATGTCCCCATTGAGCCTGTTAGCCTCAGGCTGAGGGGATAAAGGGGGTGAAATTACATTTCAGCACAATCGAAGCTCAGAATATACCTTGTTTAAAAAAAGTAATCTCTTTTAATACAACTACGTTCACACAGACAATTTTCTATAATACAAAGGCGATTTTCCATACTTCTTATTAAAAGATTTAGAAAAATAACTCGGATTAGTGAAGCCGACTTCATATCCAATTTCTGAAATATTTAATTCTGTTTCTTGTAAGAGCAATAGACTTTTATGAAGTCGGATATTGCGAATAAATGTATTCGGTGTATCACCCGTTAAAGCCTTGAGCTTACGATACAATTGAGATTGGCTTATCCCCAACTTCTTTGATAAACAATCCAAATTAAGTCGACTATTCTTAATGTCTTTTAATATAATCTCATTCAGTTGATCAAGAAACTGCTCTTCTCTTTCCTCATGTTTTGGTAATTGTGATTGTTTCTCCGTAGGATCAGAACTATATTTTGCTGTATAATGTTTTCGAAGTGCTAGTCTATTTTCTAACAGCCGCTGTACTCTGATTAGTAATTCTTCTTTATCAAAGGGTTTGTGTAGATAGGCATCTGCTCCCTGTTTTAAGCCTTCAACTTTATCGCCTTGTGTCGCTTTAGCTGTGAGCAGGATGATTGGTATGTGGCTGGTCCGTCTATCTTTCTTTAAGGTCTCTGTCAATTGATAGCCATCTTTTATGGGCATCATGACATCGCTGATGATTAGATCAGGTATGGTTTCAATCGCTGTTGAGATACCGACTTCACCATTTATCACTTCGGTAATCTGATAGGTATTCTCTAGTATTTGTTTTAGATAATTGGACACATCTCTATTGTCTTCTACAATAAGCACTGATGGTTTGTCATCAAAAGCTAAAGCCTTGATTTCATTCGACGATATTTCTTTATCACTGCTAGCTAATGTCTTTGGCACATGATAATCTTTCGGCTTTGTCTGTATAGCAGCTGTCGTTTTTACTGGTAACAAAACGGTAAAGACTGTGCCCTCTTCCTTCATGCTTTCTACTGATATTTGTCCATCCATCAGCTTGACAATTTCTTTAGTCAATGACAATCCAATACCTGATCCCTCATGGTGTCTAGTCTGAGAATCATCGACCTGATAAAATCGATCAAATATGTGTGGTAATTTTTCTTGTGATATACCGATTCCAGTATCAGATACTTTGATCTGTAACGCTTTGTCATCGCCACCCTCCATCAGTGAGGCATGCATGACAATTTTCCCATTCTCTGCTGTGAACTTCAGTGCGTTTGACAGCAAATTATAAACGATGTGTTGCATTTTCTGCTCATCATAATCCATGATTAAATTGCGCAGCTCTGTATAGAAGACGAGTCTGATATTCTTTTCTTTTGCTTTACTATAAAAAGATTCCGTTAGGTAATTAAGAAATGGAATAATGTCTCCTTGTACTAATTGTAGTTCTAATTGTTGGTTATCAGCTTTTGATAAGTCTAACAATTGATTCACTAGGTTTAATAAATTTTGACTGTTGCGTTGTATCAATTGTTGGTTTTGAAATATCTTATCTTTTTTAGTCTCAGCTATATTCAATTTTTGATTTGTTTCAAGGAGTTCATTATTAATTCCCATGATCACTGTGAGAGGTGTTCTAAATTCATGAGTGATGTTTGTGTACAGACGCGTTTTAAGTTGGTCCATCTCTTCTAATTGTTCAGTGCGCATTTGATTTTCAAAAATAGTTTGTTGCGCTTTTAAATTCTCTTGTATGACCTCATTTTTTTCTGACTTTAATAAATTTGATCTATACCCGACGATCAATGCCAAAGTCACAACCAGAAAAATAACCGCAAGCTTCATAATGTCATCGACTAACGAGGCATTGAAAAAATTCGGTAGCCATCCTTCATTAAATGTGATGGTCAGGAATGTGCCGATAATGATGGGAATAATGGCAATTAATAAAAGCAACCTGGATGTGATTTTCGATTTTGGCGCAGTGACAAACATATAAATTCCCAATAGGAGTGCTGACAATGTATAGTAAGCTGGCGTCAGTAAAGGCGGGTACGTCCCTTCATCCGTAAACGAATATCTAAATAGAAATCGGCCATAAGCAATCAAGGTTAATACAAGGTATACGGGGACAACACGCCTCATAAACAAGCCATCTTTTGGTATATTCAGATATTTGGAAACAAAGAGGATTCCTCCTAATAGTGATATGTAAACGGAAGAATGAAATAAAATTTCATTATAAGGGATTAAAGAAGGAAAGGGTACAAAACTCGAAAAGTTGAATTCTGAAAAGGCTCTTGATAAAAATAAGCCTGAACCAAATAAAGAGAAATAAAAATAGATTCTCTCTTTTTCAATTAAGAATAAGAATATAAAAAACAAAATTTGAATGCCCAGTATGCCATAAAAGACAGATGACTTTATAGCTGCTGATATTTGTGTTGATAATAAAGTATCATAATCAAGATGCCATACTTTAAAATGCTCTAATGAATAATTTAAATTAAATCCCTCAAGTCTTATAAAAACATCTAGTGTATCATTGTCTTGTATCTCAAGTTTATTGAGGTTAGCCCAAAATTGAATCGGTTTATCTGCTTGCTTGATTAGTTTACCTGTTCTTGCATGGCTTGATTCGCCATTCTGGTTTATGGTATAAAAATCTATAAAGTCATACGCATGAAGATCATTGCCCAGTTCTTGTCCAACATGGAAGACTTGTTTGCCTTTAAATTGTTCGGACCCAAGCATGCGGCTGTGAAGCCAATACACAATATCTCTTTGCGGAACCACCTCTTCTGCCTTTTGCCAATCTTTGGTATAACTTACAATGTCACTAAATGTCAAACTTCCAGTGGTATCAACATAGACACCTACTGAATTA
>CALGLU010000023.1 GCA_937959275.1 uncultured Saprospiraceae bacterium | reverse complement strand
TGAAGTTTATTTTTCTCATGGCTAAGCTGGTGTTTGAAGTGCTTTAACAATATATTCTTAACTCACTTCATTGTGTGTTTATGTTGAAGATAATGAATTTAGCAAATTCTTCTACAAGAAAACATGAGGTTCAACATTGTTACTTTTAAGAATTCGTTGATGACAACATCACATGAATATCTCTTGACAGCCTCTTTAACACTAAGGGAAGATTATTTTAGGTTACCTTGCGGAATGACTTTATGTCCTTTCTCTACACTTTCGGTAATAAAATCTGCAGTCTTGCCCCAGGCCATAACAGTTTGCCATTGCGTCTCCTTCACTTTTTTACCATAAGTGTTCAAATTTTAAAGTAAGCAGCTAATAAATCATCAATTGGATATTTAACTACATGGAAATTACACCAAAACAAGGCTTTCAAGGACTAATTGAAAATTGGAAAAGTGATTTAATCGCAGCAGTCAGTGTTTCACTCATTGCATTACCTCTTTCATTAGGGATTGCTTTGGCAGCGGGAGCTCCTGCGATGTCGGGTATCCTTTCAGCAGTTGTTGGTGGTGTTGTAACAACCTTGTACCGAGGTGGTCATATATCTGTCAATGGCCCTGCCAAAGGAGTTATTGCGGTCATTCTTTTGGGGATTGCCATGATGGATGATGGTACAGGTCAAGCCTTTAATTATGTATTGGCAGCAATAGTTGTTTCAGGTGCCATCCAAATTCTATTAGGTTTTTTGAAATTAGGTCGATTAGCGGACATTTTCCATTCATCTGTGATTCATGGCATTTTGGCAGCCATCGGAAGTATAATTTTTGCAAAACAAATCCATGTAGCATTAGGTACCTATTCTAAAAGTCCCAGCATTATACAAAACCTTGTTGATGCCGTGAAGTATTTGCCTCAAGCCAATCCTTTTGTAGTGATTATTTCTTTGGCAGGTCTACTCTTATTATTGTTTCATTCCAAAATCACAAATCGATTTTTCCATATTTTGCCAACTCCAATGTGGGTTGTAGCCCTGTCCATTCCGTTTGTTTATGTTTTCAATTTCTTTGATCAGCATACTATTTCATTCCTTGGCAAAGCATATGAGGTTGGCCCTAAATTGCTATTGGACATTCCTGATAATATTATGGATTCAATAATGCATCCTAATTTTAGCAAAATCAATACAATCGAATTCTGGACAACCGTATTTTCCATTTTAATCATAACGAGTATTGAATCATTAGCCATTGCGAAAGCCGTAGACAAAATTGACCCGTATAAACGAAAGACGGATTTGAATAAGGATTTGACAGGTATTGGATTAAGCACGGTGGTAGCTGGTATGATTGGAGGCTTGCCGATTATTGCTGTGATTATTCGAAGTACGGTCAATATCCATAATGGGGCGAAAACAAAGTGGTCTAATATGCATCAAGGACTTTTGTTGTTACTGTTTATCGTGGTATTGAGTCCAATAATGAGACAAGTGCCACTATGTGCTTTTGCTATTTTACTCGTTTATACTGGATTTAAATTGGCTTCGCCTGCCGTCTTTAAACAAGTCTATAGTCAAGGAACTGAGCAGTTAATATTTTTTGTCGCTACAATGGTTTTAACCCTTTATACTAATTTATTAATTGGATTATTGGGTGGTTTATTATTGGCCATGGTTTTTCATATGCTATTGGCGAGGGTACCTATTCCTCAATTCTTTAACATGATTTATAAATCGGGTTCAAGTTTGGTGACGAATGCAGATGGTAGTTACGAATTAAAAATTAAAGGAATTGCGAATTTTTTAGGCATCTTAAAAGTTGATAAACTAGTGGCTCAAATTCCTTCGGGAGCAGATGTCAATATTGATCTATCGGAAACAAAATTGGTAGGGATAACCTACATGGATTATCTAGTGGATTACTTAAAAACGCAAAAGGATACAGGAGGTAAAGTCATAATAAAAGGATTGGATTCGCATGTTTCATCTTCTACTTATAATCGAGCTTTAAAAATTTCATTGGACAATTATGACGCTAAATTATCCCCTAGGCAAACTCGATTGCAAAATTTAGCAAATGAAAGAGATTATCAATACACGAATCAAGTAGATTGGAATACAACTTATCTAAAGAATTTTCACTTTTTTGAAGTTAGACCTATCGAACGAAAATCTAATTGTCTAAAAGGAACATATAAAGATTTAGATGTGTCCTGGGAAATTGCGGATGTAACGTTTAATGAAGGTGCAGCTTTTACAGCTGAGACGTTTTATACAACGTTATTGGTCTTAAGATTGAACAAAGACATTCCCGTATTTACAATGGAAAAAGAAGGCGTGTTTGAAAAAATAATTGATAGAGTGAAAGCATTTACGGGTTATAAAGATATTGATTTTGAGATGTATCCAGATTTTTCGAAAAAATTTCTGATTACGGGAAAGGAAGAGTTTGAAATTAAGTCATTTTTTACACCTGAAATTATTCGATTTTTCGAAAATCATCAGATTTATCATTTAGAAAGTAATGGTGAGGCACTAGTCATTTTTGATAAAATCAAATTGTCGCGGACAGATGAAACCATTGCATTTATAGAATATGCTAAAGAATTGGCCACACTTTTAAATCAGGAGATAAAATAAAATGTGTTCCCTCAATCTTACCAGTAAGAATAATGGCCTACCATCGTCCTGAACTCATTCAGGTTCTCAAGCTGTTTTGTAACGCAGAGATTGAATTTTTTTCATTACATAGTGCAACCAAGCTTAATTCAATGTCGTTTTATAGTCGTAAGCTTGGTTTAGCTTTGTGTACAAGATTGTTCTATTCTGGTTAAAATTTGTCAGCTTATCATCACCCAAAAGTGATGTGATATTCTGAAACTGCCTGTCCGGCAGAAGGGCTCGATTCAGAAACTGATTTGTGCAGAGCCTGAATAGTTCTCATTTTAATATGAGTTCCTGAATTGATTTGAGATCTGCCATTTTGAGACCCTAGTAGGTTTAAATTTGTAATTTCGGCTATAATGAGCATTTGTTTGAAACATTGGCTTAGAGAAGTCAAAGGCCATAAAGATACCTGATAGAATACACGAATAGTACTATATGAAACGTCGATCATTTTTCAAAAAGACTTCTACATCCTTAGCAGGGGTGGGACTTACAACGAGTTCTTTTGCTAACACCAATAACAATAATGGTAGTAAGAACGCTGCTCAGGTATGTGTTACCATAGATGAGCAAGACGTGTTCTTTTACTCAGATGTCATTAATCAGTCTGTAAGGGTGGTTCATATCGCTGATACGCATTTGTTTACAGATGATGAAAGAGGAATCCCGTATCAAGAGTTTAGTCATCGAATGGCAAAGGCCTATAATCAAACCACACATTTTAAAACACAAGTAAAAACCAATCCGGAGGAAGCTTTTGAGCAAACACTAGCTTTTGCAAAAGAAGTACATGCTGATGTGATCACCTTGGTTGGAGATCTTTTCAGTTTTCCGTCTGAAGCAGCTATAGAGTGGGCTTTATCAAAATTGAACGATACGGGTATTCCGTACATTTATACTGCTGGAAATCACGATTGGCATTATGAAGGGATGGAAGGTTCGTTGGATGATCTGCGTGATACTTGGATTGAAAAGCGATTGCTGCCTTTGTATCAAGGCAATCATCCTTTAATGGCGGCTTATGATGTCAAAGGAATCAGATTTTTGGCTATTGACAATTCGACCTATGAAATTAATGAGGAGCAATTAGCCTTTTTTACGAAGCAAGTCGCTAGCGGAATGCCCTTGGTTTTATTGGTTCATATTCCAATGTATGCACCTGGAAAGAAGATTTCATTTGGTTGTGGAAATCCGAATTGGGGAGCGAGTACAGATCGAAATTTTGAATTAGAAAGACGTCCCAAATGGCCAGAAACTGGACATACTCAAACAACACTTGATTTTCACAAGAACCTGTTTGCTGCTCCCAATCTATTGGGTATTTTTGCAGGACATGTCCATCGAAATTCTATTGAAATGATAAAAGGGAAACCTCAAATCGTTTCTGATGATAACGCCAGCGGAGGGTATTTAGATATCCATTTTTTACCCATGAATAACCAAGATAAAAAGTTGATTTTATAATAGTTTATGATGAATTTAAATGTGTTTATGACAAATTGTACAAAAGCATTAACGTTCAATAGGCTAGGCTCGCTTTAAATTTCCTAAAGGGGCAAGAGCAAAGAAATCCTGTAGGAATTGTATGATGCGCGGAGGAAAATCTGGAGATAATGAAATGCGATTAGTTATAAACATTTCTTTTAGAGATATAATCCAATTCAAATAGTAGCATTGAAATAAAAACCCATTAAATGAAAATTATGAATTCCACACAAAGAACCATTTTTAAAACGATAGCTTTTGGAGTGATAGCCTTGTTGATTTCAAGTAGTATATGTTTTGGACAAACAAAAACCGAACAGCTTGACCAACTATTAAATCAATATCTTGAATACGGCAAATTTAACGGGTCAGTATTGGTCGCTGAGGAAGGCAAGGTCGTGTATAAAAAAGGATTCGGATTCGCCAATATGGAATGGGACATTCCCAATGCGGCTAATACCAAACATCGACTTGGGTCTATTACAAAGCAATTTACGGCGATGCTGATATTGCAGCTAGCAGCTGAAGGCAAGCTCGACTTACATGCACCCATCACACAGTATTTGCCAGACTATCCCAAAGAATCTGGAGATCAAATAACAACTCATCATTTATTAACCCACACTTCTGGAATACCTAACTATACAGCATTTCCAGGATTTTTTGCCGACGAAAGCCGCAATCCATATACACCAGACGAATTTGTAAAGAAGTTTGAAGACAAAGACTTGGAATTCACTCCTGGTGAACAATTCAATTATAGTAATTCTGGTTATTTTTTGTTAGGTGTCATTATAGAGAAGTTATCTGATAAGAGCTATAGTGAATTACTGACTGATAATATATTTACACCACTTGGTATGGATGACTCAGGATATGATCTGCATGGAGATATCTTGAAAAACAGAGCGACAGGGTATGAGAAAAATGGAAGTGGTTTTATGAACTCTCCTTTCTTAGATATGTCCATACCATATGCAGCGGGTTCACTATATTCTACAGTTGAAGATCTATATCTGTGGGATCAGGCTTTGTATACCAATTCATTATTACCGCAAAAATATATGGATTTGTTTTTTAAACCATCCATCCGTGCATTTGGCAACTCGCATTATGCCTATGGCTGGGGCATAGGTAAAGAACCAATTGGAAATACAACCGATAGTATTACAACGATTTCTCATGGTGGTGGTATCAATGGGTTTAATACGAATATATCTAGAGCAACAACTAATAAATCTTTGATTGTCCTTTTAAATAATACGGGAGGCGCACCACTCAACCAAATGACAAATGCCATCCGAGGTATTATGAATGGTGTAGGCTATGACCTTCCTAAAAAGTCTCTTGCTTTTGATGTGTTAGCTGTTATCCAAAAAAACGGAATAGAATCTGGTATCGAGCACTTCAAGGCCAATAAGGATGATGATGCTTTTGATGTCAACGAACGAGAGATAAATCAAATTGGCTATCAATTAATGGGTGAGGGTCTTGTACAAGAAGCGGCGCAGTTGTTTAAAGTAAACGTAGATGAGTTTCCAGGCTCCTATAATGTCTATGACAGTTATGCGGAGGCACTGATGGAGTTGGGTGATGATGAAGGAGCAATAAAGAATTATAAAATTGCGGTGGAGATGAATCCTGCGAATCAGCACGGTATAGATATGTTGAAAAAGCTAGGCGAGGATACGACTGATTTGGTAAAAGAGTTTATCGTTCCAGATGATATTTTAGAATCATATGTTGGTGACTATGAATTAATGCAAGGCTTCATCCTCTCGGTCTTCAAAGAAGGCAATCAGATGAAAACTCAGGCTACAGGACAACCAGTCATTGATATATTCCCTAAATCAAATGATGTATTTTATGTAAAAGTAATAACCGCCCAAATCACATTTAATCGTGGTGAAAACGGAGACATTGAAAGTTTAACCTTACTGCAAGGCGGACAAGAGATGATTGGTAAAAAATTATCTGAATAGTGTAAAGAGCGCAATGTCGTTTAGTTAAGCCCTGTAATTATAAAAAGTAAATGCAGTTCTTAACTAAACGATTCACCACATCACAAGATGTTGTAGATCCAATCCAATCTACAAGAAAAATATATATTTGCGGTCGATGTCAAAGCACTCGCATTATATAATTCATAAACCATATGGATACTTGTCTCAGTTTGTAAACAATCAAAACAAACGAAGAAATAAAAAATTATTAGGTGAGCTAAACGATTTTCCTGAAGGTACAATGTCAATTGGACGCTTAGACGAAGATTCTGAGGGCCTACTATTTTTAACGACAGATGGCAAGGTAAGTGAGCAAGTCAGAAGTAAAAAAGTTGAAAAGGAATATTTTGCTCAAGTAGATGGACAAATTACGAGTGAAGCTGTTCTGCGCCTACAAGAAGGTGTAGAAATTGGATTAAGAGATAAGAAATACAAAACATTGCCGTGCAAAGCGTATAAGCACGATAGTGCTCCATCGTTTAAGGAGCGAATAAAAAAAATTAGAGATGATCGACACGGACCGACAAGCTGGGTATCCATAACATTAAGAGAGGGTAAATTTAGACAAGTACGCAAAATGACTGCCGCAGTGGGCTTCCCAACCTTACGCTTAATTCGTGTCAGAATTGGGAATATTCATCTCCATAATTTAGAATCAGGTGAATGGATCCAAGTCAATAACTTTGGAGTTGCAGATGCTCTATAGGCGAACAATTTTATTTTAACTGTGCTTTTTAATTGAAGACTTGAACTCTTATACCAACTAAGTGTTATCTGTGTGATGAAAAAAGAGAAAACCATCCTTTCTGAAAGAGAAGTTGATAGAGTCATAGGTATGGCTTGGGAAGATCGAACACCCTTTGAGGCGATTCTATTCCAATTCAACTTAACCGAGAAGGATGTCATTCAACTCATGCGAAAATCACTTAAAGAGTCAAGCTTTAAGAGATGGAGAAAGCGAGTCAATAGTGGCGTCAGCCAAAAACACCTCAAGAAGAGAAATCCAGAGATCAACAGATTTAAATGCAACAGGCAACGCTTAATTTCCAATAACAAAATTTCGAAACGGTAACTTTTAAATCGATATTCCAACTATTTGTAATAAAAGAACTGTCTATAGTAGTAGCAACTCAATTGAATGATACTATTCTAATATGATATTACAAAAGGATAATTATGAAGTACACATTGTCAGTTGGTTTTCTATTGATATGGATTACTCTAAGTGCTCAATATCAAACTAAGTTAAAAGGAGATATAAGGAATCAGAATGACGCTATTTTAGTTCTAACTCAATCTCATGAAGATTGGAGATATAATGGTATAGAAATTCCTGTGAATCTCAAGGGACAATTCGAATACACTTTAGATCATGAATTTATAGAAGAATACTCACTTGCTTTTAAAAGTGAATTAGAACATGGCGCTTGGATACCCATTACATTCTTTCCACAAGGCGGCACAATAGATTTTGAACTATACCCTTCGATAGAATTTGAAAACAACAAAATACAGGGAAGTGATTTGTTGATAAGGAAAATTGAATTTCAAAACTCTTATGCCAAAGAATTTAGCTTAGTGGAAAATGAAATATATGATAAGCTATTCCAATCAGAAGAACAATCAGACCAGTGGAACAGTGCAAAAGTTAAACTCGATTCCTTAAACGCTGTCGCCTTAGAATTTCAATATCAATACTTCTTAAACGATACAACTATTTTAGGACTAAATGAATATGTAAACATTCTTCGAGATGCAGATCAATTGTTTAAGGAAGAATCTGTATTTGAAAAATACCAGGAGTATTACACCCAACATGAAATAAATCATCCATTGATAGAGAGAGCTATTAATCTTTACACAGCTTTAAGGAGTGCCAAAATAGGGCAGGAGTATATTGATATTACATTGCAGCACAATGATGAAAAGACTGTGAATCTGTCTGATAAAATTGGTGACAATGAATTCACACTTCTTGACATGTGGGCACCTTGGTGCGGTCCATGCATTAAAAAGAGTATGAATATTAAGGAGATCTATACCGAATTAAGATCTAATATGAATGTTGTTAGCGTTGTCGGGGGAATTAATAATATTGATGATGGGCTCAGAGCAATTAATAAATACGACTATCCGTGGATAAGCTATGTAGAGATATCAGATCAAAATAAGATTTGGGAAAAATATGGAATTAGTAATGGGGGCGGTGCTCAATTTCTGATTAAAAACACGGGTAAAATTATTGCCATTAATCCAACTCTCGATGAAATCATGAAGTTTATCGTCGATAGATAACGTAAAAATTTATTAATAAAGTTAGCAGGCAGGACACTCTTTTATACTATAATTTTGCTTTTAATTTTTTCAAAGACAAAGCCAATTTAATCACCTTTTAACCTCACTAATATATAGCATTATCCATTATCCATTATCCAATATCCAATATCCAATATCCAATATCCACTATCCACTATCCATTATCCACTATCCACTATCCACTATCCACTATCCACTATCCACTATCCACTATCCACTATCCACTATCCACTGCCTACTTCCCCGCCAACCACCTCACCCCTTCAAAAATATGCTGCCGCCCAAACGCCGTATCAACCGACCTCAAATCATGCCCCAGCTCCGTATAAAAAAATCGACCACCATCCCACTCTCGAATCCACGCAATCGGATGGTCTGCCCCCATCGCCTTCCCTCCTCTCGTCTTAAAATAATCCCTCACAGGCTCATAACTTGACTCATCAACCCGCAACAACACCTGCAAGCCAGGCGTCCCCGTCACCGATTGCGTATGATTCGTCCAATCGGCCTCATACCAAAATTCACTACCCATCCCCGCAACACTAGGATGCTCCACCGCCGCCGGATCAACCATCACTCTCGCACGCAAAAAATCTGAATCACTATTAAAATCACAACCACCCAACTCCAACAACCACGGCCATTCTTCCTGATGCACAAGCGTCGCATGCAGCGCAAAAATAGCGCCACCATCACGATACCAATCCACCACCGCATCCCGCGACTCAGCAGTCATCACTTTATCTAATACATTGGCATTGTTCAAAAACAACACATCATAGTTTGCCAATGACTCGGCAGTGATGTCACTCCCTGTCTCACTGACATCAAACTGTATATTGCGCAAACCACCCTGCCGCACTAGCCAGCCATTGATCAACGGAATCTCAGGATGCCGATACCAGCCAGTTGCAGAAAACAGTAAAACATGAATCGGATCATCCATGTCTTTTGACTGCACCGTTTTGATTTTGGCTGGCTCATCTCTATTGACTAAGCGTTCTGTTTTACAAGAGAGAGTCATGACAAGTAGCATAAACAGTTGAAGAAATAGGTTTGAAAATTTAGTCATAAATCTAGGTTCCCGTATTAGATCAATGTGTTAAGTTGATTCAAATATCTTGGAACGGCGACCATAGGATCTTCATTCTCTTCATATTCAAGGACAACGTATCCTTTATAGCCACTGTCTTTAATGATAGAAATTAGTCGCGGAATATCTGCTTCTTGTTTTACACCGTTGATTGGTATCGCAACCTTCAACTGAACATTGACCGCTAGGGGTGCAATTCGTTCTAGTTCTTTATATGGATCTGCCGTTGGCGCAATATTACCGGAGTCAAAATTCACACCAAACCAAGGCGAGTCAATAGCATGCACAATGTCTAAAAATCGATCGATGTTAGTTGTAAAGTCATGATTTTCCATGGCTAAGATAACGCCATAATCACTGGCAATATCAGTCGCTCGTTTCATATTTTCAATAATATTATTGACAGCTTTTTTTTGATCTACACCCTTATCTGGCTTACCTGCAAAAACCCGAATGACTGGCACACCCATTTCTGCATAGGTCTTTATCCATTGCGTGGTATAACTCATTTGACGTGAGAGTTCTATGCTTTTGGGATCATAGGAAAAATTGTTGCCTATGGCTCCTCCACTGATGTCGAGACCTTGCTCGTGTGCTAATTTCTTTAAGCCATTGGTGCGCTCAAGAGGGCAGACCTGTGGTAAAAAGTAAGAGGTTAACTCAACAGCATCAATGGGCCAGCTGCTTGCCAAGCGAATAAAGTCCTCCATTTGAAAATCAGATTGTGCATCTGCAGACGATCTAAAATTAGGCAGCCTTGATCTAAGCGAATAGGCAGCCAGGCTAAGCTTGAGATTAGACGTTTCAATGCCGCTAATAGATTGAAAGGTTTGGCTAGTCGATCTACAACTCATAACTGAAGCTGCGATCGCGGTGCTTGTGATAAACTCTCTTCGTTTCATGTGTATGGAAGTTACAAAATGATTAAGAAATATCAGTGTATTGATGTCAATAGAATTTGGTTAGAAAGGGATCGTATACAAAAAAACATCGTTGGTGTGACATCATTGTAGGGAATGCCGATGGACCTAATATGATTGTTTCCTATGACACGATTGCAAACAATTTATTTACATTTATAAGAAAAATTGTAAATCATTAATTGGCCTACATGCAATACATACAAAAGCACTTTGTAACAGATCTGGAGAATGAGTTTTATACAGAAGAACGATGCCATATTCTAGAATTAATCAATGAAAAAGATGACAGGTCACAATCTCTAGCCAGAGCGAGAGTAGAGCCTGGGGTCAAGACAGCATGGCATAGACTTAAGGAAACGGCAGAAGTCTACTATATTTTGACTGGCCAAGGACGAATTGAATTGGGTGAAGACTTTACAAAGTCTGTAAAAGCGAACGATGTGATTCGAATTCCTCCAAATATGCCACAAAGAATAGAAAACACAGGCACTGAGGAGTTGATTTTTCTCTGTTTCTGTACTCCTGCCTTTAACGATACATGTTACGAAGGACTTGAATAAGTAGTCGATCCGTAGTTTTATTAAAGCTCACTTTACCTTAGTTTTGGATTAATTTTTGATCTTTTGCAAAAGGGTGTTGGAAGAGTTAAAACAATTATATCGATATATAGAACAAACAGGAATTACACCTGACCTAAATTTTTCTCAAAAACTTAGGGTTGAATTGTCAAATCTTGTCATGATTTGTACAACACCCATGTTGATCCTGACCTTTGCCTCAGAGTTTTTTCAAGGAGCTGATCCAGTGGAGGTAATGACTAATTTTTTATGGGCTATGGTCATTCTCCCGCCATTAGTATTCAACTATTTTCATAAGTACAAATTATCCAGGTTTTGGATTGTGGTCGTTGGCACCTTGTTTACAAGTTTTTTAATGCTGCTATATGGTCGCGGACTTCAATTAGAACCTTTATTTTTGGTCTACATGGTTTGTGGTTTTTATTTTTTCAATGGCAAAACATCTTTTTGTTTGTCTATAGGTATTTTCTTGATTTACTTCTGCTTAATTACATTTGGAAATCTAGAAAATGCTCCATTAATAAATGATATTAATTCTAGTAGTAATTTTATGGCACTTGTATATAGTGCGTTGATCATCGGGTTATTGACATATAAAGTGCTCTCTGAAAATCGAGATTTTCACAAATTGAGTGTTGCGCAAAAAGCGAAACTTGAGCTTAAAAATGAAGAGTTGGAGCGTTTTGCATATGTAGCAGCGCATGATTTGAAAACACCATTGAGAAATCTGTATAGCTATCTCGGATTAATTGAATTAAAGTATGATAAATCTAATGAACAGATTAATCGGTATATCCAGTCGTCTAAAAAAAGTGCAGAGCAACTCCATAATTTAATAGGAGATATTTTAAGTTATTCCCATTTAGAATCTAATTCCTTTCCAAAAGAATCCGTTGATCTAAATACATTAATCGATGAAGTCAAAGAGAATTTTTCAAACGAAATCATTCAAAAATCTGCTACTATTAAGGCTAAACGACTACCGCAAGTTATAGGTGATAGAGTGCAGTTAAAACTACTCTTCCAAAATTTAATTGAAAATGGTTTAAAGTATAATGAAAATAGATCTCCCGAAGTCAATATCGAGAGCCATAGTCGACCTAATGAAATTGTACTTACATTCAAAGATAATGGTATCGGTATCGAAGAGAAATACCAAGAACAAATATTTAAGATGTTTACTAGATTGCATTCTTCTGATTTATATACAGGCTCAGGCATGGGGCTAGCCATTTGTAAGAAAATTGTAGAAAATCTTGAAGGTACGATTGAATTAAAATCGAAAAAGGACCAAGGGACTATGTTCTTAATTGCTCTGCCTAGAATCCGTAAGTCAAATAGTTCTTGAGGTACTAGTGTCTCAAGCACTAAATAAATGGCTGTATGAAAGCAGTTATTTTTCGTCTACTCAAGGCACAGGTTCGCTTTGATAGCCAAAGCTATCAAGGTCGGTTCTGTAACGCAGAGAAGGCGGAAAAGAACAATTTAATATGGCT